>JAFGKV010000095.1 GCA_016928395.1 Candidatus Fermentibacterota bacterium | reverse complement strand
TGAAAACAGCACCAGCATTACGAGCGGCGGGGACGAAAGCGAGTGGACCCTGATGCTGGAAATTCCCGGCACGGCCACCGGACAGTTCGATGAGGACGCTGGCGCGACCTGTTCATTCATCAAGCCCCCTTTCAGCAACTACGACTCCGAAACCGTTACCATTGCCGTTTCCGCTTATGGGAAGGTCGGAGGCGTTGTGGAAGGAACGTTCTCCGGGATGCTGATCAATCAGTTGGATTCGACCCGCAAGCCAATCACAGAGGGTATCTTTACGGCTCAACGGCATCTGAACGTCGAGTGACTGGGTTCTTGTGCCGCATGCACCAAATTCCTGTCTTGCTCGGTGTTGGCACAGAGGCGCTTGAACCGGCACTCAGAGCAACGTAAGAAGTACAACAGGAAATTGCCGAACCAGAGCGTGGAGCGCGACTTCGTGTTGGCCGCGCCACTACGCTCTGCGGCCAATACGGAGCGGCTCACGCCCGCCGTTCGGCTGCCTCCACTTGAAACTGGATCAGTGTCTGAATGAGCACCTTCATTGAGTTCGAGCCACAAGACAACTTCGACCCGTCCAGCATTGTCGCCCAATGCATCGAGCAGGACACGCGATCCATTCTGCTCGACCAGGACGCTTTGCCCCCGGCGTTCTTCGATCTCAGCACTGGAATCGCTGGAGAACTCATGCAGCGGCTCACCACGTATGGGATTCAAATGGCCAGCGTCGTCCCCAATGTCTCGGCTCACTCGCAGCGGTTTCAAGAGTTTGCACGTGAGGCCAACCGGGGGCATCAGTTCCGCTTTTTTCCCAAGCGGGAAGCGGCAATCCAGTGGCTTGAGCCTGGAAAGAGAGGTTGAGCACACGGTGCAAACGGCGGCATACCCCCGCGCTGCAGGCGACACGCCTGCCTACCGTTTTGCTCGCTCGAACGGCTGGCGTCTCGTGCGCCTAAATCGTAGGTTGAAGCGGTTCGCGCCTGAGCTCCATCGTTAGGTGGCAGGACCATGGCTAGCACCAGCACCAAGGCGACTCTGGAGCAACGCGCCTCGGAGTTCCTGGAGTTCGCACAGCTGAGGCACCGACTGTCGGGCTTCCCGTACTACGCTACGGGGAGCTTCCGGCTGCAGACGATGGCGTGGCCCGATATTGACCTGAATGTTCTCTATGCCCCATTGAGGCGGGCGGAGGTCCTGGCTCTCGGTGCCGAATGCCTGCGCCAGCTTTCGCCTTCGTGGTTCGAACTGAGATGCACCGAGAAGGAACCCGACAGCCCTGGGCACTTCTTCTTGGGATTCGAGGTTCACTGGAAACGTATGCTCTGGAACGTCGACATATGGTTCCTATCAGAAGCCGAGTATGAGGCAGGCAGACGGTGGCTTCGCAGGACGGACCGCCAGATCGATCCGTCTAGGAGGCAACTGATTGTTGACCTGAAGCGGTTCCTCATGCGGCGCAAGGTGTATCCGAACGGCATTCCGAGCATCGACGTATACAGGGCCATACTCGAGCAGGATGTGGACAGGTCGTCGTTCGGGACCTGGTTTCAGGAATACCAGCGTAGACAGCCAAGGGTCTCGAAATAGGGGTTGGGTCAGGGAAATTCGCCGTGCCTTTTGACATAAGAATCGGCGTGGAGCCGTCGGAGAAAATGGCGACCAAGGCTGAAAGACAGGGCATCCAAGTCTTTCGACATGTGGCGGAGAGTTTGCCGTTTCCAGATGCTGAGTTTGATTTTGTAACTACGACATGCTTTGTCGATGACGTTCTCAAGTCTTTCAAAGAGGCGTTCCGCGTGTTGAAGCCGCATGGGTGTCGTATCGTCGGTTTCGTTGATAGAGAGAGCGAATTCGGCAAAGAGTATAGTGAAGAGAGCAAACAAATGTCTTCTACAAAGAGGTCACCTTTTTCTCCGCTCAGGAAGTGGAGGCGGGCTTCGCTGCGACTGCGTCGGCACCGAGCAAATCCGCCAGGGCGGTGGGTTCGGTGACCGGAGGCAGGCAGGTGCGGTCTCGGCAGACATAGGCTGCTGCCCGTCCGTTGATGGGCGCCTTGTCGACCAGCGCGGGAGCAAGGCTTTCAAGAGCAAGATCGGGGGGATTGACCGGCCGGACCATCAGCGTGGCCGCGGGCAGGAATCTGCCGCGCACGACCTCGAGCAAGGCGTCGGTGTCGGAACTGCCAGGCCTGCCTGCGATCACGATGTCGGTTCCCCCATGGAGCAGATGATCCAGGCCCAGCAGGAACATGGTGTGGGCACTGGGTGCGCGGTCTATCGCACCCGCGAAAACCGAGGCCAGGCGGCGCGCCTGGTGCTCATAACGCGCCTCACCAGTTATCCGGGCCAGACGCACCATGTTGGCCAGGGTCACCGAGTTGGCCGAAGGGATGGCGCCGTCGTAGACCTCCATGGTGCGAACCAGCACCTGCTCAACGTCGTCGGACGACAGGTAGATCCCTCCGAGTGCATCGGAAAAGTGCCCCAGGAGGCTCTCGGTCAGACGGATCGCGGCGCCCAGCAGCGCCGAGTCAAGGGTTGCCTCGTAGAGCTCGAGAAGCCCCCACGTCATGAAAGCATAGTCATCGGCGAACGCAGGAATTGCTGCCTCTTTGTCGCGGTAGCGGTGCAGGAGCCGGCCATCGGCGGTGCGCAGGGACGACAGCACAAAGGCGGCGGCGCGCCGCGCGGCGTCGGCGTACCGCGGCTCGTTGAATGCCCTTGCCGCCTTGGCCAGGGCGGCGATCATGAGGCCGTTCCAGTCAGCCAAGATCTTGTCATCTCGGAGGGGCCGGGTTCTCTTGTTCCGAACCTGGAGCAGTATCTGACGCGCAGCCTCGAGCCTGGTTGCGGCCTCGCCGGGAGCGATTCCCAAAGCGAGGGCTGTCTCGGGCAGCGGGCGAGGCAGATACGGGATGTTCCGGCCCGAAGGCTCGGCACCATGCTCCGGGTTGAAGTTTCCTCCGGATCTGATGGCCAGGGCTTCGCCTAGCAGCAGCGCCTGGTCTGCGGGGAGAATCCTGTCGACTTCGGCCTTGTCCCAGAGGTAGAATCGGCCTTCCTCTCCCTCGGAATCGGCGTCTTCCGCCGAGGCGAAGGCTCCCTCCGGCAAGAGCAGGTCGCGAAGCACATAGTCGATGATCTCGCCCGCGGTGGCCCGGAACAGGGGATCCCCCATGGCCAGGGCGGCCTCGGTATAGGCCATGGTCAGCAGGGCCTGGTCATAGAGCATCTTTTCGAAGTGAGGCACGAGCCAGCGGGAGTCCGTGGAGTAGCGATGGAATCCGAAGCCGATCTGGTCATAGATGCCGCCGTGCCGCATGGCGGTGAGGGTCGTCTCCACCATAGCCAAGGCTCTTGCCTGGCCGGTGCGTGACCAGTGACGGAGCAAAAAGAGCAGTGTATGCGGCGTGGGGAACTTGGGGGCGTCACCGAATCCGCCGTGGCGTTCGTCGAATCGCCGGGAAAGCTCGGCATACGCGTGGTTGAAGACAGCATCGGAGACCTCTTCGCTGGAGGATGGCACGGGGGTCACGGCATGGATCGCCTGTCGACCGACATCCAGCAAGCGGCTCCGGTCTTGCCGCCACAGGGTCTTGATCTTCGGTATCAGGTCGATAAGCCCCACCAGGCCATGCCGGGCACGGGGAGGGAGATAGGTCGCCGCAAAGAAGGGAGCGCCGTCGGCGGTCATGACGACGGAGAGGGGCCAACCGCCGAGTCCCGTCATGGCCTGACACACCGCCATGTAGGCCGCATCGATATCCGGACGTTCCTCCCGATCAACCTTGACGCACACGAATGCCTCGTTCAGCAACGCGGCGATCTCTTCATCCTCGAAGGACTCATGGGCCATGACATGGCACCAGTGGCACGTGGCATAGCCTATGGAAAGGAAGACCGGCTTGTCCTCGGAGCGCGCCGTGGCAAAGGCTTCGTCCCCCCAGGGGTACCAGTCAACGGGATTGGAGGCGTGCTGAAGGAGGTACGGGCTCTTCTCCGATGCCAGGCGGTTGCGGCCGACATCGGGGAGTGCTGCGTGAGTTTGGTTCATGGGCATTGCGCATCCTTTGAAACGCCCCCTGCGCGGGCAGCCGGCAGTTGGAGGGCACCAGTCTCCAGTCGGCAGCAGGCGCGGAACTGAAGACGAAGAAACTGAGAACTGTGATGACTGAGAACCGAGAGCGTGGCGAGCTGTCTATCCGTCCATAATTCCAATCATCCATCATTCCATACCCGTCTCTCCCGATGCAAGACTGGTTCCGTGTCCCATGAGGCAAGGGAGGGGAGGAAGCCGACGAACCGCTTGACCTGCGCGGCCTTCCATGGTGCATTCAACGCACTGCTTTGTCCCTGGCCTTGGACGCTCATGGAAGGCGATGCCCGTGGAATTCACTGCGATTGAGAAGAATCCGGCGACCATCACGATTCTCGCAAACACGCACGGATCGATTCCCGACAACGTGATCGAGGCCTTGCGCGGCAGTGATCTCATCGTGCATGCCGGCGACATCGGGGGTGCCGGTACGCTGGATGCCTTGAGGGCGTTGGGGAGCGTGGCTGCCGTTCGCGGCAACAGCGACCGGCAGCCCCCACTGTCCGATCTGCCAGAAATGATTGTCATCGCGGCGGGGGAGATTCGTATCCTCGTGGTGCACAATCATTCCCGACTGGCGTGGCCACCCGAGGGCATCCACGTGGTGGTCTCGGGGCTATGGCACCAGCCGTCCACAAACGAGAGGGATGGCGTGCTCGTGGTGAGCCCGGGCAGCGCCGCGCCGGGTTGGGCCGCCGCGCCTGTCAGCATTGTCCGGCTCACGGTGGGCGATCATGGTGTGGAACCCACCGTGGTGAGGATAGATGCTTCCGGAGGAGCATGAGGATGGAATTGGACCACTATCTTGAGGCCAACCCCGCGGTGGTCATGCGCGAGGAACAAGACAATTGCGCCGTGCTGTTCGACCCTGAGACCGGCGCGGGATTCGGGCTGAATCCTGTGGGTGTGTTCGTGTGGAAGCATTTGGACGGCTACCACAGAATGGATGACATCCTCGGGGCAATGCACAGGGAGTTCGCCCAGGTTCCCGGGGATGCGGAGGCGCACCTGAAGGAGCTGGTGCACGCTCTTGTGGACAAAGGTCTCGTCGGCAAGGTTATGCGGCAGAGGTGAAGGGGTGAAGAGGTGAAGGGGTGAAGAAGTGAAGAGGTGAAGAGGTGAAGGGGTGAAGAGGTGAAGAAGTGAAGAAGTGAAGGGGTGAGGAAGGCGGGCTGTGCTTGTTTGAGAGAACATGCAAAGCTCGTACTCGAGCGCGACTGCCCCAGCTCGTCGACTACGATTACGACAACGATACCGATACTGGCCCCAAGCCCCGCCCTGCCGGGCGACGGGGCGTGTATGGACAGAGTAGGAGGGCCTTCAGGCCCGACACGGGCGACGTGTCGCTGCTGGAGCCAGTTGCCCCCGCACCGCTGGGGTACAGGTTCAATACATAGGTAACGGGAATAGGTCAATACATGGGTAACGGAAGGAGGTAGACTGAGCCGGTCGAAAGGAGGAC
>JAFGKV010000094.1 GCA_016928395.1 Candidatus Fermentibacterota bacterium | reverse complement strand
TCCGGCGGGAAGGTGATCTCCACAGTCGGAGGGTCACTGCTACCCACTACGTACACCGTGATAACGTCTTCCACGGTGGCCATGTCGGCCCCCGTGGCAACGGCGCGAATCTCATTGGCGCCCAACTCAAGAGGAACGCTCTCGCACTCGAAGGTGAGGGCAAGAGGATCGAGGACGGCAAGTATCCCGTTCACCTCGACCTTGAAGGCGCCGCTGAAGGTGCCGGACACGGTGATCGAGCGGGCATCCGTAATGTCCCCATCCTCGGGGGACGTGATATCGACCGCCAGTTCGCCGGGCGCCACAACGTAGACCGTGACCTCATCGGTCACCACCCGGTCGATGAGCTCGCCCGGAGGCGGTGTGCCATACCCGGTGGCCGTGATCGTCGTCGCACCCAGTTGATCGATCGGATAGTCCAGGTACAGGAAGGTGCCGGTCGTGAACTCGGCATTCCAGGTGATGTCGACCCACTGATCCATGATCATTATCGCGCCGACGTTCTCGAACGTACCCGAGACATCAACGAAGCCCTGCTCCTGGTAGCTCCCGTCTTCCGGCACGGTAATTGTCAGCACCGGAAGCGGTCCACAGGAAGGAAGCCTGATCACGAGGATCTCATGGGAGGTCGTGCGCCCGAAGGTGCCGTTGCCCTCAGCGAGGATCGTGTTCGGCCCCATGGCCAGCGGGATGCCCAAGGCACTGAACTCACCCGACACCGGGTCCAGAGTCATCCTGGCCGGCTCCCCATTTACCCAGATGGACACGGTATTGTAGAACACACCGCTGACATCGAGGGCTTCCTCGCAGGTCACGTAGTGGTCTGTCGGCCATACGATCTGCAGGCTCGGGTCGCCCAGAAGCTGAAGGGCGGCATCATCCTGGTTGTTGCCCTCCAGGGTTTCCTGGCCGAACAGGTCCACCGGGCGTACGGTATACCAGTACGTCACCGCCGTATCCGCCGTCTCATCGGCGAAGAACGGCAAGGTCACGGTATTATCGCCGCCGTCGATGCGCGACCCGAGATCGCCCATTGCGGTCGAACGGTAGACCCGGTAGAACGCGAATCCGATTCCTGCGTCCTCGACGGGCGACCATGTCAACCGGACGTACTCCAGCCTGCCGACCGCATCCAGATCGGTCACCGGATCAGGACCGATGGCATCCTGGGTGGAGAAGACCGAATCTGACCAGGCACTCATGGTCATGTCGGCATTTCGCGCCCTGACCCGGTAATAGTACGTCAGCCCGTCTTCAAGCACGGCGTCGAAGGTATAGGTAGTGGCCGTGATCCAGCCACTGGACAGCTCCATCTGCTGGGGATCCGGGAACTCGGGATCCGTGGCCGCGCCCACGAAGTATTCCACCGCACCCGAGGCGCTCTCATTACTCCATGACACGGTGTTTGAGAGCCCCGCCGTAAACTCAGGTTCCGGGTTCATGGTGGGTACCGCGGGCTGCGCCCATGCGGAGCCGCCCCAGATCACGAGTCCGGCCAGCAGGAGCTTCAAGATTGTCCTCTCGGCCTTCATTAGCATCTCCCGTCTCTCCTTCCTAATGCGAGGCACTGCCTGCACAAACCTATCGAGCGAGGACGACACGGGTGACATCGGTCCGGTTACCTACCTCGAGGCGGCAGAGGTAGACACCAGCCGGCGACGCGGAACCCGCATCAGTCGTCCCGTCCCATGTGACATGATAGGTGCCGGGAAGAACCTGACCGAAGTAGAGGCGTCTGGTGAGACGGCCCTGCAGGTCATACAATCCCAGATTCACCCGCTGAGGCGCCATCTCGGCATTGCCGTTCAGGAACGCGGTCCCGTCGGCGACCCGGAAGGTCAACCGGGTCTCCTCCGTGACGGGATTCGGCGCTATGTCCAGCAATCGGGCGGTCGGCAGCGGTGGGTCGACAGGGGTGCCGAACACGGCCGCCAGCGGGCCCGTTCGGTGGGAGATTCCGGACAAATCTGTGTCCTCAAGGAAGTAGTAGTAGCAGTTGCCCCACTCGACGTCAGTGTCGAAGAACTCGTAGTGCTGCGGCACGATGGTCGTGCCGGCGCCAGGGATGAGCTCGCTCACCACGGCATAGGGCCCCAGCAGGTCGCCGCTGCGCACGACACGGAAGCCGAAGTTCTCCGTCTCGCTCTGGGTATCCCAGCGCAGAAGGATGCCATTCTCAGCAACCTCATACGAGAAGGAGGAGATCTCCACGGGAACATCCTGGCCCCACCAGATCCGGATCATCAGGTCGGAATCATCCACCGGTGCCCACGAGCCGCCTTCGTAGAAGTAGCTTCGATGTGTCGTGGTTGCGACATCGCCCAAGGGATTGGGCGCACTGGACAGAAACTCATATCCGATCCAGATGTCTTGCTCGACCTGCTGATAACCCGGGTTTGGCTGATCCTCAAAGCGAACGTCGATGAATGAGTTCCACAGATGCTGCCCCGGCGACGCGTACAGAGTCGGCGTGACCGTCATCGGCGCCATGAGGTCGGCGCCGGGCTGTCCATTGTCATCGGCCCAGACATGGAGCCTGATGTTGCCGGGGCCGGTGGCGTCGTAGACCATGACCTGGATGGACAGCACCTCGGCCGAATCCATCTCGGTGGGCGCGGGGACAGTGAACCGCACTGCCGCCCTGTCCCCGGCCGCCAATGTCCAGTAGTAGTAAGGAGTTCCGTCATCATAGTAGATGTAGGAAGAATCGCGAGTTCCCGGCGCGAACGCCGGACTTGGATCCATCTCCTGACTGTGGGGAAACAGGTACCGGGGCGCAGCCAGACTCATGACAGGCACGAGTAGGAGCATGACCGTCGCCGCAGCCACCATTCGTGAGACGTGGCGCATCGTCGCACCCTCCTTTTCTACGGTTCCTGGCCTTAATGGTCGCAGGGTGTGCTGTTCTGTTTCACCCGACTTTAGCGGGTACAATGACCTGCGAACGGAAGGATAACAGATCAGCCGTGCATCGTCAACAAAAAGCGCACGATGTCGCTGCAGGCGATCCCTCATCCGTCCGATCCGCAGAACCGTGGCCCAAACTGTAGCATGAACCGTGCCCATGCCGGTACGAAACCCTTACCCCCACCACCGGTGCGAGACCCCCGTTTCGGCGGCAATAGCCCCCACGAGGTAGAGGCTGCCGCAGACAACCACGAGGCCGTCCGAATCGGCTCTCGCGCGTGCGCATTGCAGTGCATCGGGAAGATCCGTGGCCGTGACGCTAAACCCAAGGGCCGACGCGCATCGCACGATTTCTTCTGCAGCGACTCCGCGCTGCTCATCGACACGGCAGGCGACCAGCGAGGCGGAGCGGCTCCTCAGCGGCTCGAGCACGCCGCGCACATCCTTGCCCATGCTGATTGCCGCAAGAATCGTGCAGATGCCATGCCCACCTCTATCCCAGTCGCCGAGAAACCTCGCGAGCGTCCTTGCACCGTGCGGATTGTGAGCGCCGTCAAGGAGTAGTGGCGGGGATCCAGGCACCACCTCCATCCTCCCCGGCCAGCAGGTCCGCGCCAGGCCTTTCGCCAGGATACCGGGGTGTGCGTCAGGCATGACCATCCGGGCCGCCGCGACGGCGGCCGCGGCATTGACCACCTGGTGAGCTCCACGAAGGGGCAACCTCTCCATCTCGACACGGCCGCTGCGGCCACTGAACACCGCGCCGCAGTACCCATCACCCGCGCGCCACCAACGGTGTGACGTGTCAACTCCCACGCGAATCCACTGAGCAGGACCGACAGCCTCCGCTTCTTCACGGATGACCGCCCGCACCGGCGCCGTTTGGGGGGCGGTGACCAGCCCAACTTCCGGGCGAATAACTCCCGCCTTGTCGCGGGCGATCTCCCGGAGCGTTCGCCCCAAAGTAGCTGTATGATCCAGGTGTATCGGCGTAATGATGCTCAAGACAGGATCCACCACTGCCGTGGCATCCAGCCGAGCTCCCAGACCGGCCTCAACCACGGCGACATCGACCCCCGACGCCGCAAAGGTCCGAAATGCCAACGCGGTGAGAAGCTCAAAGGTTGTCCTGTAGCCCCATGCGTCGCCGGGCAAGGGTCCAAGCGCGCCCTTCAGGTCTGTCACGCCTGCGGCGAAATCCTCGTCTGATATCGGCCTCCCCTCAACCTGAATGCGCTCGGTGATTGAGACCAGATGGGGGCTGGTGTAGAGCCCGACACGAAGACCGCCCGCACGCAGCATCGAGGCCAGCATGGCGCTCACCGACCCCTTGCCGTTCGTGCCGACGACTAGAACACTCCGAAACCGATGATGCGGATCGTCCAAGGTGTGCAGAAGGCGCCTGAAACGGGTCAGATCCGCGGCCTCAGTGGGACGGCCGCCCTTCTTCTCCCAGTTCACGAAGCTGTAAAGAAACTGCTGTGCTTCAGCAAGTGTCACGTGAGACTCCGACGTCGGGAGAAGGAAGGGATAGAGGGTTCGCCATGAAGAGCATAGGGAGCGTGAAGGAGCCTACGCAAAGGGGCGAAGAGGTAAAGAAGTGAAGGGGTGAAGGCGGGCCGGCCCTGCTGCTTTCCTCTACTGCCCCAGCTCGTCCACCACGATGACGACAACGATAACAACAACGATGGTGATACTGGCCCCGAACCCCGCCCCCGCCGGGCGATAAGGGACGGTCGCCCCTACGAGGGTTGATGCCCATCATCACCGAAGGGGCGGGACTCTGTCCCGCATCCGGTACATGCGATGCACCGTACTCTCAACCCCGAACACTCTGCGTGCGCCCGCGCCCTCAGAGGTCTGACTGAACACCGAACCCTGAACCCTGTGAGCTGCGATCGCGACCATGAACCGCAGCCTGCGAACACAGAACGAAGCGGAACCCGGACCGAATCCTGTCCCCGGTGGCCAAACGGCCTACCACTCCCACAGGCGAGCGGAGCGGATAACCTCTCCCGACTTGATCAGGGCGCTGTTGTGACAGCCCACGACATTGCAGAAAGCGATGGCGTCATAGGGATCATTGGCCCGGGTCAAGTACAGCATGTTCACGACTGCCCCCTCTCGGCAGTGGCATTCCCTTAAGATCGGCAGGGGCGTGTAACACTGTGGGCAGAAGAGCTGCAGCTCCTCCCCTTCCACCAACTCCGAAGAGAGTACGATCTTGTCGAAACACCCAAGAGTTGGGCTGAGCACCACCTCACCGACCTCCCCGCCGGGCCGGCGAAACCCCAGGCGAATGCCCGGCAGGTCGCCAATCAGGCGATCGCGATCGACAAGGTCATGACCCTGGGGGCAATAGGCTTCGCCCACGGTGACGGCGTGACGAACGGCATCCTTGGCCATGGGCCATTCGTCGGGGCTGGGTATGCGGAGCTTCCCATCCTTGTCGTAGATGTCGTAGGCCACACTGCATCCCCTTTCTTACTTCAGAAGGTTTGCACCTTGGGCGTTTCGCAGACGATGTCCGGCCATCCGGGACGGCTCACCTCTCCCGGGTAGTTGGAGTGAATGAGCCGGTAGGAGTTCGAGCCGGTCTCGTCGAAAAAGACAAATTCGTATTCCCGTTCCCTGTGATACATCCACACTTCGTGATCCTTGCACGTCAGCTCCCCGGCGACCCTGCTGATCTCGCTGGGTGGACCATGGGTGATGAACACACGGCCACGATCGGTATCCATCCCGTCGCGACCCATTTCTCTGAACTGGCCCTGAGCCTGCGCAATACGCGCGTGGAGCTGGGCACGGGCTTCGTTCTCGGGGGTCGACGTGTCAGGGTCCTTCGCAGCCCAGAACCGGTCCAGGAAGGTGGCCCTGCCGACCGGGTTGAGTTCCCGGAACTTCCGCACCTCGGCGGGTGAGGCCGCGAATCGCAGTTCGACTTCCGCGGCGGTGGATTCGGCGGGGGACAACCCCATCGGCGTGCTGGACGAGAGATCCTCGGTCCGGACAAACATCGCGGAGGACTTGGTACTCATCGTGGGCGAGAAGGTGCTGGTATCCTCCAGGGAGACGGCGAGCCGGTAGTAGCCCGGCGCGAGGTCCCGAATGTCGATAGTTTCGACCAAGACGGCGGATTCCCCCACCCGCCGCAGGAGGAACGGCCCCTTCTGGTAGACGCGTTTCCCTTCCAGGTCAACGACCTCGTAGAGCACCGTACAGAACTCCCCGGCCTCGCCTGTCGGCCGCAATCCATAGCTCTCTGCGTAACAATAGAGTGTGGGCTGAGCGGCCCCGTATCTGCGGGAGGGATTGGGGAGAACCCGGTAGCCGTTCTTCAACCACAGGTCGTCGTCATCGGATCGCGTAACTGAACGAGCGAGTTGCAGGTCGCTCAAAGAGACTGCGGGCCCCCAGAAATCGGCGGCGAAAATGGGTAGGGCAATTTCCGCGGTATGCGCACCGTGGAGATCGCGAACCTTCAGCTCTAGATCATACGCGCCCGGCTTGACGGCCAGATCGAGCCGGTCATACAATGAAAGACCGGGGCGGACCGCGTCCTCTGCCGTCTCCAGGTGAACAGGCATCGTCCAGCTCTTGAGGGCGGTCTCTCCGCGCCCGTCGACCAAGAAGGCATCGTAGGCGATCTCTGCATCAACCGAGCCGTCCTCCGCCGTCACGAACGTGACGCCATCCAGAAGTGTCTGAATGTATATCTCCACGAGGCTCGCGAGACTGTCGCCGCGAAACGCGCAGTAATCGGCATACACTCGAATGGTCCCCGTTGACTCAACCCCCATTCGATCGTATACGGGCTTCGTGGCCGAAACGCCTTGCGGGCCCGCGATGATCACCCCGGCCACAAGGGCCGGGAGACAGCGCCTCGGCAACCAGGACGCAACACGTCGACTCATGAGAACTCTCCCTCCGCGGCCTTTGCCGCGCGACACCAGTGAGCTGCCCGTGGGCGAGACGGCGGATGGCACGACGGTGAATGGATCCCTAGGCAAAGATGTTACATCGGGGGGTGCTCCGTGTCCATGACGACAGCGAGGAGACGCAAGGCTGTGCGCTTGGATGGCGACCCCGAGCCATTCGGCGATCGGCAGGCCGGCCTGCGCTGAACTTCACAGGGGAGCAGAGGTTCCCACGCAGAGCATGAGATCGATCCGGAGGAATGAGGAGCACGGATGTCATCACCCGGCGTGATCGGTTGATCCAGAGCTCGGCCTGGATTGCCCGAACGAGTCGGGCAATGACGGGGGGAGGGGCTCGTTTGAGAGTGCACCTCAACTTCGCGCTCGTACTCGTATTCAAAGCTACGACTCCGATGGCGATAGCGATACCGACCCCCGCCCTCCCGCGGGCGACCAGAGACGGTCGCCCCTACAAGGCAATGGTAACGACAAGGACAACGAGAGCACTACCGACCCCAAGGCTGGCGGGCGACGGGGGGGTGCATGGACAGAGTAGGAGGGCCTTCTTCAGGCCCGACACGGGCGGAGTCAGAGCTCCGCCCCTACAAGGCAACGGTTCCTCGCAGGCCTCCGTAGGGGAGGGCGTCTCTGC
>JAFGKV010000093.1 GCA_016928395.1 Candidatus Fermentibacterota bacterium | reverse complement strand
GTGCGGCCCCGGTTTGTCCCCGACCGCAGGACGAGCGCCATGATTGTTTCGAGGCCAACCGCAACGATGATCGCTGCCAGGGGATAGATCGGCGCGTCATACCACTCGAGCTTCGTTTGTCCCGCCGAGATGACGAGGAGGAAGGCTAAGACTACGAGGGAAAGGTGGAGGGATAACCGCCGAAGACCTGACCCAGCGGACAACAGGCCTGCGCAAAGCCCCAGCGGCAGGAAGTAGAGCCAGGGAGAGAACCTCGTATCCCTGAGTCTCGCGTAGTAGAAATCGAACGGGCCTTGGTGCTGCTCGATGGTGGAGAAGAACCTTCCGCCGACATCGTTCTTGAGGACTGCGGATAGATAGCCCGGATTGTGGTGCTCTCGCAGCACGTAGTAGCCGATCGTCAGCAGCAGGAACACTGCCAGGCATGGGAAGAAACCTCGGTGTCTGACGAGTGTAGCTACTCTCCGTCGTAGTAGTGCGTAGATGAACAGACCCGGCATGATGAGGAGGCCTGACGAGGATTTCGTCAGTACCGCGAGCGCCATGCAGACAGAGGCTGCCACAAGATACCAGAGGCGACGCTGGCTGACCGCGGCCTCGATAAAGAGAAAGAAGGCAAACGCGTACGAGGTAGTCCAGAGCGTCAATAATGCGTCATAATCGCCGGTTCGTGCGACATGCCGTCCGACATAGCCGCGAGAGCTGACGAGCACCAGGCCCGCAAGCAGCCCCAGCCTAGGTTTGCCAAGCGCCCTCGCGCAGAAGACGAAAAGCAGAACGACCGTGGCAAGCGCGGCCACTGCCGACGGCAGTCTGATGGCGAACTCGTTGAGGCCGAACACAGTGAGACTGGTTGCCTGAAGCCATACCAGCAGCGGCGGTTTTGTGTTCCACAGATCGGGCTTGCCGAGATAGGTGGGTACCAACGGGTTGCTCCCGTCCAGCATTTCCAGTGCGCTGACAGCCTGCCGCGATTCGTCCCAGAGCCGGATGGGGAGGCTCCCGAGGTTGAGGAAGAGTGGGGGAATCGCCAGCAGGAGAAGCGCCGCCAGCCAACGCACGTGAAGCCATGATCGCTCAACCGTCATTGCCCATTCCTTTTGTGTACGCCATCGCTCAAGGTAGGAGCATCGGCCCGGGCGGCAATACCACCTTGACTACTGGACGTTCATGACTTCCGTCATCGACCTCGGCAGCTGGCGGGTGAATCGCCGGCGGCGAGTCCGGGAGGGGTTGTGATGTTCTCGCGATTGGGGCTTGCCTCCGCCGCTGCATAGGCATCGTTGGACGAGTAAGGAGCCGCGCGGCGTCCCACACGACCAGTAGGATGTTGGGATGGTGCCGGGCACAGCCCATCAGTGAAAGTGACAGCAGCAAGATCGCACGGCGTCCGACTGCCAAGGGATTCCAGCCATCCATCCTTCTGGTCTCGGACAGCCCGTGGACGGCACCTCGAGTCAGATAGTGAGGTTCTGGCATTCTTCCGTTCCCCAGGATCACGTGACTATGTCGGCCGAATCGGCGGGGGTTGTGGCTGGCCAACATGCCGCAGGCCAGAGGCAAGAGCAAGCGATATGCCCCAGGTGGCCACGCGCGTAGAACGGTGCGCAGCACCCGGCACGGGCTTGGGCCACACAAGGAAGCTGGTCCCGCCCGGAGACCGCGCCCTCACTAGGGGGCTCGACCCCCGTCTGTAATGGAATGCTCTCATTTCATCCTGAGGGCCAGGTGGGCGAAGTAGTCGGTTGGGGTGCGGGTCACCGCGATGACCTCATAGTCCCGCATGTATGCCGCGCAGTAGTCCTCCAGCGCCCGGAACTCATCGAGTACCGATGCGAACTCGTCAAAGATGACTACCGATCCGGGACGCAGGATGTCATTACACCGGGTCAAGACGTAGAGTGTGGACGAGTAGAGATCTGCGTCGGCATGGAGTACGACCTGTCCTTCGATGAAATGGCCCGAGCGTCTCCTGGAAGAGCCCCTTCACGCAACGCACCCTATGGTCTTCGATCGGGGGAGGGCACCCCTGCAGGTCGAACTGCCCACGATCGACGCGGCCGGTGAAGTATCTCCACGTCTCAGGAAGCCCCTCGAACGTGTCGAAACCCCAGAATCGGGATTCCGGATGCATGTTGATCCCTGCCCAGTATTCCAGCGATGCGCCTTTGTGCACGCCAAACTCCAGGTACTGGATCGACTGGTTCCCGAGCAGCTCGGAGTTCACGTAATCATAGAGCTGATAACGTCTCGGGAACTGTCGATACCCTGATGCGTGATGCCGCCTCCAGCTCTCGAGCGCGGGCAGGTGGGCAAGGTATCTCAGCTTCCCGCTGTCAGGGAGGATCCTCGACAGCAACTCCTTCGACTTGGTGCGCACTCGCTGATGCATCCCCTCCCCTCCTTCACTTCACATTCGAGCATGGGCTTCTCAGGTCATTGCCAGTGAGGATCGCTCAGACGACCGAGCGGCGCCAGCATCGCCTCAGGTTTCCACGGCTGATTGGATCCGTCAGGGTGGA
The DNA here is from genome assembly GCA_016928395.1 of Candidatus Fermentibacterota bacterium. Classification (GTDB taxonomy): domain Bacteria; phylum JAFGKV01; class JAFGKV01; order JAFGKV01; family JAFGKV01; genus JAFGKV01. The sequence goes on along the minus strand of JAFGKV010000093.1, from coordinate 11,635 downwards.
GAAGTTCCCCCGAGCGGTGCTACGAGTCCGCTGACGACCCCCGCTCACCACACGGCGATGAACGAAGATCACTGGCAGAGTGGGATCAGGGGCAACAAGAGGAACGTAATGAGCTGGCGTCCTTTCTGATTCTTGACATATGCGCATACATAGCGTATGGTTTCCCATATGAAGACCACTCTCAACATCAATGACACAGTCATGAGAGAACTCAAGGAGGAGGCCGCGCGCCAGGGCCGGACCATGTCTGAAATGGTCGAGGCTGCGCTGCGGGCACTCCTACGGCACCGCGCTCCGGATACTGGCCTTCCACCGCTGCCTGAGTTCAGCAGTGGCGGGACTCGCGTCTCCGTGGCAGACCGTGAAGCGCTCTATGATGTGATGGACCGGTGAGCGTGTTTGTCGTCGACACGAATATCCTGCTCTATGCGGCTGATCGCGACGCGCCCCCGCACGATACGTGCCGAGGGCTTCTCCTGGAGTGGCGACAGCATCCGTCACCGTGGTACGTCACATGGGGGATCATCTACGAATTCCTGCGCGTTGCCACTCATCCCAGGGTTTTCCGCACGCCATGCACCCTGGAGACTGCGTGGCGTTTCATTCAGGCCTTACTCGCTGCACCCAGCATAGGGATGCTTGTCGAGACTGATCGCCACCAACAGGTCGCCAGCGAGGTCTTCGCGCAACTGCCCGGCATCGGCGGGAATCTGGTCTTCGATGCGCACACTGCTATCCTCATGAAGGAGCACGGAATCAGAACCGTGTACACCCACGACAGCGATTTCAACCGCTTTCCTTTTCTCGACGTTATTGACCCCATCCACCAGGTCCGTCGCATCACGCCGCGCGGGGGAGAATCCAGCAGCATCCGGTAGTCTGCCGGCCAGGCGTCCGACACCAGCAAGGGAGTTCGCTCTACTGTGCCGGGGAGGCCGCCGATTGCGTATCCTACATGCACGTTCTAACGGCGTGCTCCGGAATCATCTTTTCCAAAGACCGCTCCGGGGGCGTGCTACGGGCGCGCGGCACGCGGTGTTGCGACTGCCAACGAAACTGCCGCCTCTCTTTGGCCCCTTGGTCCGGATTAACGGCCGTACGTGTCTGCTCCGGTCTGCCCGGAGCCCGCTTCTCGAAGGGTATTCGATCCCAGCTCTCGACGTCCTTCGGTTCCGTTCTGCCCCGCCGCCATATCACCTTGTCGATCTTGACCGCGTAGACCCCGGGAGGAAGCGATGAGATATCAATAGTGGCGACGAACCCGGTTTGTCCGGTCTGGCGGTTGCGCGTTGCGTACCAGGCACCCCCCGATAGCCGTCGTGTCGACGGAGAGGCAATACAAGTGCATGCGATCGATCAGGCGCCCGGACGAATTCGCGCAAGGGTGTCCAGGTGAGCGATAGACAGCTCTGGTCCCCACAAGGCAAGACTGGCAATCTCTTTCTGCACGATGAACCGTGATACGTCGGCCCGGGCGGCATCCCAGTCCACGTTCATGATCCTCTCTCGCATCGTCGCGAGATACCACTCCCACGTGATGTCGACCTGAGTACCCGCCCACGGTCCCTCCTGCTCAAGGGCGTTCTGCAGAAGTCCTAGGTCGGGACGAACTCGCTTCGACACGCACCACAGGAAATCGTACCAGTCCCTCCCCTTGGTGTACGGCCGGCAGAGGAGTGCGTGCGATTTCAGCGCAAATCCCGATGGCAATGTGTGGCTTGTGGTGGATGCGATGGACGGAAAGGTGATGTAGCGCGTCTCAGGGAGAGATCCACCCGGGGGATTGGCGTCTACTTCGAGCTTGATGTGGATCGTGCGCCGTGGCTGGCGAGGGAACGGCAACTCACGCCGCGCTGAGAAGCCCTCGATCACGACCTTCACCATCGCTTTCTTGACCACGAGGCGGTCGCTCAAGCGGTCCCGGCACTCCACCGCGAAACCCTCGTCCGCCAGATCCTGGGAGAGGTGCGCCACGTACGGTGCCCATTCGAACCCGGGATCGAAAGACCTCGTAAGGAAGTCGAGATCCTCGGAGAACCGGTTCAGCCCGTAGAGAACGCGGAGGCATGATCCGCCGTGGAAGACGGCCCGGGAGAAGAGCCCTGCCCTGGAAAGGCTGGCCAGGATAAACTGTTGGAGGAGCTCCGCGAGGACGTTCTCCTGTTCGAGCGCGTTCTGGGGCCGGGAGTCCTGGACTCTGCCAACCAGCACGTCGGCGATCACGACGATACCTCCTTCACCAAGCCCGCCAGGTAGTCCGTGGTTCGGCGGTCCCGGATGCCGGCGCAGATCTCGTCCAGATCATTCATCGGCAGGGCCCGAAGATCCTCCATGTCGATGCGCATCGAGTCTGTCAGAAACCGCACGCCGTCACTACCCCACCGAACACCGCGCCTGAGGTAGACCAGGTCGGCAATGGTCCGCAGGGGCGAGGCAATCCAGGCCCACGAGGTTTCGTCAACCCTGACCGCCTTGACTCCTGCTCGGGGGACGAGGGTTGGAACTCGGATGAAGTCGAACCGCCCCAGCGGCGTGGCCAGCGTTCTCGAACGGCGGGTAGTAACGCTGGCAATGTGATGAATGGCCTCAGGGATGAGACCCCAGTGCCATAGCGCGGACTCCAGGCTCACGTGCGAGGGACTATGGAGGAACGCCGCCACGACGAACGGATGGGCGGGATCATGGCAGAACGGCCTTGCGAGGCAGTACCTGCCCGGCGTCAGGCGGATCACTTCCCCGCTGCTCACAGCTCTATGGACGAGGAGTTTGCGCGCTCCGCCGGAGGCCCGTGGGAACAGGTTCTGGACTACGGTTGTGTCGAACAGCCCCCCCGGCGGGTTGAGCCGGAAGACGGCCTCTGTCAGTGTCTGCATGGGCCTCTCACGTGATTAAGCTGCACATAGGTTACAGATTGCGTAACCTATATGCAAGAACGCTGCACCTCCGCCCCGAGTCCGCTCTCACTTCATCCTGATCGCGACATGGGCGAAATAGTCGGTCGGTGTGCGGCTGACCGCGATGACATCGTAGTCCCGCCGGTAGGCCTCGCAGTAGTCCGCCAACGCCCGTTCGGAAAGCCTGCTTGGATTGCTGTCCCACCAGATGAACGCATGGGTGTCGAGGAGGAACCTCATGCATCCGCGCTCCAGAGACTCTCCGGGACGGGCTCATCGAAGTCGTCAGTAGTCCGGATGGCACCCGCGTGCAAACCGGGAATGCGTGCTCCCGCAGGAAGCATGCGCGCAACCGGCTTATGGTTCACGCTCACCACGATGTGCACACCCGCACGTACGCGGTGAATGAGGTCCTTGAAACGGGCTTGAGCCTCGTCGAGATCAACGGTTTCGGTCATCATGGCATCCACCTCCTCAGGCGCGCACTACATGCTAGTATGCGGCGTTCGGGCGCGCAATGATCGCCGAGCCACCTACGGGAGAATTGGAGGCACTCTCGTGTTTGGTGCGCACACCGCCATTCTCATGAAAGAGCGCGGCCTCAAGCCGGGAGATCGATTCGGTGAGCGTGTGCACGCGCCTGCTCCGTGACAGAGATGTACATAGGTTACGAAATGCGCAACCTCACTGCAGCAGTTGTCGAAGCCGGATTTCTTCGTTGTGCGCTGGCTATCGACGGCTGCCTGTGCTCCGAGAGCGCTGCCGCCTCATCATTGGCGATCCCTCAGCCTCCCTCTTCACTCCCCCACCTCTTCACTTCTTCACTTCTTCACCCCTTCACCTCTTCACCCCTTCACCCCTTTCCCTCCCCCCCGGGTTGCTGCGCACGCGATGCGTGCTATTTTGCCCCCCGTATCGCCATGGCGCTCACGCAGGCGCATGGGGTTTCTTTGATGTGGTTTCGGAGGTATGTGTGCGAGTTCTCTTGGTTCAGACAAACACCCTGCTGGATGAACCGCCCATCTTTCCTCTGGGCCTCGCCTACCTAGCCACTGCCCTGCGCACGGCGGGGCATCATGTGTGTGGGTATGACCGCAACCTCGGCATCGGGGACAGCGCGGCCCTATGCCGAGCTCTGGGCACGGTCAGGCCCGATGTGGTGGGTGTCTCCATTCGCAACATCAAGAACGCACGGCCCGGCATGCATCTCTCCACCATCGACGAGCACCGCTCCGTACTGCGGGAGATCAGATCCCATGCCCCCGAAGCCCGCATCGTCGTGGGCGGCTCGGGCTTTTCCCTGTATGCCACGGAACTGATGCAGGCCATTCCTGAGATCGACCTGGGCGTGTTCGGCGAGGGCGAGGAATCATTCCCGGCCCTCCTGGATGCCCTGGATACGCCACAATCCGTCAAGGGGGTTCTTTTCAGGGAAGATGGGGCCGTGCGGTTCACCGGCCGCTGCTCTCCCGTTCCCTTCGGCCTGGCCGGCCTCCCTGACTGGCGCATGTTCGACGTGCGAGCCTATGCCCGGGAACCCATGGGCGTGGCGGTCCAGGCAAAACGAGGATGCGCCCTCGACTGCATTCACTGCAGCAACCACTACCTCTTCCAGCGCACCCTGCGAATCCGTGAGCCCGGGGCGGTGGTGGATGAGCTAGAGGGCCTGGTCCATGACTTCGGGCTGAACGCCTTCATGTTCGCCGATGAGATCTTCAATCATCCGCGGTCCCACGCCGATGCCATCGCCGAGGAGATGCTGCGCCGAGGCTTGAACCTCCGCTGGACAGGGTGGTTTAAGGAACGGGGACTCACCGAGGAATCGGTGAAACTGTGGCAGCGCGCCGGCTGCCAGGCGATGTTCTTCTCTCCCGACGTCGCATCAAACGAGCTGCTTGACTTGTGGGGCAAGGGCCTGCAGGAGGAAGACCTCTACCGGGCGGTGGAGGTCTTGCGCCGCGTGGGCATGAGCGGTGAGTGGAACTTCATGATCAACGGGCCGGGCGAGACCCCGGCTTCTCTGGCGAAGCTCGGAAAGTTCCTGATCAAATCCAAACTGAAGCTCGGCTCCCGGTTCAGGCTCAACGGCTGTTTCGTGCTGGTGGTACGGATCTATCCCCATACCAGGCTCCAGGCCTACGCCATCGAGCATGGCGTGCTGCGCCCCGATGACGATCTTCTGGAACCCGTGTACTACAATCCGCCGCCCATGTCGCGGTGGACCGCACCACTGCTTTCCCTGCTGGGCGCCACATGGCGCGCGCGGCAGTGTGCGCGGCGTCTCAAGAACCCGGCGGCCTACCGTGATTGAGCCGACTCTCTCCTCCCCCATCGGCGTGTTCGACAGCGGCTTGGGCGGCCTCACCGTCGTGCGGTCGCTCCTGGAAGACCTGCCCCAAGAGAGCTTGATCTACTTGGGAGATACCGCCAGAGTCCCCTACGGCACAAAGTCGCGCGAGGCGATCTTTCGGTTCGCGGAGGAAGGCTCGGCGTTCCTGCTGGGCAAAGGCATCAAGCTCATGGTGCTTGCCTGCAATACCATGTCGGCGACTGCTCTTCCCGAATTGGCAGCGCGTCTTGGCGTGCCTGTCGTGGGCGTCATCGATCCCGGCGTGGAGGAAGCGATCCGTGTCAGCACCGGCGGCCGCATCGGCGTCATCGGCACCGCCGCAACCATCGGATCCCAGGCGTATCGCCGAAGCATCCAGGCACGCAAACCCGAGTGGCTGGTATTCAGCCAGGCATGCCCGCTCTTCGTGCCCTTGGTGGAAGAAGGATGGGAGGAAACCGAGGTCGCTGCCATGACTGCCCGGCACTACCTGGCCCCCCTCCTGGCCCAAGGGATCGATACGTTGGTCTTGGGATGCACCCATTATCCGCTGCTCTTACCGACGCTGCGGCGCGTCGTCGGATCCGATATCAGGATCGTGGATTCGGCAACTCAGACATCCCGCGAGGTGAAGAACCTGCTGGCGCGGACCGTCCCGGAGAATCCCGGCCCTGCCTCCCCGATGCGCTGCTACCTGACTGACATTCCCCCGTCATTCATCGGCGTCGCGGACCGTTTCCTGGGGCGACCGGTTACTCACGTTGAACGGGCATCACTGACCCCGTGACGGAGGAGAAAACCTCGATTCCCGTACGCAGGGTAGAGTACGACACGCCCCGTTCCAAGATTCCAAACCCTGCGGCCTGAGCAGCAAAGGAGCCTAGTGTGCGTATCAGCCTTGTCGCCCTGTGCGTGGGCATCGTCGCGTTTCCGTCAGATAGAGGTATCGTAGACCACAAGGCCCGGATCACCCTCGACCCTGCATCCGGAAGTCTCGATGTCGTGGATACTCTCTCAGTAGGGCTTGAAGAGACCTCTGTCTACCTGGCGCTCAATCGTTCACTGCACGTTCACCCCGTCCCCGGTGTGATCATCGTCGATCCCGATACCTCAGCGGCAATCGACATCCCGGGCGAGGTTGCCCGCATCGTGCGACTCGAGGCATCCCACGGCCTGCCCGATCCCCTGATCGTGCGCTACACCGGACGGCTTCATCATGCCTTCGAGGGCAAGGGCGACTACGCCCGGGGGTTCGAGACCACCGTCGGCATCATCGACTCGGCGGGCGTGTTCCTTTCGGGAGCGAGCTACTGGTTGCCCACCATTCCAGATCGCATGATGACCTTCACGCTCCACGTGAGCCTGCCGCCTGGATGGGAGTGCGTGAGCCAGGGCATCGATAGCCGAAGCCCTGGCTTCACCACCTGGCACTGCAGTCATCCCATGGAGGAAGCCTATCTGGTGGCCGGCCGCTTTACCCGTGATGAGCAGGCCTGCGGCGGCGTGTCAGCCCAGGCCTACCTCCTCTCCCCCGATTCCGCTTTGGCCCAGACCTACCTGGATGCCACCTGCCGCTACCTTGCGCTGTACGACAGCATGATCGGGTCGTATGCCTACCAGAAGTTTGCTCTGGTCGAGAACTTCTGGCAGACGGGCTACGGCATGCCGTCGTTCACCTTGCTGGGCAGCATGGTCATACGCCTGCCGTTCATAGTTCACACTTCCTACGGCCACGAGATCCTGCATAACTGGTTCGGCAACGGCATCTATGTCGACTACGAGTCGGGCAACTGGTGTGAAGGGCTGACCGCGTATCTGGCTGATCACTACTACAAGGAACTCGCCGGGGAAGATCGTGAGTACCGGCTCCGCCAGCTTCAGCACTACTCCTGGTATACGGCAGGCAAGGCCGACATGCCGCTGACCGAGTTCAGGGAACGCCACTCCTCAGCCACCGCGGCGGTGGGCTACGGCAAGGCCGCCATGGTATTTCACATGTTGCGACGCCAGCTGGGCGACGAAGCCTTCTTCCGGGGCGTGCGGGAGTTCTACGCGACCCACCTGTTCCGCCGGGCAACCTGGGATGACGTGGCAGTAACATTCTCCGATGTGGCAGGGGAGGATCTCCAGCCGTTTTTTGCCCAGTGGGTCACGCGTGTCGGGGCGCCTGAACTCATTCTTGATGCGGCCGACCCCGTTCCCGGCGGTGTTCGGGTTGTCCTCTCCCAATCGGAGCCGGCCTATATCATGCGCATCCCGGTGGCGGTGACGATCGCCGCGGGCGATTCCCACCAGGTTCGCGACTTCAGGCTCACAATGACCGGCACGAGGCTGGACACGGTGCTTCCCGTGCAGGCAGCCCAGCAGGTCGTGATTGATCCGGCCATGGACATCTTCCGCATACTCCAACCGGGAGAGGGGCCTCCCGGCATCGGCAGGATCCTGGGCGCCGACACCCTCCAGCTCCTCTCGAGCCCGTTGGATTCGATGATCGCCGCGTGCTGGCCGACCGAGGGCTCCGTGCAGATCGTTGACTCCTTTGACCCCGAGGCACGGTCTCTCATGGTCGCGGGCGACTCTCCCGCCATTCGGGCACTACTCGCTCCCTTCTTCGGTGATCTCATTGAGTTCGCCGGCGACACGCTGGCGATAGACGCCGACTGTGTCACACCTGACCAGACGCTCATCGCCGTCGGTGAAACGGAAGATGCGGCCATGTCTTGGATTCGGCCCGCGGCTGGTATCGACGAGGCAACCCTGGCTGCGGTGCTGACCAAAGTCGTGCACTATGGGTCGTCCAGCCTGCTGACATTCGGCGGCACCCGCACCATGCTGAAGAAGACCTGGCCCGTGAGGGACAATCCCATGATGATCCGGGTCAGTGCGGCAGAGTAGGGAATGGGATGGATGAGTGGACGACTGGATGAATGGACGACTGGGTGAATGGACGACTGGATGAATGGAATGATGGAATGATGGATGGATGGAAGACTGGGTGGATGGGGGCGGGCCATCGGTCGGTGGTGTCAGTGCGCCGACCCCCCACCCTCCCAAGACCTCGGACCCGTGTGTGAGAGAACATGCAAGGCTCATACTCGTATGCGCACTCATACTCGGATGACCGGAGCCTCGACTACGATTACGACAACGATATCGATAACGAGACTGACCCGAGCTCTCTCGCCCGTGGGCGATCAGGGGCCGCATGGACAGAGTAGGAGGGCCTTCAGGCCCGACACGGGTGGCGTGTCGCGGCTGAAGCCGCTCCTACCGAGAGTGCACTGCACCGCGCCCGTGCGATGCGCTGTCCTCTCAACCCCGAAAACCCTGAGTGCCTTCGCCCTCGGAGGCCCGACTGAACCCTGAACCCTGAACCCCGCTCGCAAGGCGAGCTGAACCCTGCTCGCAAGGCGAGCCGAAACCCTGAACCCTGCGTAGCGCTACCACAGAAGGAGGCAGGCCATGAGAACACTCGCACTCATCGCGTTGGCCACTGGCGCCTGGGCAAATCCCTTTTCCGCGGCGGTGGACGGCACCCTCTCGAATGGCCTGAGGGTCATCGTGCTCCCAGACCAGTCGCTGCCCGTGGTCTCATCCACGGTACTGGTCGGGGCCGGATCGGAGCGCGAGGATGAGACCACCAGCGGTGCGACCCATCTGCTGGAGCATCTCCTGTTCAACGGCACGGCCTCCATGACCCAGGAGCAGCTCTACGAGACCATGGATCTCCACGGCCTCTACGTGAACGCAGCCACGAGAGAGCGTGGCACTATACTCATAGGGTTGTCGGCGCCCGATGAACTGGAGACCCTCCTGCGGGTGCAAGCCGAGATGCTGTTCTCCTCGACCATCGCTCCTGAGAAATTCGAGAAGGAGAAGTTGATCGTTCTGGAAGAGATCGCCAAGGACCGGTCGCGCCCCGATGACTTCCTGTGGCTTCATCGGGCACGGTCTCTCTACGATTCCTCTCCATGCCGGTTCCCGATCCTGGGCAGCCCCGCCACCGTTGCGGCTATGCCCCGGGAGACCATTCTGGACTACTATCACCGCCACTATGTACCCAACAACATGACCCTGCTGCTCATCGGGCGTTTCTCCTGGCCGCTCGCGTGGGAACTCCTGCAGGGCGCCTTCGGGACCGCCCCGCCTGCCCCCGTTCCGCCTGCCACGCCCTGCCCCTTCGCCCAGGCAAGAGTCCAGCCTGACACCATCTGGGCGCCTCTCCCTTCGGCTTCCCTCTCCGCCACCTTCGAGGGGCCGGGGCCCCACGACCCCTCGTTCCCTTCGTTCTTCCTGGCTTCGCTGCTCCTGCCCCAGGCGCTTACGCGTGTGCACGATAGCGCGGTGTCATCGTGGGACGGCTCGCTGCACATCGGCCCCGATGCGTGCCGGCTCACCTTGTCAGCCGGCGTGGTCTCCCCCGACTCCTGCGGTGTCGTGTCAGGCCGGATGAATGCGATCCTGGAATCGGCCCTGGCCGCGGGGGATGACGACCTGCGCCGAGCCGCAGGGGAGTGGCGAAACGAAACGGTACGTTGGCTGGAACGGCCTCACATGTTAGCGGTCATGGCCTATGACCTGCTGACCTCCCTGGGATGGGACGGCCTGGCCGGCCTCTGGGAGGCGCTGGGAGAGGTCGACTCAGACGGGTGGCGCCGTGACGTCGCACCGTATCTGGTCTCCCCCGTTGCCTCTCTCTATGAGCTGCCCACGGAGGAAACCCCTTCGTATGAGGGACTCGACCCGGTACCAACCGTGTCAACGCTCCCTCAGGCCTCGGGCCCCCTCCCGGTGGTCGAGGAATGCGTGCCGAACCTCCCACCCATTGTTCTGGAAGAGGAGGGAACTTTCGTGGATGCCGCCGATACGCTCCCCTCGGGCGTGGTGATCTGGGTGCGTTCGGAACCGGGAATCGAGCTGGCAGGCATGCATATCCTCCTGCGGCAGCGCGGCGCTCTGGAGCCACCGGGCAAGGAAGGCGTAGCGGAACTCCTCCACCGCACGGTGGGCACGGGGCCTGCCCATATGACCGAAGAGCTTTTCCTGGGCAGGTTAGCCGATCTCGGCGCAGCGCTGCAAGTCAGCGACAACCCCTGGATCCCGTTCGATGACTACTACTACTCCTCACGATGGGGCTATGTCCGGCTGACAGCGCCGGCGGAATCGCTGGAAACCGCGGCGGCCTTGCTGGCCCACGCCCTGTACGAACCCAGGGCAGACTCGACGATACTGCATCGGGAGCGGTCGGCCATGGCCGCAGCTCTGGCGCGGGAGGGTCGCTCTCCCGGGAAGGCGGCGGTTCGGAGACTCTGGGCGCGCCTGAAGCCAGGCGATCCCCGGGAGCACTCGCCCCTGGGGCTACCTGAAACGGTGAGCACCCTGCGCGGTGAGGATGTTAGGGACTTCGCCCGCGACTACGTGGTCGGCCCCAACATGGTCGTCACTCTCTCTACGCCTTTGGACGCGGATTCCGCTTTGGCCGGTCTCGCCCAAGTCTTCGAGGCAGTGCCCGCGGGAGAGCAGCCTCCCCCGGTGCTCCGCACGCTCTCGTCCGAGGTCTGGCGGCTTGATGACAGCCTGGGCGTCGGGCAAGGTCACCTGCTCATGGCCAGCGCCGTCTCTCTGGATGAACATGAGCGCCCCGCAGTCGAACTGCTGGCAGCCCTGCTGGACCGGCGGATGGGTCTCGTGCTCAGGGAACGGTATGGCCTGGCATACAGTCTCGGAGCTCAGGCCTCCTTCGAAGACGGCGTGGCCCTCATCACGGCTTCGGTGGGCACCCGGGCCGAGCGACTCCAGGAAGCCGAAGAACGGCTGCAGGGCCTTGTGGCCGAGCTCGCGTCCGATGCGTTCGCCGATTCCCTGGAGCGCCGGGCTGCGGCCATGTCCTTCGAACAGCGGGCCCGACTCCGCAGTCTGACCCGGGTCGGCCGGGCCTTCTCCATGGCCATGGACCTTCTGGCCGGCAGACCCCCCGCAAGCCCCGGCGCAGTGGCTGCGGTCAGGGATGTGCGTGCGGAAGAACTCCGTGATGTCGCCGCCCGGATCGAGCCCGAGGCACTCATGACCATCTCGATCCGCTGATAGGCCGATATGCGGTTGAAGACACCCACCGAATACCTTAGATTCAACATGAGGTGATGCCCATTATTCCCTTACCCCTTAACCTCTTTCCTTCTTAATCTTCATGGTAGGTCTCGCTCGGAGTTCTCAGTTGTCGGTCTTCAGTTCTCAGTAAGGCCTCTGGATGCGAGAGCACCCACGTTTTTCGAGGTGGAGAGTACGGCCCGCTGGTGGCTATCGGCTGTCAGCTATCGGCTATCGGTGTCGGGCCCGACCAGCATCCAGAGGTGCCCAGCGGCGTGCGGGAGGGCAGAGACGCCCTCCCCTACGGAGGCCTGCGAGGAACCGT
>JAFGKV010000092.1 GCA_016928395.1 Candidatus Fermentibacterota bacterium | reverse complement strand
TTCTTGCTGCAGGGGGAGATCGATGGAGGGATGACGACGGAGCCGTTCATCTGGGGAGGGTGGAACAGCTTCTGGATGGTGGAGTGCGGGTGGCAGGAATACTACCCGGATGTGGGCGGAGAGGCGAACGCAGGCATAGCCTGCGGCTTGTGCAGCACACGGGTGGAGTGGAGCTGGCCACCTGACAGTTCGGTGTGGGCATGGGGGGGAGGATCGGCATATTCCGGAGGAACTCTGCGCAGCTGCTGACACAGCGGCGACTGGGCCGTATCTTGCACATGATATCGGGAATAGCGCGGTCGAACCGGGACTGGCTTCGTGACGGTGTACCATTGGAACTGGAGGAATGCCAATGGGAAGGCTGTTGCCTGAGGTCTCCGAAGACGTGATCGCAGGGGTGAGGCTCCCGCCGGATGAGTTGGAAGCGGAACTGTTGTGAGAACTCGTCCCTGCGCTCTCCCGTCGTGGTGTGTTGTCACTGGGCAAGGCTCGCGAGTTGGCGAGGATGAGCCGGTGGGCGTTCGAGGAAATCCTGGGCGAGCGCCGAGTTCTCCGCCACTGCAGGGGTGCAGACCTGCGGCAGGTGGTCAGCTCTGCGTCTGGTAGTGAGTGACTCATCCCCACTGATTGATCGGAATCTGAATACCTGTTTCTGTGGTGCGAGTGAACAACCAGGCTTCGCAGCTAGAAACTGGACGAGCCTCGTGCTGAGGCGCCGCACCTTCATGGTGCCACGAGCATCTGACGTCTGGAGGTAAGACGATGGTCATGGCTGAGATGGCGACCATACCGATTGAGACCGATGCCCAGGGCGTTGCCCGTGTTGGCGGAACGCGAGTGACTCTGGAGAGCATCGTCGAAGCGTTTCGGGCGGGGGCGACGGCTGAAGAGATCGTGCAACAATACCCGAGTGTCACCCTTGCGGATGTCTACCAGGTCGTCGGCTACTGCCTACATAGGCCTGAAGACATCGAAGCATACTTGGCGGAACGGGGCAGGCAACGGGAGAGGGTCCGGGATGAGAACGAACGCAGATTCGATCCTCAAGGGATACGAGATCGCCTGCTCTCTCGTGCCAGGGCATAGACAGCCATGCTCTCCTTGGCTGTGGACGAGAACTTGAACAACGACATTGTGAGAGGCTTGCTGCGTCGAGAACCGGGGCTGGATATTGTTCGCATTCAGGACGTCGGTCTCTCGGGAGCGAGTGACGAGGCGGTGCTGGAATGGGCGGCGAAGCACGGAAGAGTACTACTCACCCACGATGTTACGACCATGACGGCTGAGGCTTACGCCCGGGTCCGATCAGGAAGGCGGATGCCCGGCATCATCGAGGTCGGCCACTCTGTTCCACCACGGGCCGCCATTGACGACATCCTTCTCATCGCACGGTGCAGCGTCGAGGGCGAATGGGAGGGGCAAGTGCGCTACCTTCCTCTGCGATAGCAGCGGGCGTCCGCCGCCTGCCGACACGAGAGGCCCGTTCCATTTGCACGCTGCAGTCCCCTCGCCAAAGTCAATTCCCACGGGTGACTGAGGCCTGCCCCGCGACGCATGGCGTGTCGGGCGACCGGAAGTGCTGGTTCTGGAGCGGGAACTACCGCCCGACATCTGCACGTTGCGGGAGGAGATCTTTGGGCTGGAGTGTGGGACTGAACCCTGCGTACCGGGTGACTTGCGATGGCTGCACGTGGGGTGTATCGTCCGGGTCGGAGGTTCTCCAGACGTCTATCGTGGCCCTGTATGAATAGCAGGGAGATCGGATCATGCCAACAGCAACGATAGAGTATCCATCGGAGCTCTCGGTGGCGCTGGGCAAGCGGCCGGAAGAAGCCGTGAGGGAGATCCAGCTCATGGCGGCTCTGAAGCTTTTTGAAGCCGGTAGGATCTCCAGCGGCTTGGCAGCCAAGCTCGCCGGCATGTCGCGGGTCGCGTTCTTGCTGCAATGCGGGCAGCATGGGGTCAGCGTGTTCCAGCAGACGCCCGAGGAGCTGGAGTCTGACCTGAAGGCCGTATCCGATGCGTGTGATCGTAGACACGTCGCCTCTGATCGCGCGTGACCGAATCGGTCGAGTCGATCTGCTGCGCGGTACCCTCGGACAGACAGCTCGGACGCCGTCTGTCCTTGATGACCATGGCGCAGGGACGGAGGGTTGCGGGCCTTCCTCGACGAATGATCGAGCGCCCCGTATCGAACCGTGGCGCCCCGTGCCCTGTTGACCCGCCGGAATCGCAGTCGCTACTTCGTGGTCACTCTGTACAGCCATCACGCCGCCAAGGGGAGCATTGAGGATGTGATCGTATCCTGCGCACGCATTCTCACTCATTGCGAGCCTGCTTCCACGGTTGACCAAGGCTTTTGGCAGACCAGGAAATGACCCAGGGTTCATTGAGGATGAGGATTGACCCGAAATGAAGGAAGCTCAGCGCATCGAATGGAAGCAATCCTGGCGAGACGGACACCTCAGAGTGATCTGTGGCTTCGCCAACGCAGAGGGGGGCGTGCTTGTCATTGGTCGCAATGACCAGGGCGAGGCGGTCGGGGTTCGGGATGCCCGCAAGCTGCTTCAGGACATCCCGAACAAGGTGCGCGACATCATGGGCATTTTGGTGGCCGTGAATCTGGTGGAGGAGGCCGGCAAGGATACTCTGGAAATCGTGGTGGAGCCTTACCCCCATCCGGTCAGCTGCAAAGGGGAGTATCACTACCGCAGCGGTGGTACTACGCAGGAGTTGAAGGGTGCGGCGCTGGATCGGTTTCTACTGCGCAAGCTGGGGCGGCATTGGGATGGCGTGCCGGTGCCCTACGTGACGCTGGCAGACCTTGATAGCCGCGTCCTCTCCTACTTCCGCAAGAGAGCCGAGCGTAGCGGCCGGCTGTCGGCGGAGATACTTCGTGAAACGGACGCCGAGCTGATCGAGAAGCTGCACCTGATGGATGGCGCGTATCTTAAGCGTGCGGCCGTACTGCTCTTCCATCCCGACCCCGAGCGCTTCGTCACCGGGGCCTTCGTCAAGATAGGCTACTTTCGCAGTAATGCCGAGCTAGTGTTCCAGGATGAGATCCACGGCAGCCTGCTCAGCCAGGTCAACGAGACCATGGACCGCCTGCTGAACAAATACCTCAAGGCGTTGATCTCCTACGAGGGAATCCAGCGAGTGGAGACCTACCCTGTACCCGAAGAGGCTCTGCGCGAGGCGGTGACCAACGGGATAGCCCACAAGGACTACGCCAGCGCCGTTCCCATCCAGCTCAGCGTCTATTCGGACAAGATCATGATCTGGAATTCGGGGCAGTTGCCTCTCGGCTGGACTGCTGCCCGCCTGCTGGAGAAGCATTCGTCAGAGCCATACAACCCGGATGTGGCCAACGCGTTCTTTCGTGCCGGGATGATCGAAGCCTGGGGCCGCGGCATCGAGAAGATCCTGGCAGCCTGCCACGCAGCCGGAGTGCCTGCGCCAGAGTTGCGCTATGGGCATACTGGCCTATGGGTGATCTTCACCTTTCGGTCGGGATCAAAGCTCCGAGCGGCAGAGTCGCAGCCAGAGTCAAAGCAAGAGTCAAAGCCAGACTCGGTATCTTTGGAAGTGCGGGTTCTCAGTCTCTTGGCCTCCAGTGGTCCGATGTCAAAATCGGCGCTCTCGTACGCACTGGGGCAAAAGGTTGTCTCGGGCCCTCTCAATCAGTTGATGCGCCGGTTGGTTGACAAGCACTGGGTATCCTACACGATTCCCGAGAAGCCGCAGAGCCGGCTGCAGCAGTACCGGCTCACCGCAGAAGGCCACCAGCAGGTACCGAACGACCGATAGGGCATGTTGGCAAGGGAGTGCCTTCGGCCGCGGTACTGCCTGATGTCGACGCCGGCGTGAAATGTCCCGAAATCGTCGGTGGAAGCATTCCCTGGCGATCCCCTCGAATCCCTTCCGCAAGGACTCACGGCGTACTATGGAGTGCTGTGGCTCAGCTCCCGCGGGCGAAAGCCCCGCATCCAATGGCGGCGAAGGCAATGTACACCCTGCACGAACTGCCTCGTGTAGCCAGCCATTGGGTGCGGGGCCGCACTCCAAAGAGGCGGCACTTCCCACCACGCAGTAGTGGGAAGGTACGAACAGAGGCCTCGGAAGGGAAGAAGAGGTCCCTCTCAGATTGGCCGAAGAAGAGCCATTTCGAAACGGCGTTAGCTCGTTGCCAAAGTCATGTCGAGCGGGAACATCTACTGCTACAACTACACGGTCGAAGGGCTGGAGATCGTGAGATACCGGCCTGTCGAGGGGTAGGAGGCTGAGAACGAGGGCGGCACCCCATGCTGACCTCGGCTTCGGGGTGGTTGGTTTCTTGGTGCAGGGCTTGTCTATTGAGTCGAGGTTGTTCTGACTGCCGAGGCGAGCTCGGATTCGTCGAGCTGCTCAAGCGAACGATGCAGCAGCAGACTGGCGAGCTGCCCGGGCGTCACTTTCATCCTCTGGCTTCCCAGTCTGGCGGCCAAGCGCTGGAGCTTGGCCCATTCCTCGTCAGTGATGGGGATCTTCTGTCGGCGCAAGGTCTTGTCCAGCGAAGGCCGGCCTCCCCGCGAGCGGAGCCGGCGGTGAATCTCCTCCCGGATGGCCAGCAGAGCGATCGGCGAGCCGTGAGGGATTGGGGCACCCTCCACGGCTTCCGCTCCGAGCGCGGCAGCGACCTGCTTCCCGGGCACACGACGTACCGCATTCTCAGCCGGGCATATCTTCGTCACTCGGGTGTCTGAGGTTCTGATGGTCTTGGCCATGTCAGATATCCGTTGTCGTCGCCGGATCGCGGCGTGTCCCGACGAGTGGAAGCGACAGCGACGGGCTATGCAGGCGTGCGACAGGGACTGGGCGATCGTGGGGCACTACCCAGCGGACGATGACGTTGGTGTCAGCGAGATGGCGGCTCATCGCGAGGTCTCGTAGATGCGCTCTCTTCGGTACATCTCCTCCGGAATCAGGGGCACTGAGCGGTCATGCGCGTTGACCCACTCATGGAAGCGCCGAAGTCGTTCACGGGTGTTCGAGGCGCTCTGGTCGTTGGTGGTCTCGTCGCCGAGCACGATTGCTTTCACCTGATCCTGAGTGATGTCCTCCGGGAGGTCAAGGACGATGCGTCTCTTGTGATCCACCTGCGTCTGGAGCCGAAACGCTCGCATGTGTGTACCTCGCATCGACGTGCAAGAACAGCCGGGCAGGCTGAGGCCTGTCGGCGCCAGCCCGTTCGATCTTGTGGGTTTGTGTGTCGAGAGGAAGATCGGGCAAAGAGCTGAAGACCGCAAGGTTGCGCAGGACTGACAGTTGCGACTGCGATCGGGTGGGCCACAGCGCATGGTTGGACTTGCTTGTCGGCTGTGCAATCCATATGCTTGGCGAGATGTGGGACTTCCAGGGTGTGACACTTCGAAGTCTAGGGCCAGACAGGCCATTCCACGCTCCGAGGAGGATACACATGGCGTCGGTACGGGAACGGTGAGTTCAGCAGGCCCATTACGACCTGGACACCGCTCGAGCCATGTTGCACACGGGTCGGTACTTGTACGTGCTGTTCTGCTGCCAACAGTCTGTGGAGAAGATGCTCAAGGCTCTGTATGCGGAGAGGGTTCAGGAGGTCCCGCCCCGGCTCCACAATCTCGTGAGGCTCGGTGAACAGGCAGGCCTGTGCTTCGATGGGGGTCGGTTGGATTTCCTGAGGGAGCTGTCGATCTACTACATCCAGGCAAGGTATCCAGAAGAGATCGACGATATTGCCAGCTCCACAACGCCTGACGCCGCCCGGCACACTCTCATACGAACGGAAGAGATGGTCTCATGGCTGACATCACTCCAGACGTCGCCACCCGAGTCAGCCGAGTAGTCGCGCTGCTTTCGCGACGTGCACCGGTGAGGGCGGCGTATGTGTTCGGATCGCAGACGGACGGAACTGCGCACGCCCATAGTGATATCGACCTTGCCGTCTTCGTCGAAGGGTTGCGGGCGTGGGACCTACGTCGCCGTGCGTTGGCAATAGTGCAGGTTCAGAAAGAGAGCGGAGACGACATAGAGGTGCAC
>JAFGKV010000091.1 GCA_016928395.1 Candidatus Fermentibacterota bacterium | reverse complement strand
GGTAATACACCAACCTCTCAGAAACTCGTTGTCCTACAACCCCTCCGAGGTTGTCCTCCTGCGTAACTAGGAAACGGGGGCTAGGTGCGGGGGGAGCTGCCAAGGGTTCAGGAGGGCCTCTGAGGGCGCGGCGGCGGCACCACAGGAACGCACGCTGCTGGGGGCGACGAGAGGTGCCTGTCAGAAAGCGTAGCCCAAGCCAAAACTGAGCCCATCGAAACGAATCGCCCTATCCGTCTCCTTCATCGTCGTCCACGTGGCACGGTAGAGGGCCTTGGCAAGGAAATGACGCTTGTACGCCGCACAGAGCCCTGCCCCCACGTTGTACGAGAAATCTGTTTCGTTGAATAGTTCCGGACCAACGTGGGAATCGCTAAAGTTGACTGAACCGATTCCCGCAGTAACAAAGGGGCTTATCGGTCGTTTGAGCGCGACGAAATCGAGGTTGACATCGACGAAGAAAAGCTTCGTTTCGAGAGTGGCACCTTCCATGGTGAGATCGGTCGAACCGAACAAGAAATCCAGAGCCAGGTTGACCCGCTCCAAATTGAGACCCGCCTCGATTCCCCCGAGTGTGCTTGTCTTCACGACCAGGGGGACGCCCAAACCCACGGTCTCATCGCCGCCTGCCTGCTGAACGATGCCGTAGCCGTAGAAGTACTGGGCCTCTGAGCCGGTCGGAAGCCACAGCGCCATCAGAGCCACAAGAATGGTCACCCTCCCGCGTTCCACGATACCAAGTCGATGCATGGTACAGATCCTTTCTTGTGCGAACACCATACGCACACCCGCCACGCTGCTCGCGTGGATGCCTCGGAAGTTCGAGACCCTGAAGTGGCATTCTCCCCAGCCCATCTACCGCACAGCGTGCCGGCGACATCCCTCGGTCCCAGGTATGGCCGGGAGCCAAATTCCACCGTCGGACATGTGACGTCAACACCGGCACCCAATCTTCAGGTGCGAAAACAGAGCAGGTTTCGTATATTGGCGCCTTCGGGCGCAGTTTTCGGAATGCAGGGGCCGCCGGCGCATCCCATCCACTGCTCAGCCATTGACGCAGAATCTGATCGTTCTCGACGGAGCACAAATGTCTCGTTCGATTGACATAGCCAAAGTACGGAATATCGGCATCATGGCCCACGTCGATGCCGGAAAGACCACGGTCACTGAACGTATCCTGTTCTTCACCGGGAAGCGCCACCGAATCGGAGAAGTGGATGACGGCGATGCGACCATGGATTGGATGGTACAAGAGCGGGAACGCGGCATTACCATTACATCGGCCACCACAACCACCTACTGGCGCGAACATAAGATCAACATCATCGATACTCCTGGGCATGTTGACTTCACTGCGGAAGTCGAGCGCTCTCTTCGTGTACTGGATGGTGCCGTAGCGGTGTTCTGTGCGGTAGGAGGGGTGCAGCCCCAATCTGAGACGGTGTGGCGTCAGGCCGCGAAGTATGGTGTGCCCCGGCTCGCCTTCGTCAACAAGATGGACAGAATGGGTGCCAATTTTGACTCCGTAGTCCGTGAGATTCGAGAGGAGTTGGGCGCGAATGCCGTACCGCTTGTGATCCCCATAGGCGCGGAGTCTTCCTTCCGGGGCATTGTCGACCTGGTCAACATGTCGGCGGTGTTCTACGACGAGACACCGAACGGGATAGTGCTACGGCAGGCCCCCATACCGGAAGACTTCAGGCAACCTGCCGCTGAAGCCAGGGAGCGACTGATCGAGCGTGTCAGCGAACATGACGAGACTCTGCTGGAGAAGTACGTCGACGGCAAAGAACCCGAGCGCGACGAGATCGTGTTCGCGTTGAGACAGGCCACCTTCCACGGGAAGATCATCCCCGTCTTGTGTGGAGCCGCAGGCAAGGACAAGGGAATTCGACGACTCCTCGACGCAGTGGTCGACTACCTCCCCTCACCTGTCGACCTTCCCGCAATGGCGGGAACCAATCCCAAAGGGATCCAAGTCATCCAGCGTCCCCAGAGCGACGCCCCGCTGGCAGCCTTGGCCTTCAAGGTGCAGGCGGACAAACACGTGAAGAAACTGACCTATGTGCGAGTGTACTCCGGCGTCCTCAAGGCCGGTGAGCATGTGCTGAATTCTACCCGTGACAAGCGTCAGCGCCTCGGACGCGTGTTCGAGATGCACGCCAACAGCCGTGAGGCAGTCGACGAACTTCACGCGGGCGATGTGGGGGCGGTGGCAGG
The DNA here is from genome assembly GCA_016928395.1 of Candidatus Fermentibacterota bacterium. Lineage (GTDB taxonomy): Bacteria > JAFGKV01 > JAFGKV01 > JAFGKV01 > JAFGKV01 > JAFGKV01. The sequence goes on along the minus strand of JAFGKV010000091.1, from coordinate 17,856 downwards.
CCTGACGGACACCTTCACCGGCGACACCCTCTGCAGCGAGGATCACCCTGTGCTGCTGGAGGCAATAGAGTTTCCTGCCCCAGTGATGAGCATCGCGGTGACCCCGGAAAACAGGGCCGACGACGACCGGATGGCCCTCAGCCTCATCCGCTTGGCCGAGGAGGACCCAACCTTCACGTCCCGGGTGAACACCGAAACCGGCCAGGTGGTAATCTCAGGCATGGGTGAACTGCATCTGGAGATCATCGTCGATCGCCTCCGGCGGGAGTTTGGCGTTGGGGTTGTGGCGGGACCGCCCAAGGTCGCTTACCGGGAGACCGTGGTGGGCGTGGTGGTACACGAACATCGCCATGTGAAGCAGACGGGCGGCCGCGGGCAGTACGCACACATGATTATCCGGGTCGAGCCGGGCGAAACCGGATCAGACCTGCAGTTCGAAAGCCAGATCATCGGAGGAGCAATCCCGCGCGAGTACATAACCTCCATCGAAAAGGGCGTTGCTGACGCCATGGCCGAGGGGCCCTTTGCGGGGTTCCCCATGGTGGCAGTCAAGGTCACCGTGCTGGATGGCTCATCGCATGAGGTCGATTCATCAGATCATGCATTCCGCACTTGCGGAGCGGTGGGCTTCCGCGACGCATGCAGACGGGCCGGCTTGGTGCTTCTGGAACCGGTCATGTCGGTGGAAGTCATCACGCCGGAGGAACACACCGGTGCCGTTACCGCCTCATTCTATTCCAAGCGAGGCAAGGTCGCCAATCTCGAGAAACGCGCCGATTCGGTCATTGTGGAGGCTCTCGTACCCCTGGCCGAGATGTTCGGCTACTCATCAGAATTGCGCAATCTCACCAGCGGCCGAGGCGTGTTCACCATGCACATCGCCGACTACGAGCCAGTTCCCTCGTCTCTCGCCGAGAAGATCATAAAGACCCAGCGCGAGTCCAGAGATCGATAGGACACTCGTATCCGAAGAAGCGGCCACGGTCGAGGACGGGTGGGTTCCCTCCTGCTCTCCGCCCAGATGCCAATCGGGTTTCTGAGTGCGCGGACGCACTGGTGTTCTCGAGGTTGAGAGTACGAATCTCTTGCGGAGAAAGGGGTTCATGGTTCAGGCCGGAGTCACGGTTGCCTAGTGCTGCCTGCCGATCAGCTCGCGCCATGCTGCAATCCCGTGGCAATCGCTATTACAGCCGGTCGTGCAGTCGAATCGTCGGATGAACGACTCCGATGGCGACCCCTTCCCTCATCGATGTTCTCCCTCCCTCCATCCGTCCTTCCATCCATCCATCCATTCGTCCACCGTATACCCACCATTCCGCACTCCGCCTTCCCAGAGGAACCTGCGGGCAGCCGTGCCTCCCGAGACCGAACGGCAGCCTGATACGTGCATGCGTGCGGCATTGCCAATACCCCGGTCACGGGGTAATCTGCCACGCCATTGTGATACACCCAGTCCGCCCAGATGCGGGCCGTTCTTCCGGCGCATCGTGTGCCGTCCACGGCCCGTGACACCGCGAGGAAGGTGATATGCACCTGCATACGTCGTGGGGTGTCCACCCCGATCCTGGCAAGGGTGCCACCGAGGGTGTCGCCACGCGCCGGGCACCCGTTCCAGCCATGCTGGTGATTCCCCTGAGCCAGCATACCGGTGTGCCCTGCAAGCCCTTGGTGAAGCCGAAGCAGGAGGTCCAGAGGGGGGAGATGATCGGTGACGTGGATGCGCTGATATCGGCCCCGGTCCACGCCAGCGCACCGGGCACCGTGGAGAAAGTCGAGCCTCGACCGCATGGGGGCGGGGGATTCTCGCCCTCCGTGGTGCTGAGTCCGCTCCCGGGGTTCCAACCCGCTATTCCCGAGGATATACGATCTCTGGAAGACGCCTTGGCCATGCCTCAGGCCGAAGTTAAGGCCATGGTGCGAAGAGCAGGCATAGTGGGTATGGGGGGCGCCGGATTCCCGACCCACGTGAAACTCTCTCCGCCTCCACCCAAGAAGGTAGAGATCTGCGTCCTCAATGGCGCCGAGTGCGAGCCATTCTTGACTGCGGACCATAGGGTCATGCTGGAACGCGCATCGGATATCGTCGACGGCATGCGCTTGATCATGCATGCGTTAGGCGCCACGATCGGCATTATTGGCATCGAAGACAATAAGCCCGATGCCGCCCGTGCCATGGCCGATGCGGCCCAGCACGCCGGGCTACGCGGGATCGTTCGAGTTCAGGTTGTGCATACCCGATACCCGCAGGGTGCGGAGAAGACGCTGATCCACACGCTGACCCGGCGGGAGGTGCCCAGTGGCGGGCTCCCCGCCGATGTTGGTGTTCTGGTCTCCAATGTCGGCACTGCAGCTGCTGTTCGTGACGCAGTACTCAAGGACATGCCATCCATGGAGCGCGTCGTAACGGTGGCGGGCGGCGCAGTCAAGTCACCGGCGAATCTGCTGGCCTTGGTCGGCACACCCGTACGGGTGCTGCTGGAGGAATGCGGTTGGATTCCCGAGAAGGCCCAGAGAGTCATTCTGGGCGGCCCACTCATGGGAGTAGCAGTTCCCGATATCGAGGTGCCGGTCACAAAGACCACCAGCGGAATCCTGGCTCTGACGGCGGCCCAGCTCGCCCCGGCCAGGGAGTACCCGTGTATCCGATGCGGTCGCTGCGTGACGGCGTGCCCCATGCACCTTGTGCCGTCGGCCATTGCCGCGCTCTGCCGCAACGGCCTCGAAGGCAAGGCAAAGGCCTCGGGACTCCTGGATTGCTTTGAGTGCGGATCCTGCGCCTATGGCTGCCCGGCCAAGATACCCCTTGTTCACTGGATGCGGGTCGGCAAAGCCGCTCTCCGGCGCACCAGAGCCGCATAGGAGGAGACATGGCTCACGCTACGAATGAAATGGGACTGGAGCTTGCCTCGTCGCCGCATCTGCGTGACAGGGACTCGGTTCCTGCCATCATGTATACGGTGGCCATGGCCCTTCTTCCCTGCGCCGCGGCAGCCGTGTACTTCTTTGGGATCATCGCCCTGCTCAATATCGCAGTGTGCGTGGGCGCAGCCATGCTGGCGGAGTGGCTCACCTGCCGTGCCCGAGGGCGGCCCTCATCCCTGCGGGACGGCAGCGCCGTGGTCACTGGGCTTCTTCTGGCCCTCGTCCTGCCCCCCCGAATGTCGCCGCATTTGGCGAGCTCACTACAAATCATGGTGGTCGGCGCAGCAGTGTCCATCGTGCTCGGCAAGATGATCTACGGGGGTCTGGGCTTCAATGTGTTCAACCCCGCCCTCATCGGCCGGGCCTTCCTCATGGCGTGTTATCCCGTGGCCCTCACGACGTGGACGGCCCCCTCACCGTTCCCCGGTCTCCAGGCGGTCACCGGCGCCACTCCTCTGGGCATGTTCAAGTTCGAGAGGCAGCTTACCGATTTGGGCCAGCTGTTCTGGGGCAATGTGGGAGGCTCGCTAGGAGAGACATCAGCCGTGGCGGTCCTTCTGGGCGCTGCTTTTCTCTTCTATCGCAAGGTCATCACCTGGCATATTCCCGTTACCTATCTGGGCACCGTGGTTGTTTTCACCGCTATCATGCATGCGGTTGACCCGGCCGCCTTCGCGCCCATGCCCTTTCATCTGCTCTCCGGCGGCCTGTTCATCGGTGCCTTCTTCATGGCCACGGACATGGTAACCTCTCCTACGACTCACCGAGGCCAGCTGGTCTTCGGCATCGGCGGGGGCCTCATCGTCTCCCTCATCCGCCTCTGGGGCGGCTATCCTGAGGGCGTGATGTACTCCATACTCTTCATGAATGCCATAACTCCTCTGATCAACCGATGGACCGTACCCACAATCTACGGCCACGGGAAGGGAGGAGCAGCATGAAGCGCGCCCTGCACATGATCGTCGTGTTGACGCTGACTGCGGCAATCATCGGTTCATTGCTCGCCTTCGTGTTCGCGGCGACGTGGCCTACCATCCAACGAAACGAGCGGGCGGAGTTGGAGCGAGCGGTGTACCGGGTCCTCCCCGGGGCCCAGCGGTTCGAGGAAGCCGCTTCGGGCGACTTCTCCCTCTATCGAGGCTATGATGAAAACGACGCCTTGGTGGGCATTGCCGTGCGGGCCCAGGGCACGGGGTTCCAGGATGTTATCAGCCTCATGGCGGGCTTCAGCGCCGACTGCGACACCGTGTTGGGGCTCCGCGTTCTAAAGCAGTTAGAGACGCCGGGCCTTGGTGCTAAGATCGATGGCGAGGAATTCCTGAACCAGTTTCAGGGCTTAGCCCTTGCCCCAAAGGTTGCCGTCGTCAAGGGCGGCATACTCGACCGGGCCACCGGCCGCGTGGAAGCCATAACCGGCGCCACCATCTCCTCCAAGGCCGTGGAGGGCATCGTGAACAATGCACTGGACGCAGCTCGAAAGGCGGGAGGGTAGCGATATGGCAAAGACTCCAACACCCCTGGGCAAGGAGTTCACCAAAGGCCTGTGGGCGCAGAATCCCATACTGAAACAGGTTCTTGGAATGTGCCCCACCTTGGCAGTCACGAACTCCGCCGTCAATGCCTTCGCCATGGGCCTCGCCACCAGCTTCGTGCTGCTCATGTCGTCCACGCTGGTCGGCCTGGTTCGGAAGATGGTCCCCAGCCAGGTCCGAATCGCTGTCTACGTCGTGATTATTGCGGGATTCGTGACCATCGCCGACTACTTCCTTCGGGCCCAGTTCCCCGATATCTCCCGGGCCTTGGGTCCTTTCGTGCCTTTGATCGTCGTCAATTGCGTAATCCTGGGGAGGCAGGAAGCCTTCACCTCACGGAATCCTGTGGGACGATCCATCGTCGATGCTGCGGGCATGGGAGTCGGCTTCACTCTGGCCCTCATTGTCATGGGGAGCGTCCGCGAGCTGTTGGGCAACGGCAGCGTCTTCGGAGTCACGTTGCTGCCCCAGGTATTTGAGCGTTGGACCATCATGCTCTTGCCCCCGGGGGCATTTCTGGCTCTTGGTGTCTTGATTGGCACCAGCAACCTCATCGCCGCGCGCCGGCAACGCCGTGCCCCGGCAGCGCAGTGAGGGAGGCCGCGATGCAGTATTTGCTGCTCTTCATATCGACGGTGCTCGTCAACAACTTCGTCCTCTCCTACTTTTTGGGTATCTGCCCCTTCATCGGTGTAAGCGATCGCATATCGTCGGCCATCGGCCTCGGCCTGGCCACTACGTTCGTGATGACTATGACCGCGGCGGTTTCATGGTTCATCAATCACAAGATTCTCATCGCGTTCAATGTGCCGTTCCTCCAGTACGTTTCATTCATTCTCGTCATCGCCTCCTTGGTGCAGCTCGTGGAGATGTTCGTACGCAAGACCAGCCCGCCGCTCTACCGGGCCTTGGGTATCTTCCTGCCGCTCATCACGACCAATTGCGCCATTCTGGGCTTGGCCCTGCTGTCTGCACTGCGTGACTACGGCTTCCTCCAGTCAGTCGTCTTCGGGATCGGGGCCGGAGTCGGCTTCACCATGGCTTTGGTGATTATGGCGGGCATCCGGGAGCAACTGGAGCTGGCGGATGTCCCGGTCAATCTGAGGGGCGCGGGTATCACACTTATCACTGCCAGCCTGCTGGCCCTGTCGTTCATGGGCTTCCAAGGCCTGATCAAGGGGTAAGGGAGGCGATATGGAGACATACCTGATCATCGCCGCGGCCAGCATGGGAGGGTTGGGGCTTCTCTTCGCTCTGGGGCTGGCTATTGCGGACAAGAAGCTATCGGTGGAGGAAGATCCCCGGGTCTCCCGGGCCGCAGACATCCTACCCGGGCTCAACTGCGGTGGCTGCGGCTATCCGGGCTGCCGGGGCTATGCCGAAGCAGTAGTCGCGGGCACTGCCCCGCTCGACCGGTGCAACCCGGGCGGTGCAGAGGCCGTTGCAGGGCTTTCAGCCATCATGGGAGTAGAGGCCGGCGGCTTCGTGAAGCGCATCGCCGTGCTTCACTGCCAGGGCGGTGAGGCCGAATCGCCCCACCGTGCCCGCTATTCGGGCCCGGCAACCTGCGGCGCCGCATCCTTGGTGCAGTCCGGGTTCAAAGCCTGCATCTGGGGGTGCCTTGGTCTAGGCGACTGCGTGCGGGCCTGCCGATTCGATGCCATCCACATCGGCCCCAATGGGCTGCCAGTGGTCAATCCCGCCAAGTGCACTGGCTGCATGGCATGTGTGAATGCCTGCCCGCGTTCCCTGCTGCGGATGCATCCGGTGCAGGAACAGCGGATGATAGTCTTATGCTCCAGCAGAGACCCGGGAGGAATCGCGAGGAAGGCGTGTCAGGTCGCGTGCATCGGGTGCGGCATCTGCGCGAAACGTGATCCTGATGGTGCGATCACGATGCAGCAGAATCTTGCCGTAGTAGACTATGCAAAAGCCACCGCCAGCCGCCCTGAGACGGTGGAGAAGTGCCCCACCGGAGCCATCAAGATCGTGGATCTGACCACGCAACTGGGCTGACGTGGCGTACGACGGATCGTGCCGGGGCATTGTGGAGCGTGTCGACGGAGACACCGCGCTGGTCAAGGTCGCCGACACCGAGGCCTGCGCCGCGTGCGGAGCCGAGGGAACCTGCGCGTTTGGGAGTCCCCGCAAGGGCAGATCGTTGTGGGTGAACGACCCTGTCGGTGTGCGCCCTGGCGACCTTGTGAGAGTCGAGATCACCGACCAAGGCCTGTTGGCGGCCAGTCTCATCCTCTACGGAATTCCTTTGGCCGCGCTGCTCGCCGGCGCAGTGATCGGCCAGGTCACCGGGGGCGAAAAACGGTCCTTCCTGTTCGCCGCGCTGGGACTCGCCTTGAGCGTGCCCGTGGTGCGGCTCCTGGGGAACCGTATGCCGAAGGGAGCTCGATTCGCCGCCCGGATAGTGAGCGCAGAATCGGCGGGGATAGGCGCCTGAATCGTCTCGCCTCTGTGGGCGCAGTCTGCCGGGTAGCGGCGGTGGCTCTGACCGTGGCAGCGGCATGCTCTGCGCCGCGCCACCAATTCGATTTCCCACTCATGGGCACGTACCTGCGAATAACCATAATCAGCGAGTCCTCCCCTGCAGCCCACGCCGCAGCGCGGGCTGCTTTCGACGCGGCGGCCGGCCTGGACAGTGCGCTCAGCATCTACAGACCAGGGTCAGATTTCTCTCGCATCAATGAATCGGCCGGGCGGGACACCGTCGAGGTATCGGCCAGAACCATGGAGGTCTTGCTGGCCTGTGGCCGATTCCATGACCTGACCCATGGGGCCTTCGATCCCTCCATCGGTCCGTTAATGCGGCTCTGGAAGCTCCAGGGCGAAGGCAATGTACCGGCGCAGGCAGAGATCGATTCCGTCTTGAACCTGATCGGCTTTGCCAAGGTGTTCTTGGATCCGGCCACACGGCGAGTATACCTTCCTTCTGGAATGCGCCTGGATGCAGGCGCCATAGGTAAGGGCTGCGCCGCGGATATTGCCCGTTTCGCGCTGGCCCAACACGGGGTCACGCGATGTATGGTTGATCTGGGAGGCAACGTGGCCACCCTGGGCAAGGGCCCCACGCGGGGAGTGTGGGCAGTCGGTATTCGCGACCCCCTCCATCACAACCGCCTCGTCGGCTCTCTGGAAATCAACGACGCGGCCCTGGCAACGTCCGGCCAGTATGAGCAGTACTTCGTGAGAGACGGCATACGATACGGCCACATTGTGGACCCTCGCACCGGCAGACCTGCCGACGACGTCTTGTCAGTGACGATTCTTGCCGCCGATGCCACCACCACCGATGCGCTCTCCACCGGCGTTTTCGTGCTGGGACCCGGTGACGGCATGGCCCTGGTCGAGAGGATGCCGGGCGTTGAAACCGTCATCGTAACTGACCCAGGCGCCGCGGGCTGTCTCACCAGAGACCACGTGAGGCTCTCCGGCGGCCTGCGGGGCAAGATCCGGTGGGCGATTTCCTGAGACCCCGGCTCGAATCCGTCCTGCTTGCTTTGCTACCGCTGACGGTGGCGGCAACGGTGGTGCTTCGTCAGGCCCGGCCCTTCTCCGTGGTGTCAGACGATCACTCCTACTATGGCATCGCCACGTCCGCGGCCCGCGCCACCCGAGACGGTCTGGCCGAGGGGCCCGCCATCGCGGTTCGCGAGTTCTTCCGTGCCTGTTCCGTCTCGGGCCAGCTGCCCCCCCACATCTCCAGGAAACGTCCGCTTCTCCTCTGGGTATGGAGCGCGGCCTACCTGGCGGGAGGCAACCTGGGGCTTGTGTGGGCGTGGAGGGTGCTGTATGTGCTGACCATGGTGCTGCTCTATCTGGTGCTGCGGATTCACTGTTCCCCGCGAATCGCCGCCGCTGCAGCAGCGACCGTCGCCGCCGCGCCGGCGGTGCAGGGGCTGCTGGCCTGGATGTCGTGCTCCACCTACCTGGTGAGCTATTCGCTGCTCCTGCTGGGTATCTGGATCCTGCGTTCCCGTCGCGGGAACGCCGCCACCGTGGCAGGCGTCGCTGCCTTGGTCCTCTCCTTGCTGTCGCGGGAGGTCATGTTTCTGCTCGTGCCCACGGCCGTCGCCGTGGACCTATGGATCAGCGGCCGCAGACGCCTGGCCTGCGCCATGCCTTTCTTGGCGGCGTCGGCGTGGCTCCTGCTACCCGGGGAAGACCGATCGGTTCTGGGCTCCCTGCTGACGGATCCCTGGTTGGTGGTTCGCTCTTCCGTAACGGTGATCATGGGACATGCCGCCTCCCTTGTGCGCAACACGGGCCTGCTACTCACAGGCGCAACCGCCGTGTTCGTCTCGCGCCGGCGCATCATGCCGCTGGCCTTTGTGGCCGCGGCTCTGGTCGCGCCCGGTGCGGCGATCGTCATCCCCATCGTGCTGCTGGCATCATGCCGCGGCGCCAAGTCGCTCCCGGGTGTCGTATGGGCAGCAGTCGCGACCCTATCTCTCTGTCTCTACGGCACGTTCACCAGCCGCTACGCCATGGAACCGCTGCTGGGATGTGTGCTGGCAGTGGCCCCGGCCTTCCCTTGTCCGCTGCGGCGCAGCCATGGCATCGCGCTAATCGCATTGGTGGCGTGGCATCTCCTGGTCTGTCTCGCTCCTGATCTGGCCTATCGATGGCCTCCCCTCCGCTCTGCGGCGACCATAGCCGACAAACGGTTCGAATCCCTTGCTTTGGTGAATGCACTGCGGGAGAATGAATGGGTTTCCTTCGCCAGTCGGGCGCGAACACCATGGGAGGTAATGCCCGAATGGTCGGTTCTTTCCCGCGACGGAACGCCCGAGGATCGAGTCTCCAGCTCGGGGCCTTACCTTCGGCTGGGGTACGGTCTCAACCTTCACTGCCCGCAGATCGACGATGTGATCATCTCACGGACCCGCATGTGGGAATGGAATGTGTGGTACTGGCGGGTCATACCTCCGCGCAAGGGAGCCGGGATCCATGTGCAGGGTCCTGAACCGTGGTGTGTCCATGCGGAGCCATCCCCTGTGACTCATGATCGGTGCCGGCAAGTGGTGCCGTCGCCCGCTCCTGCGCCTATAGTGATGCGTCGCCATGCCTTTGACCAATGGTGTGCCGACACCCCCGAACTCATGAATCCACAACGAGTACGCTGCTGGCTGACAGAGGTATGGGACAGCGAGGAAGGCTGCCCCGATGACCGGTGGCGATCATCATTCCGGGAGCTTGAGTTGGGCAGGCTCCTGATTCGAGACGATGGATGGCTGGATGCCAGTGAGCTGGCCTACCTGCGTCGGTACACTCGAAGAGGCACCGGGCGGTGATCCGCCCAAGGCGCATAGCCAATAACTGAGAGCCTCCCGCCGAAGCGCCCCCTCCAGTTCGCAAGAGGAGGCCGGGGAGGGATTTCGACCCTCACCCGTCGCGGCTGAAGCCGGACCTATGTCGTCTGTGCGCCACACGATTGCCTCGTAGGAGACGCTGTGCGGCACTGCCGACAGTGGTCACCGCTTTCGAACGAACCGCCACCAGAGCCCTATGTAGTTCCCGAGTTCCCGAAACGGCGAGCGGAAGGGATACAGCCGAGCCTTGACGATGTAGCCGTACCAGAGGTAGTAGAGAGGCGTGTACATACCATCCAGAGGTGCGTCGCACAGCCTGTCGCAGAGCCGACGCAAAGCGGGGAAGCGTGCCATCAGGCCAAATAGCTTGTGAAGATTCTCGATGCGGCGTCTGACCCGGGGGCTTGGAAACTTTAGCATGGATGTGCGCTTGTTCGTCTCCAGGTAGTGAGGCTCTCCGGTCAGAAACCCGTGCTCCCGGGCATAGGCCTCGATGGCGGTCCCCGGGTAGGGATACAGGATAGACGACCACGCATACGTCGGTCTGATCCGCAGATTGAGATCCAGAGTTTCCTTGTCGATCTCATAAGGCTTATCTACCGGCAGACCCAACAGGTTCTGGGTCACCACCATCACACCCGCATCCCGCAGCACTCCTGCGGCGGCACGAATCTGATCCGTGGAGAGGTTGCGCCTCAGGATACGCCGAGAGACCTCCTCATTGCCGCATTCCACCCCCATCCACACCGAGTTCAAGCCGGCATCCCGCAGAAGCCTGATGACGGATTCCGTAACCAGGTCGGCCCGCACATTGCAGCTCAGGGGCAAGCCGATCCGCTGGCGGTAGGCGCGGGCAAAACGCTCCATCCACCCATGGGGTTTCAGCAGAAAGGTGTCGTCGTCGATCCACACGACACCCAGGGGGTAACGCGATCGCACCTCGTCGATCTCGTCGACCACCTTCTCCGGGGACCGATGGCGTACCATGGGCCCCATCCCACGGTACAGCTCGCCATATCGGTGGTTAAAGCAATATGAGCAGTCATACGGGCATCCCCGCGTGGCGAAGAAGACCTTGTGACTCTCGGCCCGCAATGACGGATCCGCCTCGTACATAAGTTCTCGATCCGGGAAGGGCAGCGAATCGAGATCATCGATCAATGGCAGAAGCGGATTCTCGATGGTTCGCCCATGGCGCCGTGCCACGAAGTTGGGTGTGGCTTCCCAGTCCTCACCGCAGGCAACCCTCCGGCAGAACTCCACGAACGCTACATCGCCCTCTCCGCGGCAGATGGCATCAAGGCCCGGCTCGTCCACCAGACGGGGGAAAAACGTCGCATGAGGTCCACCGAACACGGAGATGAACCGATAGTCTTCCTTGAGCCTCGCATTCAGCGCCAAAAGCCTGCAGTGCTCACCGGTCATGGAGCTGTACCCCACAACTTCCGGTTGCAGCCGGTCCATGAGCGCCCGCATGCCGGCCACGCGGTATCGCGAGGCCACAGCCAGGTGGACCCCGAAGCCGGCCTGCGACAAGGAAGCCCCCAGCGACATAACGCCCATGCGTTCATGCATCACAGATTCGCCCACGACTAAGAGCACGTTCATGGGCAGGTTGTCAGGCGAAGAGAAACGGGAGTGATGGAAAGAGCCCTCGCCACGACACCCCGGTGCCGCCCGAGGGGCACAGCAGAATAGGCGCGGTTGGCCCTCCCATCTGCCTCGGCGTCAGCGGAGGGCCTCCGCAGCGGGCCGTGCGAACCGACACACCTCGCTGTGGCGGAAACAACTCACCAGATGATCATTCACCATGCCGGTGGCCTGCATATGTGCATAGATGATGGTCGGTCCCACGAACCGGAAACCGTGGTGCACCAATTCAGCACTGATCCGCCGGGACTCGGGCGTGACCGCCGGGATTTCGGTGAGGGTTGCCCACCTGTTCAGGATGGGGACGCCGCCGATGAACCCCCACATGAACCGGGAGAAAGAGCCGAACTCCTCCTGCACTGCCAGGAATGACCGGGCATTGCTGATAGCGGCCTCGATCTTGCGCCGGTTGCGCACGATGCCGGAATCCGCCATGAGCCGCTCCACATCCGTTGGGCTGAAGCGCGCCACCAGTCTTGGATCAAAGCCGGCGAAAGCCTCGCGGTAGCGCTCCCTCTTGCGCAGTATCGTAATCCAGCTCAGGCCGGCCTGAGCTCCTTCCAGAATCAGAAACTCGAAAAGCTTCCCATCGTCGTACAGGGGCACTCCCCACTCAGTGTCATGATAGGCCACAGCCAGCTCGTCGGCCCCGGGCCACGGGCATCGCACGGACTCCGCACCGTGATGCGGTTCCATCATGGGCACCCCGCGTGTTCCAGAGGGAAGTCACCGTTTCGCCGGAAGACGTAGCCCCCCATCTCCGAGCCCCAGACCTGCTCTCCGGTCGAGGAGAAGCCGCGATCCCAGCTCATGAGAGACGTTGCACTCACCTCCACTTCGCTGGTAGCGAAGGCAGCGCCCCGCAGGCTGCTCTTACACAGGCGCCCCAGAGTACTCCCGGTAAACACATCGTTGTGCTTACGGAGGAGGATTGCACAGCCGGGCCGAGCCTCCAGGGAATCGGGGCTGAGCCCAGTCAGTGGATCCCGCGTACGCCAGATTCCGATAAATCGATGCGGATCAGCCAGCTCAAAGACCTGACTCTGGAAGAGATCGGCCCCGACGTGGGTCAAATGATAGACTCTCTGACGGTACGGTTCGTCCTGACTCCACGCCGTGGCCTGCTCGACGTAAAGCCAGTAGCCATCATGCCTCTCTGGCCAGACGCGAACCATGCGAAGCCTGATATCCATGAAACCTGAATCGTCTTGTGCCTGCTGCGCGCTGCTGAACGAACCACACATCCACGATGCCAGAGTTCTCAGATCATCATCCGAGCTCTCACCCGCAGCGCCGGCCAATGCACACGCCATGCACAGCAGAGACACTGTCCATCCTGCCCTACTCATCACTGCACCTCAGGTGTGGGTAACTCCCTGCAAGAAATGACCGTGCAAGGGTAGCCTTTCGGCTATCTCCGGTCAACCCCAGGATGATCTTGCCGGGCGGCTGGCCGTCTGTACTTTGCCCGAATGAGTAAAATCCATGACACCTCACCTCTCATGAATCGAGCTTCGATGATCGAACGGATACCTTTCCATGGAGAGCTCCTCTCCCTGCTCACCGCCTTTGCCTGGGCATGGGCGGTGATTCTGTTCAAGAAGAGCGGCGAGCGAGTACACCCCCTGGCTTTGGGCCTGTTCAAGAACACGATGGGCATGGTGCTGTTCCCGCTGACCATGCTTCTGGTCGGCCAGCCCCTGGGCCATGCCGCGCCCGGCCTCCACCAAATCATGCTCATCGCCAGCGGCGCCTTGGGGATCGGGATCGCAGACACTTTGTTCTTCGCATGCCTGAACCGGCTAGGGGCAGGCCGTGCCGCCATAGTAAGCTGCCTGTACAGCCCCTTCATAATCGCCCTTTCGATCCCATTTCTGGGGGAGTCGCTGGCTGCCCTCCAGCTCGTTGGCGCAATCGCCATCGCCCTGGCCGTGGTCATCGGGACCTGGAGAGGCGACAGAAGAGCAAAGGACGGCGGGCACATTCTGCAAGGCGTGATACTCGGCATCATCTCCATGGCCTGCAATGCATTAGGGATCGTCATGATTAAGCCTCTTCTGGCCCACTCGCCCATCCTGTGGGTGACGCAGATGCGTCTTGTGGGCGGCGCCGTCGTGCTGGCCGCGGGGATTCTCGCACGCCGTGACCGGGCCGTGGTGGCCACATCGCTCTACCGTGGAGGCAATATCAGGTACACCGTGGCCGCTTCCTTTGTGGGTGGCTATGTCTCCATGATCCTGTGGCTGGCCGGGATGAAGTTCACCCTGGCATCAGTCGCCTCTGCATTGAATGAAACCAGCACGATCTTCATCTTCCTACTCTCGGCCGTGTTCCTCCATGAACCCATAACCTCCCGCAGGATGGCGGGAATCGCGCTGGGATTTGCCGGGGCACTACTGGTAACCTTCGGCCGGTGAAGACGCCGCCGCGCGGGCATTGCCGCGACGGTCGCGCAATCTCTTCCAGCCCCACCCGACTCGAACACCCGCCCAGTAGAATGCGGGGAGGGCGAGCAGAATCAATACCGTGCTGCTGGCCAAACCGCCGATGGAGGAGAGCGCCAGATTCTCCCAGATATCCTTTCCCTCGGTCTGTGCCGTCAGCCGAATCAAAAGCGGCAAGAGACCCGCAATGGTCGTACCGCTGGTGAGCAGGATCGAACGCATCTGGATCCTGGTACCTCGTGAGATGGCGTCGGCGAGAAGAGCCTTGCGCTCATTCGCTTCCAGCCGCCAGAGATCGATGCCGCCCATCCGGGGCACGGGCGGCACTTCGTGGGCGGCATAGCGGCGCTGCGCCACCTGTTCACGCACCTGGAGCCGGAACCGTTCCACCAGGAGGATTGCATTGTTGACCACGACGCCAAACAGCAACACAAGCCCGATCCTGGCTGAAGAATCGAATGTCGCGTCCGCTGCCCAGAACACAGCAACGACGCCGATCAAAGCCATGGGCGCCGCCAAGAGGATAAGCACGGGAAGGGCTGCGCTCTCAAACATCGCGGCCAGTGCCATGAAGACAAACAGAATCGTCAGCCACAGCATGGTATTGACATCCTCCTGCTCTTCCTGAGTCAGGGGCTGGCCGGAAACGTCCTCGGCGTGATAGCCGTACGGAAGCACGATTCCTGCGATGACATCAGCGATGAAGTGGCGACGCATCCTGTCGGTACCAATGTACTCCCAGTTGATCTGGCGTGCATACCGCTGGTTTTCCCGGGTGATGGAACCCGCCACGGGGTGTGACTCCACGCTGATGACATCACCCAGGCGCACCTGTCGTCCGACAGATGAGACCAGAGTAGCGGCGAGAACTTGATCCTGTTGGATGTCTCCGGCGTCACCGTACGAAAGCTGCAACCGTGTGTCCTGGCCGTCGACGATCATCTGCCACGGAGTATCGATCCCCAAAAGCCGCCTGAGGAATCCCATGACCTCGGCAACGCTGAGCCGGTGCTGTGCAAGGCGATCTCGCCTGATGGTGATGATCGTCTCGTCGGCTGCATCACGCTCAAAACGCTCACCGCTGGTCAACCGCACATTGCGCACCCGGCGATTGCGGGCAAGACGCGTCATGACGCCCTGGCAGATATCATCCAATGTCCTGCTGTTGTACCCTGTGACCTTGACCAGGGAGTTGCTGATGCCTCCGCCTACGCCGCCCTTCAGATAGGGATCGCCGAATCCGCCGATCCAGATGAACACGCCTCCCATCTCCTCAGCCAGCATGATCAGACGCCGGCGGTACAGCTCGGGGTACTCAGAGAACAGCCGGTGAGGCTCGAAGCGGGCTTCCAGGTATCCCCGGTTCTCCCAGCTGGTGGATTTCAGATGCACTCCGTCGGGGATGGGAAACAGCTCCCGCTCGAACTGGGCCACCGTCTGGGTGGTGAGCGTCACATCGGTCCCCACTGGCCGTTCCAGGTAGAGCCGGAGCCGCTCTTCAGGCACACTCTGCCAGAATCCACCCTTGTCGACCTTCTTGTCGAATACATGAAACGCCCCCACCGCCATCCCCACGAAGACCAGAGCGGGAAGCCACCACACCTTCAGATGCCATCGTGTCAGCGCTTCGGCGAAGCTTACGAAAACTCCCACGAGAACGAGGACTCCCGCTATCCCTGCTCCCCACTCCCAGGAATGCGCCACAAACGCCGAGCCTTTCCACGCCAGGGCAACGCCGGAACCTACCATGAGCAGAAGGCACAGGCCCAGAATCCACCGAAGCAGCAGCTTCGCTCCCCCTGCCGGTCTGTGTTCCGTCGGCGGTCGTGCCCTGCTGCGCCCCGCCGGGAGCCGTAAGGCCACCGGCATCCAACAGAGTGCGACGAAGATGGACGAGACCATGGCGATGCCGACGCTAACCGCCAAGGGCACATAATAGAGCGCCAACCGACCCGACAGGAAAGAAAAGGAAAGAAAGGCCACCACCGTGGTGGCGGTGGTAGCCCCGATGGGAAACGCGACTTCCCTGGTCCCCTGCACCACTGCGTCGTGGACACCGGGCCCCTGCCGGTGGGAAAGACGCCGGTGCACCGCATCCAGCACGAGAATGCTGTTGTCCAGAAGCATGCCGAAGCAGACGGTGAGCCCGCTTATGGTAATGAAATTGACTGAGACGCCGAGGAAAAAAAACAAGGCCAAGCAGATGAAGATCGCGACCACGACCGAGAGCACCACCACCGCCGGTAGGCGGGCATCGCGCAATGCAGCTCCCAGTAGGAGAAACAAGAGGCAGAGAATGATCAGCGACCGATATCCCAGCTCATTGAGCTTCTCTTCCAGCTCCCGGCCCTGGTCACTGTCAATCTCGAAGCTCACGGGAAACGGAAGGACCTCCTGAAGCCGTGGGAGCGTCTCGCGGATCCTCCTGCTGACCCCCACGGCGTTCTGGCCTGTGCGCTTGGCGATGATAGCCTGAATGACATTGCCGCCGTTGATGCGTACGAAGTACGCGGGATCCTCGAACCCATGGATGACCGCAGCGACATGCGACAGCCTGATTGGCTGCCCGCCGGCGGTGGTCAACACCGCATGACGGATGGCATCTACGGTGACCGAGTCACGGATGCTCACCGTGTACTCAAGGCCCTGCCGCCTGACCACACCGGAGGGAACAATCTCATCCAGTGCGCGGATCCTGGTGAAGATCCCGTCAGGACTCAGGCCATACCGTTGCAGCATCTTCAGATCCAGCAGGATCCTTACCACGGGCCGCGCGCCGCCCTGCAGTTCCACATCGGCCACACCCGGAACCGCCAGCAGTCGCGGCATGAGCCACCCTTCCGCCTTGTCGCGAAGCTGATCAGCCGGTAGCGGCGAGATGAGGCTGACCGTAAAGAAATCATCGGTCCTGAACTCCTCTGGAACGAACGGTACGACACTTGGCTGTCCGGCAGTGGCCGGCAGCTGGCGGCGAACCGCGCCGAGATGCTCGGACAGCTCCAAGCGCGCAAACTCGACATCTACATCCCGTCCGAACTCCACCTTCACCTCGCTGCGGCCTGGAAACGAGCGGGCGGTCAGCTTCTCCACGCCATGTACCCGCCGCGCCGCCTCCTCCACCGGCACGGTGATGCCGCGCTGGACGGCGCTGGGTGATGCGCCCAGCCATCTGGTTGAGATGGTCAGCGAGGGAAGCTCGACGGATGGCATGGCCTCGATGTCAAGGCGAGGCAGGGCATAGACACCCATGATAACCAGCGCGGCAAACAGCATCCACGTGGTAACCGGGTGGTCGACGAAGAACCGGATCATGACGAGCCGTTACCGATTGACGGTTCGCAGTTTACGGCGATCGCACTCCGCCGATCACATCTCGGCCCTGATGGAGAACGCGACCCCGTGCCCCTGGCGGGCGGAGTCGGAACTTTGCCCCTACGAGGGCCGGTGCCCATCATGACCGTCGGGGCACGACTCTGTCCCGCATCGGGCGGTGCGGGAGCAACTGCACGCCCGAGTGGCTGTAGCCCCGTCGCTCCGCGACGTGTCGCCCGGCGCAGAGCGCCGGGGCTACAACTCGCCGAACTCTTCACCCCGAAGAATCTGAGTGCGCCCCGCACCTTCCCAGGCCGGACTTGTTCCAGAGAGCATGCAAAGCTCGTACTCGATCTTAGATCTCCGGCTCGCCGATTACGACTACGATTACGACAACGACATCTATACGGCCCCCGAGCCGCCGGCGGGCGACCCGGGACGATCGCCCCTCCGAGGCAACGGTTCCTCACACAGCTCTGTAGGGGCGGGACTCTGTCCCGCATCCCGCGGTGCGGGAGCAACTGCCCGCCCGTTGCGCCGCATGCTCTCAACCCCGAACAATCCGAGTGCGCCCCCGCCCTCAGAGGCCGGACTTGTTTGAGAGTACATCCTGACCTCGTACTCATACTCGTACTCGGAGCTGCGGCTCCGATAGCGATAGCGATTGCGATT
>JAFGKV010000090.1 GCA_016928395.1 Candidatus Fermentibacterota bacterium | reverse complement strand
CCTCTCAGTCTCCCTTTGCGAAAGCCGGATCGGGGAATCCTGCGCTCACTGGTATGTGGCGACTAGACGTTGGCTTTGTGTAGTGCGGCCTCCAGGAAACGTGACCTGACTTGCCGCTGCGCCAGGAGGCGTTTGGCGGGGGGAAGCCGCAGGATCGCCCCCGGCACCGAAGCCAGGGCCCGGTGGCTCCAGAGGACCTGCCGGTCCACGATGAGATTCTGGAGCTTGTCTCGTTCGATGGCCATCAAGACCACGCGATGGGCCGAGTTCAGCGGAGTGATGACTCGCTGGGCTCGGGGAACGAGCCGAATGGCTTCTGACGGGCATCGCCGGGCGCAGAGCCCGCATCCGAGACAGCGCGATTCGTCAACCCGTGCCACGGTTCCAACCCACGATTCCGACTCGGAACATGGCTGCAGACTCACGGCCTCCACTGGGCACAGCTCAACGCAGACGCCGCATGCGGTGCAGGTCGAGCCGTCGACAACTGGGAGGAAGTTGGTCGTATGCACGGGATGGGCGAATGCGACCTTACGGGCCGCAATCATGGCCTCGCAGCAGCACTTACAGCAGTTGCAGATGAAGTTCATGCTTTCGCGTACATTCTCACCGAACTGCACAAGATCATTGTCGTAGGCCCGCTGGAGCTGGTCGAGGCACTCCTCCAGGCTGACCTCCCGGGCAAGCCCGTGGCCGACCAGGGCCTTTGCCGAGGTGTTGAAGGTCATGCAGATGTCCAGCGGTGCGGAGCATGCCTTGCCCAGATGCTGCATCTTGTGGCGGCAGTAGCACAGGCTGATGGCGCGGCACGTCGCCGTCTTGATGACCTCGGAGGCCCGCTCATAGTCGAGCACGTGAAGGGTCGGGTCATCGGGCAACGCCGGCTCATGGACCAGAATACGGCCAAGCTGCGTCTCCCCGCCGGCGAACAAGGCCCTGATGAATTCGTCCTGGACGTTGATATACTCGTAGAACAGCTCGGCCAATGCATGCTGATCGATGTCGTGGCGCACCCGCATCATGGAGAACTCGAAGAATCCCGCCATGGGCGGCGGAAGCACGTACACCATACTCCCATCTTTCTCGATGTCCACCAAGAGCCCCTTGTCCGCCAAGGCGTCCAGGGTGTTCTGCGCCTCGGTCAGGGGCATCTTCCAGATCCGGGCCGCCCGCTTGGCGCTGAAGGGGCGGACGGGAAGATGCGCCACCAGCCCTGCCTCGCGCTCCGAGAAGAGAATCTTGAGAATCTGAAACAGCAGGTCTGACGGCGGTGCCGCCTGCGGCAGAAGACTCAGGCGCCGAGAAAGGCGGGAGTAGCTGTGGTCAGTTGTATGATGAGCCATGGCTGTTGCCCTAGTGGTCCGTTGGATGACCACGCGGATCGGGTGCTTCTCGGTGTATCCTGGTGGGAAGGTATATGCCAAGGATACTCATGCGCCACTCTGGAGTTCACTCGGATTGCCACATCATCCGAATTCAGTAGGATGAAGCAACGTTGGGTTGCTCCTGGAGTACCGCCTGGCGGAGTTGCCCGCATCGACTACGGTGTGTGTGGCACTGTGGGCGCCCCGGGTGATGCGACGGTAAACTGGACCTACCTGGTGATGGCAGTCTCCGCCGATGAGCGCAAACTCGTTCGTTCCAACCGAATCGGCGAATTCGACTTCGATATCCCGTAGGCGGGCAAGCCTCTCTTGGGCATCCGTTCGAAGGGCACACAAGGCGCTATCCCTATCCGGTCCGTAGTCTTCCTGATCTCACCGCGGTTCGAGACAGCCAGCAGCCTCAACTGAGTCTGGAACGGTGAACTGCACACCGCAGACCGTGAACCTCCTCTCAGTCGGACTGACGCCGCAGCGAAACTCCAGCCGCCACCGTCGCCCCCTGCATGGGGTAGTCATAGGTGATCTCATACTCCTCATCGAGAAGATTGCTGCCTTCAACGAAGAACTGGATGCCGCGGAGCGGACGAATAGCCACCTTGGCATCTACTGCGGTGTAGCGCTGTTCGGTTACGTCATCCTGGGCGATCTTCGTGATGAGGCCGGCGACATGCTTCGCGTGTGCGCTGACGGTCACGATCCCCCAGGCGCACGTCGCACCCAATGCCAGATGATGCTCGGGTGCGGCCAATATCGGATCTTCTGTGTGAAGGTATGCGTAACTTGCCCAGCAATCGAACCGCCGCCTTGGGCGATACCGCGCTTCCAGTTCAAACCCGGAATGCACAAACTCACCGGTATTGTGGTTCTTCACATTCGGGTACTGCCCGAGCGTCTGGATGAGGTTGTCGCCCTCGCTGCGGAAGCCCGTCAGTTCCACGCTGGCGGTGCCATGGAGCAACTCCTGGAGCAGACTGGCCTGGTAGGTCCACATGCGCTCCGGTTCAAGGTCGGGATTGGCGGAAGCGAAGAGGTAGAGCTCACGGATGGTGGGGCTCCTGAACCCTTTCGCGGCTGAAACCTTGACCGTCACGGTACCCGAGGGATTGAAGGCGAGACCGGCCTGGGGAACCGGCTCAACACCGAACTCAGTGTGACTCTCCACTCGAATCCCAGCGTTCACGACCAACCGTGTGAAGAAACGATGATGGATGGAGACATAACCGCCGATCTCATCCACTGAATGATCGCCAATCTCCGCGTTCGAAAGGGTATTCTCCGAATCCCCACCATATCGCTTGTAGTCGAGCCCAAGGGTAACCGTATTGCCCCGAATGAGCTGGAGACCCTGGAATGCCATGATGCCGAGATTGGTGTCGGTGGAATGGAAACCGTCATAGATTCGGTGCTCGCCGAAATTGGTGAAGAGCTTGACCTCACCGTCGACCCGGGAAGACGTGTTGATCAAGGTAAGGGATGCCTCCCCCCGTTGTATGTCCACCCAGTGGGGAATACTGTCCGGATAAGGAGAACTGGCGAGGCCAGGATCATCGGTGTTGAAATCGGCGAGGCTGGCCACGCCGACGAGTCGAAGCCCGGGTCGAAGGTCATAGCCTGCTTTGGCATAGCCGTTGGTTATCTTGAACGAATCGTTGCTCCGATGCCCGTCGGTGCGATCGTGGTTCACCGATCCAAGGATACTGAAGGCCTCGTGCGTGTAGCCGACGCCGCCGGAGTACTTCCTGGTGTCGTACGAACCCAGCGAAACCCGACCGTCCAGGCTGAACCCCTCCCCGGTGGCGCCGCGCGTGATCAGGTTGATCGCGCCCCCCATTGCCCCGGTGCCGTAGAGCGCCGACGCCGGCCCGCGAATCACCTCGACCCGTTCGATATCCGAGGCCACGTAGGCATCCGGCAGCGGGTGACCAAAGATCCCCATGAACTGGGGATGCCCATCGATGAGCACCAGTACCCGAGTATTCGGCATGCCGCCTATGCCGCGGATGCTGATCGCCCCGGCCGCTGCACCCGATACGCCAAACCCGGTCACGCCCTGCTCGGTCACAAACAAGCCGGGCACGCGCCCGCTGAGGATAGGGAGCACATTGGACTCTCCGCTGGTCGCGATTTCCTCGCGGCTCACCACCGTCACACCCTGGGGAATCTCCGAGCGTACCGTGGCGACCCGCGTTCCCGTCACGACGATTGGATCCATGGCATATACCTGGGTCGTGTCGACCTCACCGGGGTAGGGTGAGGCCACAATAAGGACGGCACACACGACAGATGAGCAGAACAAAGGAGACCTCCAGGGGCAAATTCGCTGAACTCTCTCGAAGCGAAGGGGGCTTCACAGTGAGTAACACGAAACCAACATTCGTGCCACTCAAAAAGATGACCGGCGATCCCCACGTCAACCCGATCGGCGGAAAACGGCTAGGCCGGGCTCCCCATCCGACGTTCGATCGTCCGCACGATGAGAGGCGTGGCGACGAGCATGAGTACTATGCCCGGCAAGCCAGCCGTGACGATGAAAAGGCTGTAGGCGATACCGGGAATGGAGAAGAACTCGGCGACGATGAAGCGAAGCAGGAAGACGACGCCCCGGTTGAGCACGAGGGTCAAGGTCAGCACTACCCAGAAATTCCAGCGGAGCCTTCGGTAGAGCAGTGAGGGGACGAGCCCGAGCAGGGACAACTCGACCATCATCATGAAGGCGCTGGGCGGGACGAAGGGCGGCATGCCAGTGATGAGCCCCGAGATCAACGGAGCGAGGAATCCGACCGTTGCGGCGATGCGCCATGCGCTGAGGAAACCGAGGCTGAGAACCGGGAGCAACATGGGGAGGAACACCGAGCCCAATCCCATGAGATGAAAGAGAGGGGGCAATGCGAGAGCCAACGCGAGAAACAGGCCACCGATGGCGACCTCGCGGGCGCTATGGCGCATGAGGAGTCCGCCAGCCGTGTTCCGCACAGAGTGCGCAGAGTTCCATCGCAGGGATACCGAGTTGTTCGACACGGACGGGATCGTTGAGCATCTCATCCATGGGGATGTCGAGCGTGACCCGTCCTGACTCCAAGACCACCGCCCTAGTGCAGAGCGCTGCGGCGAAGGGCAGGTCCTGACTGACGAGCAGTAGAGTGCCCTCATAAACGGAGAGGATGTCGCGGAGGCTGCGACGGGAGGGGCCATCAAGATGCGCCGACGGCTCGTCCAGGAGCAGGATGTCTGGTCGCATGCTCAGCACCGTGGCCAGTGCCCCACGCTTCTTCTCGCCCACGCTGAGGCGGTGAGGATGGCGGTCACGGCGGTCCCATAGCCCCACTGCCTCGACGGCATGATGCACTCGCTCATACAGCTCCGTGCCTGACAGACCTTGATTGCGGGGGCCAAAGCGCACATCGTCCAGGAGCGTTGGACAGAAGAGTTGGTCATCGGGATCCTGGAACACAATACCCACCCGTTGGCGAATCTCGGTCAAATTGGCTGGAACGACTTGCAGCCCATCCACTTCGACGGCGCCCTCCGCCGTGGCAATGAACCCCAACACGGCGTGGAGCAAGGTGGACTTGCCGGCCCCGTTGGGCCCGAGCACGGCAATTCGGTCGCGCGATTTCACGGTCAGGGTCAAGCCGTTGAGGGCACGCGTGCCGTCAGGATAGGTGAAGCGGACACCCTTGAACGCAATGGCGGGTGGAATCACAATGCACCCCCATCCAAGAAGAGCCGCAGTGCCAGTAGGGTTGCAGGGTAGCCCGTCATCACCATCCAGTCGTGCACTCGCAGCGGGCATGGTTCGAGGATGACCCGGCTCGATCCGAATCCCCTGGCCTCCATAGCCTCACCGGTTCGGAGGGCGCGATCGAAGCCTCGTGATATCAGGGATGCGGTCATCCATCCGAGAGCGGTGATCCCCGACGATCCCCGCCACCCGCGGGCGCGCGCGGCCCGGTGCACCCTTCGTCCTTCCCCGAAGACCAGGGGGAGGTAGCGGAGACCGAGGAAGCCCGTCCAGATCACGTGTGACGGGACCCTAAGGCGCTGCAACGCCTCCATGGCCTCGGTGGCTGTGGTGGAATACGTCAACGCGGCAGTACTGGTGACGGCGAACAGGCTGCCGAACAGGAGGAACCAGAAACGTTTGGCGGACGGCTGCGCGGCGAGGGGGATCAGAAACGTGAACACCCCCGCAAGGGCGATGAACACCGCCACGAAGGAGAGACGGCGCAGGATCATATGCGCCGGCACCCGTGCGATGACGATCGCCGCGACCGGGAATGCACAGAGCACGGCCAGCACCAGCGGCGAGCTCCCTACGGCACTGACGGCGACGAGGAGCGAGAGAGCGAAGGCGAGGATTCGAGCCCGGGCATCGACGGTCTGCAGAGGAGACCGCCGCATCCCGCCGGGCGCATCGCGGCACGCCATCGCGGCGCAGGTCACGCTTCCCGTCCGGCTGCCCTAGTAGCAGACACGCGATATTCGAAGTATGTGTCGATCGTTTCGTAGACGTTGAACCCTTGGGCATTGAGAAGGTGCGCCAGATCCTCTCCGGGTACGAGAATGTCCTTCGCCACCGCCCCACCGGCACTCCTGTGAATCCGATTGATGGTCTCCTTCCCGTCGGCATGCCAGACATGGAGCACACCTCCAGGCCGTAGTACCCGCAGGAACTCGTTGAGAACGGTCAAGGGTTGACCGATGTGCGGCCAGCACGAAAAACAGAACACCCGATCCACCGATGCGTCTGCCGATGGAAGGCGGTCGGCGGCGGCAAGGACCAACCATGCGCGATCGTCAGAGATCTTGGCCCGAGCCTTGTTGATCATCCGAGGCGAGGTATCCACGGCGTGGACTCTTCCCCCCGGGCCAAGCACATCCAGCAGGCACAGGAGCAGTGTCCCTGTTCCGCAGCCGATGTCAACGATGCGTTCTGAGGGCTTGATGTTCATCCCGGCCAGCCCCGCCCGCAAGGACACTGCCACGCGTTCGATATCACAGACGTCATCCCATCGGTCGGCTAGATCATCGAAGAAACAGGCTCGGTCCACTCGGCGGTCTCCTGTGGTGTGAGGCGCGTTGACCCGCAAGAAGCAAGGTGGAGTAGCACGCCTGTCAACTTCGTGTTACCGAGCGTTGCAGCCGGGGTCCTCATTGCGTGACCGTACCATTATGAACCCGAATACTATGGGGATGGAGACCGCACAACGAAGAGCTGTGTCACCTTGTGCACGAATCTCACATGTGCCAGGACCAAGGTGGCGGACTTCACAGGCTCTCATCCTGGCACGGAGTTGGTTGCAGCCGGCAATGAAGCACCGTATGACTGAACGGGGCACGCTCGCGAGGCGTGCGCCGGTGTACCGGCGGCCAAGAGACGGAGTGATCGCGTGTGCACGGCAGAGAAGACCACAGTGGCCACAGTTGGCCGGGAGCGTGCCCTCTCCCAGGGCTGGAGGCGGCAACTCCGGGGTCGCTCCCCGTATTGATCTTGCACGGGTGGCTGCTGAGAGCTCATAAACACCTCAACTCTCCAAGGGTCTTCACCCTTGGAGGCTGGCGCAGAGCTCCTCGAGGAGCGGCGTCACGACCATCACCTTGTCCTCGAGCCGGATCAGCCTTCGATCCTGCAGCACTCGCAGGGCTCGCGTCGTGGCTTCCCGGCTGGCCCCGATCATGGATGCCAGCTCCTGGCGTGACATGCCCAGCGAGAAGTGGATCTCCTCGCCGACCCTGCACCCTTCCCGGCGGGCGATCTCCAGAAGCACGTTGCACAGCCTCGCCTCGACATCAAGGAAGAGTACCTCCCAAAGCAACCGGGTCACCCGGCGCAGCCGCGCGCACAGGATAGCGAGAAGGTTGTCAGCCAGTGATGGATTCTGGTGGATCAACTCCAGCAGCTCGGCCCTGCTCAAGGTGAGAGTCACCGTGTCTTCAACGGCGATGACCGTGGCGGAACGCGGACCGCCGTCTATAAGGGTCACCTCACCCAGCACCTCGCCCGGGGCCATAACCGACAGGATGAGTTCATGACCCTGCTCATCCAGCATGATGGCCTTGACCCGCCCCGAGATGATGATGTGAAGCATGCCCCCGGGGTCGCCCTCATAGAAGAGAGGCTGATTGCGGTGATAGAAACGTTCACGGCACAGGGCTCCCACACAACGACGTTCAGGTTCGCCCAGACGGGAGAACAGCCCAACCTTGGCCAGGAGTTCGTGGGCGGGTTCAGTCATCTGCTACCTGTGATCTGCCTCTTCGGGAGGCATTGCCCACGCGCCGAGCTTCCCCGCCCGCACCAAAGTTCGCACGAGATTCGGCATGCTGACGAACTGGCGCATACACAGGTCGTAGTCCTCTTGGGTGACCGGGCCCTCTTGGGGCCTGCACCAGAGAAGAAGGCCCTCGCGCCCGGCCATGAGATGACGCATCTTCTCGCAGGGAAACTCGTCGCACTCTGCGCAGCTTTCCACGCCGCGTTCGCGGGCGCAGGGTCTCGCCCGGCATGAGGTGTCGGCGACTCGTCCGTTTTCTCGACAACCATCGCACCGAACATTTCCCGGGGTGTAGTTCTGATGCCCGAAGATCCTCCGCCACCCTTCCACCAGGCGATGACGAACATCGACATCATCAGAGCGGGCAGCACAGAGATGGCAGTTATACCCGCAGTATCCGATCATCTCGTCCACCGGTGCACCTCCTCCCTAGGCTCGCGAACCACCGGGCCTTCTGGCATTCCCCCTCGGTATCTGGCCCGAAGCGGCGCTGCTGCCTGTCAGTACCCATCACCGCTAGCACCCGTTGATCTTGGTCCTCAAGCGCGTCAGAGCCCCGGCCCAGGCACGAACCTGCCAGATCCGTGCCTCTTCCCAGTCCGCAGAGCGCCGCCAGCCTGAGTGAACAATGTGGACTGTCGTCTCGTTCCCGCTCGGGACAAACGCCACAACGACATGGGTGAGGGGATCCGCTGCATTCGCGAAGCGCTCGAATTGGCTTGGGCTCTTCCACTCAAAAGCGATGAGCTGGGGCTTGACGACGGCGGTGACGCAGCAACCAGCGGTGGAGTTGCGTACAGGATTGTCTTCGTCCCAGAATAGCTCGTAGCGGCCTCCCACCACCGGCTCGATGGAGCACCGATGGGCCAGCCAGGCCTCAACCAGCTCCTGGGAGGTAAAGTGGGCAAAGGCCATCTCCCGGTCGCACCAGAGGCATTCCGAAAGGTGGATGATCTTGTTCATGAGCGCTCCTCTGCAATCCCGTAGGGAAAAACGGTTCACACAACCGTACGAAGAAAGCGCGTGCGTTCCGCGGTGCAATGCTGACGATGGGCTGAGTACGGGGCTCGGCTCGTTTCGCTCTCAGTTGACGGGGTTCAGGGTTGGAATACTGGAAGGATGGAAGGATGGAAGGATGGAAGGATGGATGAATGGACGAGTGGATGAGTGGATGAATGGACGAGTGGATGAGTGGATGAATGGATGGACGAATGGACGAATGGGCCTTCTGGATTCTGAATACTGCGCGAGGCTGACTGCCGCCCCATCTCCTCACTCCTCACTCCTCTCTCCTCACTCGACAGCTTCAGCCGCGACACGCCACCCCTGTCGGGCCTGAAGGCCCTCCTACGGTCCAGCTGCACGGAACCGTTGCTTCGTAGGGGCGACCGCCCCTGGTCGCCCGCCGGCGGTTCGGGGTCGGTCTCGCTATCGGTGTCGTAATCGCAATCGTTATCGACGAGCTGGCCACTCAGCGCGAGTGCGTCTACGAGTTCTGCATGTTCTCTCGAACAAGGCCGGGGACTGCCGGCAGGATACAACTGGCTACTGCCAATTGCCGACTGGCTCCGCCCGCTCAACCCTGGCGCCGGCCCTGGCTCTTGTGTACGTTCATGGCCTTCGATCTGACTGGCATTCATCACCCACCATGCGGAGCTCTCATGAACCGGCTCCTTCTCTTCACCCTTGTGATAGCCTTGGGGGTGTGTGGTCATCCTGCGCCCGCGTGGCCGTTTGATGAGATCCTCTTCATTCCCTGGGGCAGCGGCCCAGGACACGCCGGCTATAGACTGGAGCCGTCCGGCTGCTTTGGTCCCACCGATTTTGCCATCGTGCCCTGGGAGTCCGACGGCTCGACCCGATATGTCCTGCTGGACAGAGAACAATCCCTGCTGCAGGCCTTCGATCTGATCGGTGGCCGGCCCGTCCAGGTCATGGCGACTCCCCCCTGGGCCGAGCGCGTTGCACTGCAGGGCAGCGAGATTGCCCTGTGGGACGGCGATGCCCTGCATCTGGGCACCTGGGGAGACTCCTTTCGGCGAACGCCCCTTGATGGTGTTCCGTTCCATACGATCCAGCGGCTGATCTGGAACGACGGTGAGGTCATGGCCGTAGACGAACGGGCACGGGCCTTCCGCTTGACCCGCCACGGCCGCGTCCTCCCTCCGGAAGAGATGGAGCTCATGGACGCCGGGCAGATCCAAGTCATTCGCCAAGCCCCCCGTACGCTGGGCATCGCTCGGGGTTCCCTGCAACGCTCCGGCATCACGCTGCCCTTCGAGGTCGGCTCGGTCGAGCTCCTCGGCACAGCCGGCGGCACCTGCATCCTGCTGGTGGATGTGATCCTGTCCCCTACGCCCATTCAGGCCCGCCAGGTGCTGGTGTTCGCGCCTCTGGAGGGCGATGCCCTGCGCCTTGTTCCCGTTCCTCGGGTATACTTCACCTGGCTGCCCCACTCGTTCCTCGTCGTCCACGATACGCTGTACGGGCTGGTCTCTTCGCCCCGGGGCCTCCATCTTTTCGCCGCGGACTCGGCCAGGCTGCACGACCAGGGCCTCGCGTTTCCCGTCTTCCTCGAAGAGCCCTATCACCTCAACGATCATCTGCCCTCGGTTGCGGATAGCCCAGGCTTTGGCACCCGTGACGAGGCGCCGCTCTCCCGCTCCCAAATGATGCTCAATGCGCGGGCCTTCGTGAACCTCCAGTGGTCTGCGAGTTCCGGCAACATCACCAGCGGGATCCAACAACTGCCCGACGGCAGCTCTGTCCGGACTCCGGCCTGGGTGACCGTCGGCGCGAAGCAGAAGGTGCCGTACAAATGGGGCGGGTTCACCAGCACGTCGACCTTTGCGGCCGGCGTGCCCCTGGGCAAGAAGTGCGGTGACGACTACACGGAGAGCGTAAGCTGGACCGACCTGTACTGCATCGGCGTCGACTGCTCCGGGTTCGTCAGCCGGTGCTGGAACACCAGCCAGAAGTATGGCACGGCGACCCTTTCACAGATCGCGGCCCAGCTAGGATCATTCGGCGAGATGCGTCGAGGCGACTGCCTGAACCTGGTGTCAAGCCATGTCCGCCTCTGTGCGGAGGACAATCCGCCCGGCATGGTACTGACCATGGAAGCCTCTGCCTACGACTGGCGCGTCAGCTACCGTGCGTACACCTTGAGCGCTCTCAGTTCCTATGTTCCCATGCGCTTCGACTGGGTCATCGAGGAAGAGCCGGTGGCGCCGTGGATCGTCAGAGTCAAGGACGGCGTCACCACGCTGAATGTACGCCAGGGACCCTCGATCTCGGAGGCCATCATCACCACCATCACCGGAGGCCAGCGCTTTGCCTCGACCTGCGCCCATGACGGCTGGTATCACTTCCACATCCCATCCGGCACCGGAGTCCATGGCGGGTGGGCCCTGGGGGGCTCCACCAGCGCCAATGGCTATCTGGAGGGAAGCCAGGCCACCTCCATTGCGAGGGTCACCACGCCCGCCCTCAATCTGCGTGAAGGGCCGGGCACCGGGTATGGCATCATCACGACCGTGGCCGAGGGCCAGCACTTCGCAATACTCTCCTCCTCCGGGTCATGGCATGAGCTGCAACTCTGCAATGTGCCGGGATTCGACGCCGGGTGGGCATCGGGGACCTATCTGGCCATCACCCCCGGCGGTCCCCGCGATGGCTATGGCGCCTCCGTCGAATCACTGAGCTATCCCTCGACCCTGAACGAAGGCTCCTCTGCCACGGTGACTCTCGAACTGGCCAACACCGGCCAGTGCAGTTGGGACACGTCGACCCTGCTTGCCACCACGGTTTCCCGGGGCCGCGCCAGCGCCTTCGCCCACCCCGGCTGGGTGAATTCGGCCACGGTCTCCCCCCTGGGAGCCGCGGTGCTCCCATACCAATCCCATGCGACAGTCTTCCAGATCCACGCGCCCCAGGTAGGCGCCGACACGGCCTTCAGCGAGCACTTCGGGCTTCGTCAGGATGAGTTCTGCTGGTTCGGTGATTCGGATCAGCGGGGGCCGGCAGATGATGCCATCGTGCTGAGCATTCTGGTGCACGATCTGGGCGGACTAGCAGCCCCGGTGATCGATCCTGACGGCGTCGCCATCGTGGGTGGGCAGTTGGGCTTCTCATGGGAGGCCGTGGCCGGCGCCGCATCCTACGGGGTGTTCCGTGGCAGTCTTGCCGGTTCCCCGTCTCCCGTGCCCGTGAGCGTGATAACGGGGCTCTCCTATGCCAGCTCCCACGGAGTAGGCGACGTTGATGAGAACGTCCGCTACTGGGTGCGAGCCTATGCCGGGGCTGACTCATCCGACCTCTCACAGCCTGTGGGCGAGCACGATTTCGCGTTGCCGTGAGGCTAGGGATCGGTGAAAGACCAGTACGCAGGCGACATCAATGACTTCCACAAGTACGGGCTTCTGCGCGCCTTGATCCTGCCGGGGGGCATCCGGTGTGGGGTGTGGTGGATGCTGACGCCCGACGATGGCCGGTCTGACGGTGCCCTCGTCGGGTATCTCGCCCGTCCCGCCCGCTATGCGGTGCTGGACCCCGAGCTCTTCGGCCTGATGGGCACTCTGGTGGAAAACGGACGTCGATCGGTCGCCGCGGTGGAGGGGAGCGAGATCCTCCCGGGCGCAGCCTTCGACGCCGCCATGGTTCCCGTGGCTGCGGAGGCCCGACACTGCGCGTTCCAAAAGACGCTGGCCCGGTTCCCCGATGCGGATCTGGTCTTCTTCGATCCCGACATGGGCATCGAGGTTCCGTCGATCCGTCATGGAAGCCTTCGATCACGCCAGTATGTATACTGGAGCGAGATCGTCGAGACCGTCGACCGTGACCATTCAGCGCTGGTGTTCCAGTACTTCCCTCGCCGTCCTCGCCGCGACTTCATCGGACACACGTTGGAGGAGTTCGCCTGTCGGGTGCCGACCGCATCCCTTTCCGCTACCTGGACTCCCCGGGTAGCCTTCTTCCTGGCCGCAACGCCGGCTCATGCCGCCTTGGGGAGCAGGCTCGACAGCTTTTCCCACAGCTGGGGACTACCGGTCATGCATCGGCCGGCCCAGACGCGCCAACCGTCAGTCGAGAACTCCGAGCGAAGAGTGGCCGCTGTGAGCCTGCAACCTCGCGCCCTGGGGGATCCAGCCTGTACCTTGTGACTTGTACCCACGTACTCACCGCAGAAGGAGACAAGGCCTCATGAAACGGTATCTCGTCAAACCAAAGAGCCTCGTTGACCTGAGCACCCACGACCCCCGCGACAGCGGCGCCTTCGACGGCGGCAAGAAGGAGGGGCGGGATCACCTGGCGAAGCTCGTAGCGCGTCTTGAGGAACTGCAGGAGGTGCTCTATGCCGAGAACCGGCATCGTGTGCTCGTTGTCTTGCAGGCCATGGACACGGGTGGAAAAGACGGCACCATCAGATCGGTGTTCGGTCCCTTGAATCCCCAGGGGGTTCGCGTTGCCAGCTTCAAGGTGCCGACACCCGAGGAACTGGCCCACGACTTCCTGTGGAGAATCCACAAGCAGACCCCAAGGCACGGCGAGATTGCCGTGTTCAACAGGAGCCATTACGAGGATGTGCTGGTGGTCCGAGTGCGGTCGTTGATGCCCGAATCGGTGTGGTCTAAGCGCTACGAACGAATCAACGCCTTCGAACGCATTCTCGCGGAGGAGGGCACCACCATCCTGAAGTTCTTCCTCCATATCGATCTCGCCGAACAGAAGGAGCGGTTCCAGGCGCGCATCGATGAACCCGCCAAGCGGTGGAAGTTCAACACGGCAGACCTAAAGGAGCGGAAGCTGTGGCCGGAGTATGTGCGGGCCTACGAGGATGCCCTCTCAAAGACCAGCACAAAGCACGCGCCCTGGTACATCATTCCCGCAAACCGCAAGTGGTACCGGAACATCGCGGTAGCCACCGTTGTGCTGCACACTTTGGAGGGCCTGGGCATGGAGTATCCGAAACCGGCCTTTGATCCTGCCGCCATCGTTATTGAGTGAGCGCCTGACATCTGCTCGGTTCCCAGTGACGGAGGTTGCGGTGTGAGCGTGCGCGATGCCTATCGATCATTCCGCGACCTCTCATCGCGGGAAGTGGAAGGATATGACTTCAGCAGGGATATGGGTCTGCGGGCATCGACGACGGCACTGGTCGCCATCCATGGCGGCGGTATTGAGCCGGGCACCGGCGAACTGGCTCGCGCCATCGCCGGTGATGATCTCTCTTTCTACGTCTTTGAGGGGATCAAGCCCCGCAACAACGGCATCCTTCACATCGCCAGCACCCGATTCGACGACCCTCTATGCCTCGAGGTCGCAGCAGAGTCAGACACGGTGGTGGCGGTCCATGGCTGTGAGAGCGACGACACCGTGGTAATGGTGTCCGGCCTAGCCGAGGAGCCCGTGGAAAGGCTCATCAAGGCCTTGAATGCTGCGGAATTCCGCGCGGCTCATGACTATGCCCTTCATTCAGGCGTTCACCCAAGAAACATCTGCAACCGCGGCCGTCTCGGGCGGGGAGTTCAGATCGAGATCAGCAGAGGGTTGCGGCTGAACCTCTTCGCGGGTCTGGCCCGGCGAAAGCGCCTTGTGCGGCGCCCTGAGTTCTACCGGTTTGTGGCGACCATCAGATCAGTCATCGTGCCGGGTTCTATCGAGCCGGCCATACTCTAGTGGTTTCGGGCCGTGTCAGGCGGCAGAGCTTCCCGGTTCACGTCGCCCTGTCACGGCAGAGAATCACTTCTGTCAGGGAGTCTATGACCGGCCGATACGGGCACCATCCAGCGGGCTCAGGCTCCCTTCGCTGAGAACAACGGATCGCTCCGTTCCGCCATGAGGTGAGACGCGTACCCCCGCACGCGCTCCTCCTGGGCTGCCGTCTCGATGGACCCGGGCCTGGCTGCCCGAACGCGGGCTATCGCGACTTCCGGGGGCATCCCTGTAGCCACGAGGTAGCAGGCAATGATGGTGCCGGTTCGCCCGAGCCCGGCGCCACAATGCACGGCAACAGCGTTCCCACGCCGCGCCTCTTCAGAGATGAAGCCTACTGCCTCGGCAACCTGAACCATCGACGGAGCGGCGAAGTCCTCGATGGGAAGATGCAGCCACCGGAGGCCATTGTCGGTGACCCATCCGCCGATGCAGGCCGCTTCCTCCGTCAATGAGAGCACCGAGGTCACGCCGTATCCGCGAAGTTGAGCGATCTCGATCTCGGTGGGCCACGCCATGGCGGCTATGCCGCGTGGGACAATCCACGTCAGGAAGTGCGAGCCAGGTTCCATGGTCATGCTCCGGCGGCGTGGGAGGCCGCGGCGTTCAGGTGGAAGGATTCACGGTTCGGCTCGCTTCGCGAGCTGGGCTCAGGGTTCAGGGTTCAGTCGGGCCTCTGAGGGCGCAGGGCACCGGAGTCTGTGCGGTTGAGCGCATCATGCCCCAATCCGTAACCTGTAAGTTCATCAGAATAGCCTCGTGCGAAACCCTACGGACGACGCAGAGGTCGTCCCCGTATTCGGGAAAGCTACCCTGTCCCCTAATCGCTCTGGAGGGTCGGGCTTCGT
>JAFGKV010000089.1 GCA_016928395.1 Candidatus Fermentibacterota bacterium | reverse complement strand
GGACCGGACTGGGCGTCCTCCGCCGTCGGGGCCTGCCCCGAGAGCATCTCGCACAGGAGCGCACCAAGCGACCACACCAGGGACCTGGAAGACGGCTGTTGTCCTGCACGGACTTCCGGACTTCGGTATGACTGGGTTCTCTGGCTCTCAGTACCTTCGCGCTCGACCTGCACGCCACCATCATCGCTGAGCACTATCTGCTCCGGCGCGATCGCCGACGGCCGCCGGGCGCCCTCCCCGTCGAGCACCTGGTCTATCACCGAGCCAAGGAGGGCCAGTGCCTCCTCCCAGGGAAGAAATCCGCGCTCCGAGAGAACCCTGCGTAACGTTCTTGGGCGGGATGGCCCAGCCTTCGACCGCAGCAATTGCCGGACACGCGCGAGCCTCTCCGCGGCGATGCCCGGCATCTTGGTTCGTTCCACAAGTCGTCCCATCGCCTTCCCGAGACTCGAGGGATCTCGCCCAAGCCGTGAAGCTGCCTCAGCGATGGCACTCCGTGTGCACTCCCGAGCCAGCAAGACCACCATGGCCCGGGCTTCCACCGCATGTCGTTGCTTTCCCGACGCCAGCAGCTCAGGCTCGGTCATACCGTATTCTGCGCAGACCGCTCCGATGATATCACTCAAGGAGTCGGTGCGGGAAACCACTCCTTCTCGGCCATCACTCAGCGCTTCGCCGTCCTGGGTGCCACAACCACCAGCTCGTTCCGACCTCACGAACGCATCGAACGCTCGCCGAGCCTCTTCTTCGTTTTCTGAGAAGTGACCAAGGACCGCCTCGGTGGTCAACCATGGGAGCGCCCCCTCCCCGCGATAGTAGCGGTGGCTGCTCCACTCGTAGGCTCCCGGTTCGCATACCTGCCCCCCAACCACTGGCAGCCGGTGGATCTCGCGTACTGCCGTGATCAGCCCGGCCCGCCCCGGGAGCAGTTCAGCCTCATACCTTCCCCAAAACAGCTTGCCACGCCTGCCCCGATGACGGTTCACCCATTGGGTATAGCGAGAGGCAAGGCTGTGGATGATCCGAGAGAGGGGGGCATCCGCAACCCGTATTGCCAGGTGGACTTGGTCGGGGAGCAGGCAGAACGCATGAATCTGATGGCCAAACTGCCCCACGCCGTATGCCAACAGGTCGTAGAAGTATGATCGCTCCGCATCACCGACACACAGAGGATCGATATCGCCGCGCGGGGTCACGTGGTACATCGCCCCGGGCGAATGATGTCGGGCCGTGCGTGGCATGCGTGTGGCCCCCTGTATGCTGCAGTTATGCTGCTGTCGGTGATCCGTCATCGACCTGCTCGCGCTGGGCGCGGCGGTCATAAGCTCACAGAATCCTACGATGCATTGAGGCGCAAGTCAACCCGCAGCGAGCTCAGGAACGGGCGGCTGCGTGCCGGGATGAGGCGAGCGTGATCTTCGACGTGCCCGTGCACACCGGTCGGATCCGAGCGGGAATTGCCGGTCAAGGTGCCATGCCCATCGAAAACTCAGGGTGGGATCTCGCCCGACAATCAGCGCACTATCCCGGATCTCTGAGGTGGCATGCTCGGTTGTGCTCTGACTTCCTCGCCCCTGCCCTGTCGGACCATTTCGTTACAGGGCAAAGGATTCAGCCTCCTCGCACCCCTGCCCTGGCCAGCGATGCGGGGATCTCTGAGTTATCACTGCAGATCTGAGGTGAGGCCGGTCATTGCTGCAGCCGACATAGAGCAACCAAAAGTCTGAGCGGAATCTGAGCGGGCCCCTGCATCATTCTCAGTGAGACGGGCCAACGGGCCCGGTCCGTCTGGAGTCATGGAATGGTTTGATCTGCACACCAAGGAGGTTCCTATGGTTTCCGTATCGCGCTTCGGGCTCCTGCTTCTCATCCTGGTTGCCCTGTCGGGCAGCATCAATGCCGAGATCCCTCGGATAATCAGCTATCAGGGAAAGGTAACCGACAGCGGGGGAAACCCCGTCGCTGATGGTTCCTACGACATGCAGTTTCGCCTCTTCAATGCCGCCGCAGCCGGTGATCAGAGGTGGGAGAGCGGCACCGTCTCCGTACAAGTGACCGGTGGGGTATTCAGCGTGCTCCTTGGGGAAAGCCCGCAGCCACTCATTATCCTCCATTTCGATGAGGACCTTTGGCTCCAGGTCACTTTCGACGGGGTCGTGCAGACCCCGCGCCAGCGCTTGTCCAGCGTCGGTTACGCCTACATGGCCAGCGGGCTGGTCCCGGGCACGGAGATCGAAGAGGCCATGTATGGGGGAGTCTTGAACATACGCAACCAGGAGACCTCGGGTGTTGCCGACGGAATTTACGTGCGCACCAATTCCACCGGCGGCTATGCCGTTCAGGGCATCGCCGAAGCGACGTCAGGGTTGACGCGCGGCGTCTACGGAAGGGCATACTCCGCCAATGGTCGAGCCGTCATTGGCTACAACTCCGCGGCAACGGGCGACGCGTACGGCGTCTACGGTGAAACAGCATCAATCGCCGGCATGGCTGTTTCCGGTTGGGCATGGGCATCGACCGGGGTCACCTGTGGAGGCTACTTCGAGACCGCTTCCACCTCAGGAAGCGGCGTTCGCGGCGTGGCGACCGCAACCACCGGGGTAACCTACGGGGTGTATGGCCGAAGCTACTCCACGACTGCTTCCTCACGGGGCGTGTACGGCCGCTCATACGCGACGACCAGCGAAACATACGGAGTCATTGGACAGAGTGATTCACACCTTGGGATGGGCGTGTACGGCAGCGCGCCGAGCTACGGCGTATACGGCGTCGCAGATCGTTCCACATTCGCGCACGCCGTACAGGGTGTGACGACTTCCACCGTCGGGGTCGGCGTGTATGGATCTGCTTCGGCCGCCAGCGGAGACACCTACGGCGTCTATGGTCGCAGCGTATCGCCCGATGGGATCGGCCTTAGGGGAATACACGAAACAAGTTCCGGCGCGGGGGTGGGCGTCGCGGGGAGAACCAACTCGCCGGCGGGGTTCGGCGTGGTCGGCGAGGGGCTTGCCACGACAGGAAGCAGCATCGGCGTGTACGGATATTCCAATGCCGACGACGGGATTGCCGTATGGGCCGAGGCCAGCTCCGGATCAAACGGAACGGGAATCACCGCACGGGGGGATCTCCAGGGAGGGATCTTCCACGACGTGTCCAGCGGGAACTGGGCAGCCTGCGGCCGGGGCTCCTACAAGATTCTCGGCAGCGGCAGCGTGGATTTCGTGCAGAACCATCCCTATAACGGTGACGAGGTCATTGTGTATGC
>JAFGKV010000088.1 GCA_016928395.1 Candidatus Fermentibacterota bacterium | reverse complement strand
TCCGCGAGACCAAAGCCACCACCGACCCCGACCAACGCCGCGGCACCGAGAATATGAAGATTGACTGCGCCCGCCGCCACTTCGCGACGATCGACGTCGACTACGCAGACGTGGTGGATGCGGAGGGCCTCTTCGGCTAGGTCGAGGGCGGGGTAGCGCACAGGCTGTGCTGCGCGAGACGCCGTGACGTGGGACAGCGACCAACGGACCGCGGGCATCCTGCCTGCTCCGGCCCTGCGCGACAAGCATCACGGCGGTGTCTTAACGCCGGCAAGGTGGGCTGCTACCGGCGGCGAGACGCGCATTGACGCCGCCTCCGGCGGCGTGGTCGGGCATGGCTGCCCAACCCACATCACCACATGTCCCCATCCGTGAAATCCGGTAATCCGTGATTCGGACAATTGACCCGGCAGATATTCCCACCCAAGTTCCCCACCCTGCAGACTTGAATCCCCCCGATCTTGCCCGTACAATAGGAGTAGGTTCACCACGCAACCCCGGAGCACCCCACAGATGAATCCACAGATTTCAGAGCTGACACAGATCCTATGCCCTCATTCGCCGATTCTGTCATTCCGTCATTCTGTCATTCACTCATTCGCCGATTCTGTCATTCGCCCATTCACTCCCCCCTACCCACATGGCCAGGTTTTTACCAAACAAACCCATTTCTCCCCCTATCCCCTGTCCCCTTTCGCCTCAGGAGGTCCTCCCCGCAATGCCACCCACCATCATCCGCTGTGAAAAGAACCGCGATCACCCCTATGTCATGATCGACAAGCGCGTCGCCGAGGACCTCGCGCTCTCCTGGAAAGCCAAGGGGCTGATGAGCTATCGGCTCAGCCGGCCCGACGGCTGGGAGATCCGCATGTCCGACCTGGTGAAGCGCAGCCCCGACGGCGAGACCGCCGTCCGCTCCGGGCTCCAGGAGCTGGAGGCGCGTGGCTACCTGGTCCGCGAGACCCTGCACGACCCGGCGACGGGCCGCTTCGCCGGCGTCCGGCTCACGGTCTACGAACAGCCCCTGCCGCCGGACGGGGGAATTGATCCCGGCGATGTAGGTCGGCCTGTCCAGGCCGACCGCGCGGAGGCCCCCCTCAATGAACCAGCCCGTCCCTGCACACCTGCGGCCCTCCCACCTACGGCCCTCCCAACTGTGGGGCCCCCATCCACGGACCATCCGCATGGGGAAAACCCGAATCCGGCCAACCACGCCCTACTAAATACTGATCTGACTAAGACTGAGGGCAGCAAAAAAGACGATGTGGATGATGTCCCCCCCTTACCCCCCCGTGCGCCGCCGGGCAACAGCCCGGACGATCCCACCCGCGACCCCGTCCTGGCCCAGGTCGTCGCCCTCTACGAGCAGGAGATCGGCGGCGCCCTGACGGCGATGATTCACAACGAGCTCACCGACCTCGTGGCCCACGAGTGTCAGGACCTGGAACGCTGGCGGGCCGCGTTCCGGGCCTCCATCGGCGCCCGCAACCGCTGGCACTACACCCGCGCCATCATCCTGCACCCCGAACGCAGACCCCCGAAGGAGGCATCCCCCTATGGCACACAAGGACCGCGCTCCAACCCCTATCGGACAGGGCGTCGACAGCTTGGACAACCCTACGGCTACACGCTCCCCAGCCCGAGGAGTATGGGCGCATCACCTACAACTGGCGGCTGCCCTCGGTCGTCACCATCACCGGAGACGTCGACGACTTCGACCCGCGGATCGCCTCGCGCCTGAAAGGCCGCGCCCTGAGCACCATCGTCCCAGTCCATGGGGACGACTACCGCAACACGCAGATTACACAGATGCTATGCCCCCATTCGCCAATTCCGCCATTCTGTCATTCGCTGATTCGCGCATTCGCCCCCCCTACCCACATGGCCAGGTTATTACCAAACAAACCCATTTCTTCCCCTGTTTCCTATCCCCTTTCCCCTTTCCCCTATCCCCTTCCGTCTTCCAGTTGCACAACCCAGAGGTCACCCCTATAATGGAGTCGGCGCTCTTTGGTGGAGTTCGCCCCCTTCAGCCCGGCGAGATGAGCTTCTTCACAGAAAGCGAGCCTATGAACGCTGTGCTTGACGTACCCAAGGTCTACCAGGAGTTCCTGGATGCCTGGGAACGCCGCAGAGACCCGCTTGTCGCTGCATACTGCGACCATCGCGTGTCCTTCGTGCCCAACCTGCTGCCGGCGCAAGCCGTGCAGTTGACGCCTGACGAGACGCTCAGCATTCTGACCCGGCGACTGGGGACGGGTCTCGCCGACGCTCTGCAGCACGCCGACCCCGAGCAGCCGGCCTCAGCCCTGCCTCCGTCCGTCAGGAGCCCTGTTCGCGACCGGACCGGTGGCAGCTGGCTCAAACAGAGCAACATGGTCGGGATCAATGTCCGGACCGTCGGCAGCTTCTGGAACGTCATCAAGTACGCGCTCACGCTGCCCCATTCCCAGGACGCCATCCACCTCCTCCCCATCTGGGAGCCGGGCGTGGTCGGCAGCCTGTATGGCATGAGCAGTTGGTTCATCAACGACGAGTTCTTCAGCGCGGAGCTCGCAGAGGCGTACCCCGAGCTGGACACGGTCGAGCGACAGCTAAAGGCCGTGATCAACCTGCTCCACGCGATGGGCAAGGCCGTCGGCATGGATGTCATCCCCCATACCGATCGCTTCTCTGAGATCGTCTTGGCCCAGCCCCACTACTTCGAGTGGCTCCAGCGCGAGGACACCGAGATCGTGGATCATGCGGCGCATCTGCACGAGCAGGTCCAGGACCGTATTCTGGATTTCCTATCCGACAACGGTCCCGCCGTTCCCGGCGACGATGTGCCCACCTCACGCGAAGCCTTCTTCTCGGAGGCAGTCTCCGAGGCCCTACGGTCGCGCATCTTCTTTGGGCGCCCCGAGGATCGCAGCGGGCGTACGGAGCGCCGGATTCAGCTGATCCGGTATCTGGTCGCCTACGGCTATGAGCCCGTGCCGGCGACGATGGCGCCACCGTTTCGGGGTCTCAGGGTGGACATAGCGACGGCCCACGCCGATAGCCACGGAGATCTATGGCGTGACTATGCCATGACCGAGCCGCAATCGATGTCGCGCGTCTTCGGCCCCCTGACCCGCTACAAGCTATATGAACGACTGAACGACAACACCGGTTGGGAGATCGACTTCGACCGTCCTCGCAAAGAGGTCTGGGCCTACGTGTGCGGCAGATACGCCGAGGTGCAGCGCCGCTACGGTTTCGACTTCATGCGGGGCGATATGGCGCACGTGCAGATGCGGCCCGGGGGTGTGCCCGAGAGCCCCGATGACACCTACGACATCTTGCGCGCCGTGAAGCACCATATCCAGCTGGACAGGGGCGTGGACTACTTCGGCTATTTCGCCGAGACCTTCCTCGGTGCCAGGGATGCGTTTCTCTACGGTGATGAGGTCGACCACCTAGAGGCCTCTGACGCCGATACCACCCTCGGGGACCTGCAATCCACCTGTGTCGGATCGCCCGACTTCCTGCTGAGATTCCGACGCTACTACGATCTGCTCACAACGAGGGACTTCGCGCCCAGTTTCACCCTCATCACCGGTGACAAGGACGACCCGCGTTTTGACGAGTACTACCTCAAGGGCAGTGCGGTGCGATTCTTCATCGCCTTCTTCCTGA
The DNA here is from genome assembly GCA_016928395.1 of Candidatus Fermentibacterota bacterium. Lineage (GTDB taxonomy): Bacteria > JAFGKV01 > JAFGKV01 > JAFGKV01 > JAFGKV01 > JAFGKV01. Next base: position 6,536 of record JAFGKV010000088.1, on the reverse strand, counting down.
CCGATATGCCAAGCTATATGTCCCTCGGTTTCGAGACCCGCGAGGCGCACTACCAGCCGGCGCCCAACGAGCACTACACCAAGCTCTACGTCTTCCAGGAGAGCTGCGGGCCTAGGGCAACCACAGGCCCCTACGTCTGGGGGCGCAACGGCTGGCAGTTCCATGTGCTGACCCGCCTGCGGCTCTACGTCGACCAGATCTTCCAGGAGATACGGGGCCGGCCCACCCAATGGCTGATCCACCCCGATCCAAGCGGGGAAAACCGGCACATAGCCTGGACTCTGAAAGACGGCAGCGCGGACTATGTCTTTGTCGTCAACACCGATACGGAGCGTGGCATCCGGAACTTCAACATCCCACGCATTCCCAATCTGGATAGCGGCGAGCACCTAGAGTGCCACTTCACCACGGCGCACCGCGTGCCGGATGAGGATGCCGTGCTGGCGTTCCGGTACAAGGGCTACAAGGTCACCGATCTAGGGCCGGGCGAGGCACGCGTCTACCGCCCGCGCCCCAGTTCCTAACGGTCAGTGAAGTGGGGTTCGTAGTAACCGCTTCAGCGGTTCCGGAGCCGAAGGGACTTCATCCCCGCGTGGCTCTAGCCGGAAGGCTCTAGAAAGGAGGGACAGGGATAACATGGCGACGCATCAGGTCAAGAATCTGGCAGTGCTGACGAGTGGGGGGGATGCACCGGGTATGAACTCGGCGGTCCGGGCGGTCGTCCGTACGGCCCTGCACCGTGGCCTTGAGGTCTATGCGATCTACGAAGGCTACCAGGGCATGGTCGATGGCGGCGACAATATCCGGAAAATGGTGTGGGACTCGGTGGGCGGGATCCTCCACCGGGGTGGAACCGTCATCGGCTCGGCGCGCTGCGCCGAATTCCGCACCCGCGAGGGTCGTCGCAAAGCGGCATACAACCTGGTCACCCACGGCATCAATGCCCTGGTCGTGATCGGCGGGGATGGCAGCCTGACCGGCGCGAATCTCTTCCGCCAGGAATGGCCCGAATTGCTGGCGGAGTTGGTCGAACAGGACAAGATCACCCCTGAGATGGCCCAGGACCACGCGCAGCTGGCGATCGCCGGCCTCGTGGGATCCATTGACAACGATATGTTCGGCACCGATATGACCATCGGTGCCGACACGGCATTGCACCGGATCACGGAGGCCATCGATGCGATCAGCAGTACGGCCTCCAGCCACCAGCGCGCCTTTGTTGTCGAGGTTATGGGCCGCCACTGCGGCTACCTGGCTCTGATGAGTGCCATTGCGACCGGAGCCGACTGGTTCTTGATCCCCGAGAGCCCACCCGACGTCGAGGATTGGGAAGCGAGTATGGTGGACGTCCTCCGCGCGGGCCGCCAAGCCGGCAATCGGGACAGCATCGTGATCGTGGCTGAGGGCGCGCAGGACCGGCACGGCACCCCGATCACCACGGACCGGGTCAAGACGGTGATCGAGGAAGGCCTGGGCGAGGAGACGCGCATCACCATCCTCGGACACGTCCAGCGCGGAGGTGCGCCCAGCGCCTTCGATCGCTGGCACACCACGCTGTTGGGCCACGCCGCCGTCGACGAGATCCTGTCCGGCCCGCCCGACAGGGAACCCCAGCTCATCGGCATCCGGGAGAACCGGGTCGCCAGCTCGCCGCTCATGGACTGTGTGGCGAAAACCCATGCCATTGCCGACCTGATTGCCGCCCAGGACTATGAACAAGCGATGGAGATGCGCGGCGGGAGCTTCAAGGAGTCTCTCCGCACGGCGCGCACCCTGATGCGTGCCCTCCCCCACCGGCCCGAGCCTGGCCAAAAGCGCCTGCGCTTGGCTGTGATGAACTGCGGTGCACCGGCGCAGGGTATGAACACCGCCGTCCGGGCGGCTGTCAGGCTTGGGACCGACAAAGGACACATCATATTGGGTGTGAGCAATGGGATTGAGGGCCTGATCCGGGGTGAGATTCAGGAGATGGACTGGATGAGTGTCGCCGGATGGGCAACGCGGGGTGGCTCCGAACTGGGTACCAACCGCACCGAGCCCACCAAGGCCGACCTCTACGCCATGGCCCGTCACCTTGAGGAGTACGAGGTACAAGGGCTCCTGATGATCGGAGGCTGGGCCGGCTACCAATCCACCTATCAGATGCTCTTGGAGCGCCGGAACTACCCCGCCTTCAGCATCCCGATGATCTGCCTGCCCGCGGCGATCGACAACAACCTGCCCGGGTCTGAGCTGAGCGTCGGATCGGATACCGCCCTGAACAACATTATGGAGGCCGTGGACAAGATCAAGCAATACGCCGTGGCCTCCCACCGCTGTCACGTGGTGGAGGTGATGGGCCGTGACTGCGGCTATCTGGCGTTGATGAGTGGGCTGGCGACCGGCGCTGAGCGGGTCTATATGCACGAAGAGGGCATCACGCTGGCGGATCTCCAGAACGACGTGGAGCTCCTGAAGGAAGGCTTTCGACAAGGCAAGCGTCTCGCGTTGATCATCCGCAACGAGAATGCCAATGAAGCCTACACCACCGATGTCATCTGCTCCATCTTCGGTGAGGAAGGGCGCGACCTCTTTGACGTGCGCTGGGCCGTTCTGGGGCATATACAACAGGGCGGTGATCCTACACCTTTCGATCGCATCCAGGCCACGCGCTTGGCGGCACGCTGCGTCGATTTCCTGATCGAGGAAGCCGGCAAGCCCGAGCCGGCTGCGGTCTTCATAGGTCTGCAGGCGGGGAAGGTGCAGTTTGGTAACCTGGAGGATCTACCGCGCCTCGTAGACGCAAAGGCTCAGCGCCCCAAGCGGCAGTACTGGCTAGAGCTACAGCCTGTCGCCAAGACCATGGCCCTACCCGGGCCGATGTCCCGGAGTAACCCATAGTCTCTCTGGTTAGCTATATGAAAGGGGACTCGATATGCTAGATGCGCTCTTTTCCCCCCAGGCTGTCGCCGTGGTCGGCGCGTCCACCGACCCGACGAAACTGGGGCATATGGTCCTGGACAATATCATCAAGTATGGATATCAAGGCGAGGTCCATCCCATCAACCCCAAGGCGGACGAGATCCTGGGCAGGACGTGCTACGCCACTGTGAAGGACGTTCCCGGCCCAGTGGACCTTGCCGTGATCGTCGTCCCCAACAAATTCGTCGCCGGGGTGATGAACGACTGCGGGGAGAAAGGCGTGGGTGCGGCGATCGTCATCACGGCTGGCTTCCGGGAGGCCGGGCCGGAAGGCCGGGAGATGGAGCAGGCCGTGATCGAGATCGCCCGGAAGTACGACATCCGGGTGGTGGGTCCGAACTGCCTCGGCGTCATTGACACCCACAGCGCCCTCAATGCCAGCTTTGCAGCCCGTATGCCAGACGAAGGCAAGATCTCCTTTATGTCCCAATCTGGGGCGCTCTGCACCGGCATCCTCGACTGGGCTGCGCTGAACGGACTTGGCTTCTCCAGCTTTGTCAGCCTGGGGAATAAGGGAGACCTCAACGAGACCGACTTCCTGGAGGTATGGCGTGATGATCCCAACACCAGTGTGGTGATGGCCTACCTGGAGGGCGTCGTGGATGGGGATGCCTTCATGGAAGCGGCGCGGCGCCTGACCAAAGTGAAGCCTTTCATCTGCGTCAAGTCGGGGACCACGAGCGCCGGCTCGCGAGCGGTCTCCTCTCACACCGGCACGTTGGCGGGCTCGGATAGCGCCTACGACGCCGCCTTCAAGCAGGCCGGCATTCTGCGCGCGCGATCGGTCTCGGAGCTCTTCGCCTACTCGACGGCGCTTGCCTACCAACCCCTGCCGAAGGGCCGGCGGGTCGCCATCATCACCAACGCCGGCGGTCCGGGCATTATGGCGACCGATGCCTGTGAGAAGGGCGGGCTGCAGCTGGCTACCCTCTCCCAGGAAACGGTCGACTACCTGTATGAAGTGCTCCCGCCGGCTGCTAACCATTACAACCCCATCGACGTGCTGGGAGACGCACTGTCCGATCGCTACGAGCAGGCGCTGGAAGCAGCGCTCAAGGACCCCGGCGTGGACGCGATCATCTTCCTGCTGACGCCCCAGGCCATGACCGAGATTGCCAACACGGCCAAGGCGATTGTGCGTATCTCGAAGAACCACGACAAGCCGGTGTTGGCTTGCTTCATGGGCGGCAAAGATATAGCTGCCGGCAATAAGATCCTCGGGGCAGGACACATCCCCTTCTATGATTTTCCCGAGGACGCCGCCGATGCACTACGCGCTATGGTCCAGCAACAGGAGTGGATCAGCACGGAACACGAAGAGCCTGTCAATATGGCCGCTGACCGCGAACGTGCGGCGATGGCCCTGCTGGCGGCCCAGAAGGCTGGACGGCTGAAGCTCAACGAGATGGAGGCCCGCCAGATCGTGGCGGCCTATGGCCTGCCGCTGCCCCAGTCCCAACTGGCATTCAGTGGGGACCAGGCGGCCCAATTCGCCGCCGAGATCGGGTATCCCGTCGTGATGAAGATCATCTCACCCGACATCCTGCACAAATCCGACATGGGTGGCGTCGTCGTGGGCATCAAGGATGAGAAGGAGGCACGCCAGGCCTACCAAGACATCCTCCTTCGCGCCCGCCGCTATATGCCTGACGCCGACATCTGGGGCGTTGCCGTGCAGGAGATGGTGGCCAAGGGCAAGGAGATCATCCTTGGGGTGACCAAGGATCCCACCTTTGGCCACATGGTCATGTTTGGCCTGGGCGGGATCTACGTGGAGGTGCTCAAAGATGTGCAGTTTGCCATCGCCCCGATCACGCCTCCTCAGGCGCGGGAAATGATCACTAGCCTGCGTTCCTATCCGTTGCTAGCCGGCGTCCGCGGCGAACCACCCTCGGATATGGAGGCAATGGTCGAATGCTTGTTGCGAGTCTCTCAGATGGTCACCGACCTGCCACAGATCGTGGAGCTGGATATCAACCCCCTCTTCGTCTACGAGAAGGGCCAAGGGGTCATGGCTGTCGATGCCCGAATCGTCATCAGTGAGTGAAAGGAACCAGAAATGACCAAGTCACTTTACGTTGTGTCAACCGCTCCTCACGCGGGCAAGAGCGCCATCTGCTTGGCCTTGGCTCTGGCATTGCGCGACGAGGGCATAGCGGTCGGCTATATGAAGCCGCTCGGTGCTTCCCTGATGCGCCGTGACGATGGTTACGTTGACGAGGATGCCTATGTTGCCTGGAACGCCCTGGGCATCACCGAACCCTGGGAGTATGCCTCCCCAGTGCTCCTTACCGACGACGTGCGGTCGGCCCCCCTGGCGGGGCCCGTCGAAGGGCTGGCGACCAAGATCACCCAAGCGCTGGCGCGGCTTTCCGAGGGGCGAGACGTCGTGATCATGGAGGGGCTCGGTCGCACCTTCGATGGACAAGCGCTGGGGCTGTCTGCGCCCGAGGTGGCCGACCTGACCGGCGCCGCCGTCTTGGCCGTCATCGGCTACCGGCCCGACTTGGACCTGGACAGCATCCTCTTTGCCCGACAGGTCTTTGGCGACCGCTTAATCGGCATTGTCATCGATGGTGCGCCGCCGCGCCTTGTGGAGACGGCAACCGCTAAGCTGGCCTCCTTTCTGGCGCGCCACAACCTCGCGTGCTGCGGCGTGGTGGCAAGCGACCCGGTCCTCCGCTCCATCACGGTCAGGGAGCTCGCCGAAGAACTGGGCGGCGAAGTGCTGTGCGCCGAAGACCAGTTGGATGAGTTGGTGGAGACCTACATGCTGGGTGCTATGACGGGCGATGCGGCCTACCTCTTCTTCCAGCGCAAGGCCAACAAAGCTGTTATCACCGGCGGCGACCGTTCCGACGTGATCATGGCTGCGCTGCGCACGTCGACGCGGTGCCTCATCCTTACCGGCAACCTCCGGCCCGAGGTGCAGGTGCTCAGCGCGGCTGCCGAACAGGGCGTACCGGTGATCCTGGTGACAGACGACACGCTCACCACGACCGAGAGGGTCGAGCGCGCCATCAGCCACGTCCGTCTCTCGAGTCCCAAGCAGATCGCCCGGTTAAGAGAGACACGACCCGAATACCAAAGGGTGCTACAGATGGTCAAGGAGGAGCTGGACCTCTAGGCTGTCGTACGATCCGCCAATGCGGCCCACCTGCCGGAGCAAATGCCCGTCCATACCGGGAAACGAAGTCGGGCGCAGGACCCGTAGACCCCCGGGGAGCGTTGACGCGCGGGGCCATCGCATTTGGCCAACTCACATCGCGCAGTATACGGGCCGCCATGTAGGCCGGGTAGCCGGCCCGGCCCGGCGGCGCAGCCGCCGCTGCGCAAGGCCCGCGCCACCGTCTCTGCGCCCAAGGGCTTTCGGCCCGCGTCTGCTCGGGCTGAGACCCGTGTCTGCTCGGGCTGAGGCCTTGGGCGCTGCCGTTCGCGACGTCACATGCTAGGGTGTGTTTCACCTTTGGGCAATAGCCAGGCTGTCAGCGGACGCACCACATGTTGCCCATGCCCGCGCATCAGTCCTGGACATGACGGCTGACCGATCCGTAGGGGCGAGGCATTCCCGAAGC
>JAFGKV010000087.1 GCA_016928395.1 Candidatus Fermentibacterota bacterium | reverse complement strand
TCCCAGACTCGCCGCGCTCGCCGTCACCGTCACAGCACGGCTCGACCCCGCATTCACACTGAAGCTCGTCGGACTCTCGCTCAGCCAGTCCTGATTGTCCGTGATCGACGTCACGTTCAGCGTCGCATTCCCCACGTTCTGCACCGTCAACGTCGCGGTCGTGCTTCCCCCCGTCCATACGGTGTCCATGCTCAGGCTCGTCGGACTCACGTCAATGTCTGGTTGCGACGTCGACGTCACCTCGAACGTCACCCCCACCGTCTTCGTCGCTTCGTCCGGATCATTGCTCGCAATCGTGATCGTGGCGTTGTAGTCCCCGGCACTCATTCCGTGCGCATTCGCAGTCACCATCATCTCTTGGGCCGAACCAGGTGACACGGAGAAGCTCTGCATGATCCCTTCCAACCATGATGCGTTGACGCTGATAGAACTCACGTTCAGCGTCGCCTTGCCACTATTCGTGACCACCAAGCTCTTGGTTTGGCTCCCATCCACCGCCACGGAGTAGCTCAGGCTCGTGGGGCTTACCGCAATCTCCGGCTGTGGAGGTCCCGGAGGCGATGAAGGATCTTTCGTGCAGCGTTCCGATACTACTGCCATCATGGCCAGGCAGGTAAGGACCGACGCCATTCTGGTGACGCGCCGCGGTGACTCCCTAAGAATACGCATGATCAAAGACCTCCCAGTGATTACCCTTTGGTCAGAACACCAAGGCGTCCACCAGATTCACCACATAGACTCCAACTGCCAGGGACAGAGTAAGATTGCTCGTCTTCTGCTTGTCCTGGGCGTCGTTGTGCTTGCTGATCATCCTCTGCCAGGACTGCTCGCTGCCGCTAGACTCATAGTCCCTCACTGCCTCCTCGTACTCGTCGAAGGCGGAGCTGTAGGCCGAGTAGCCGAACACCGCTGCTCCGGCGGAAACCACCTGGGCGACCGTATAGACCCAGCCTGTCCCCGTCCTGTCGCGATAGCGCTGCCCTGATCCCGGCAAGAGAGCCGAGCGTAGGAACGCCTTGCCCTTGCTCTTCGCGATCAGCGCGGCTTCGAGCGACGCAGTCTCGCCTTCCACAACCGTGAGGATGCCAGACCAGCGCTCGTAGCCTTTGGACTCGACCACAACCTGCCGCTGACCGCCGTCAAGGGTGAGATCAAGAAGGGGAGTAGTCCCCGCGTACGTTCCGTCCAGCAATACGCGAGCCCCCGTCGGATTCGACAGGATGCGCGCCACGCCGGTGGCAGACCGGAGACCAAGACTCACCCGGGTGATCTCGCCTCCTCCTTGGACCTCAACTGACTCCGTGGCGTCGTAGTATCCTTCCTTGCGCGCCACGACCACGTGCGATCCCGCGGCCAGGCTCTCAGGCTCAACAGGTGAGACACCGATCCGCCTACCGTCAACCGCAATCTCCGCCCCGGGGATCGATACGTCGATTTCGAGGACACCAAAGGCGAATTCCCGGCAGACCATGAGGGCCTGTTGTTTCAATTCCTCCTTGTATGGGGCTGCAATCGTCAGCCCACCGAACGCTGCCTCAGGATCACAGACGCTCAAGTTCCAGGTTGCCTTGCTGAGGATCTCCTTCAGGAGTGCTCTGCCTTCCTTCCAGTTCCAATCTCCCGCAAGGGCGAGCATGCTATTCCGCCCGGCTTCATAGAGCTTCCCGTCGTCCAGCAAACCCCGCGCAGTCTTCAGTCGATACGTGCGGTTCTTCCGCGCATCTTCAAGCCAGGCATCGTACTCACGCCTGAGCTGCGCTGCACGGGCTTCCTGGTCACGTCGTGCCTTCTCCTCGTTGGCCTTCCTCTCGCATTCGGGAATCCGGCCCTTTGCGAGCTCATTGCCGGAATCCTTCTGCAGCAGGGCCCTGTACGAGGTCAGGGCATCTTCCCACCGGCCGGCCTTGTACGCCGAGTCCGCTCGCTCAAGCAGTGCAGCCCGCTCCTGCTCCAGGGCCTTGCGGATCTCGTCGGCCTTTGCGAACTCAAAGCCGCACTGCTTGCAGAACTTCGCCTCGTCTATGTTCTCGGTCCCGCACTGAGGGCACGGCTTGGCATACGCGAGGCTGACCGCCAGCATCAGAATGCATGCCCCAATGAGCACGGCTGATCTTCTCATCAGTGACTCCTCCTTGTTCGACAACGGTTCATGTGCTGTCTTATGGCGGCAAGGTAGCACAATGATACCTCCACCGCCTCCAAGATCCGCATCTCAAAGGCCGGCCTTGCGCGATGAAAACGAACGCACCGCCTCACGGAAGCTCCTTGCCACACTCCGTGCATCGATTGCCCGCCGGCACCCACTTCTGGCAGGAGGGGCAGACTACACCGCGACCTGCAAGGCTCTTCCCGCACATCTGGCATCGATTCCCTTTCTCGGTCCGCTCTCCGCAGAATGGACAGAGCCCAATGGTTGCTGGGGGAGGTGGGGGGGGAGGTGGCCCCCTACGCGCCCGGCAGTCGGCGATTCGGGCCGAGTAGTCACTGGCCCATCCAAGCTGTCGAAGCGCCCGAGCACATGCCTCGGCGCCCTCACAGTCGCCATCTACCAGCTTCTTCCCGATGTCCTTGACGTACCAGTTCTGCATCTGTCCCTGGAGCATCTGACAGAGCGAGTTGTCCGGCTGCTCCGCGAGGATGCGCCGGCACGTCTCCCAGGTGTTCCGCCCTGCTGGGCTGGTGTACCTTCTGGCAGCGAAGTGCTCGCGTGCTTCCTCTTCCAGGCGGGCAATGAGCTCGATACGAGAGTCCCCCGGATCGGATTCCGGAGGAGGCGGGGAGGGTGGACGATCCGGCGTCTCATTCGCATCGGGCTGTTGGCCACCGTCTGGTGGTGGATACTGAACTCCAACCGGTGCTCTGGCGACCCGTTGGTGCGGCGTTCCTCTGCCTTGGAGAATCACAATCAGGATGATTACCAGGAGCGCCGCGAGGGCACCGACGAGCACGAACGGCAGGTAGTTGGCGGATTTGCGGCGCACCTTCGGCTTCGCATCTCCCTGTTGTCGCGCCTCCGAGGGCATGAAGGATACACTGGGGAGCACCGGTGCAGCCGGAGACGACACCCTTGGAGACACAGCCGGGACCTTGTGCGTTCGCTCCACAGCCGGCAAAGAGGATACGGGAGCGCGTTGCGCGGGAGGGCCAGCCGGCGCCCTCGGCACCGGATCCGGTTGCACCGAAGGCACGTACTGCTGAATGGGGACCACCGGCACGTACGCCGGCAACCGGCTCGGATCCTCTAGACCCCGGATCAGCTCCTCGGCGTTCCGCACTCGCCGCGCCGGATCCTTCATCATGCACGCACCGATCCACCGAATCGCCTCAGGCGGCATGCCACTGAACGACGGGTCACTCTGTGTCTGATTGTACATCACCGACATCGGATCGCCCACGAACGGCGTGTGGCCCGTCACCAGTTCATACGCCATGCAGCCGATCGCATAGAGATCCGTGTGAAACCCGATCTCGCTCCCGCCCCGAATCGCCTCTGGCGCCATGTATGCCGGGGTGCCGCTGATCGTCGCGTCCTGTGAGATCCGGCTCATCGAAGCCTGAATCGACTTCGAGATCCCAAAGTCCGCCACCACCGGCGTCCCATCTTCCCGGAACAGGATGTTCGCCGGCTTGATGTCCCGATGCACGATCCCCGCCTTGTGCACTGCCTGAAGCCCTTGGAGAATCGGCAGCAGGAGCGTCTTCGCCTGATCCCAACTCAGCGTTCCGTACCGCCGCCGGTACGCCGTCAGATCTCCCCCCTTGGCCCACTCCATGCTGACAAACCAGCCGCCCTCGCCGTCGTTCCAGATGTCGTGGACCCGCAGGACGTACTCCCCAGGAACCTTGCGCGCCCGCTTCACTTCCTTCGTGAACTGCTCGATGGCATCCTGATCCCGCGCCATGGCCGGTGGCAGGAACTTGAGGGCCACGTCTTCGTCGAGGACCCGGTCCATCGCCCCGAACACGATCCCCATGCCGCCGGCGCCCAGCTCCTGCCGGAGCTCGAAACGGTCAACGATGATTAGGCCAGGACGATAGAATAGCATGAGAGACTCCGGGAGGAAGAACTAGCATCGAACATCGAACGACAAATGAGATGGAATCGGTGAACACTGGATGAATGGATGCGGGCAGAACATCCCCCTCGGCCTGTGTGTGGGAAATCCGAGGGATTCGCGGCTGACGCCGCTCCTACATTGTCCGCGCACCAGATTCCCCAACGTAGGAACGGTGTCAACCGCAAACGCATGCCCTTCGTGCTCAGATCAGCGCCCATCCCAGAACCCGGTCGCGGAAACGCTCGCTCGCACTGCTCAACTCGAACGTCTCGGCCCTGGAAACCAACCCCTTGCGCACCGGGTTACCCTCAATATACGAAGCGATCTCCCGCAGATCCTCGCTCCTCCTCACCGCGTGATCGTGGAACCCCGATTGCCAGAACCGACCCGTCCTTCGCAGTTCTTCATTCGCTTCCTTCGCCGCCCCCGCCTTCCACCGACCGAACGCACGCCCCAGGTCACTACCATCCCTCAGCACACCCAGGATGTGGGCATGGTCCGGCATGATCACGAACGCCAACAAGGGCATTCCGCCCACCTCCTGCCACCTGACAAGGCTCTCAGCGACCCGCTCGCCGACACGGCCCGCAAGAAGCGGCCGCTTCTCGTGCACGACCGTCGTCAAGAAGTATGCCCTGTTCGGCTCCGAGAACCGGCCTCTGCGGAGGGCAAGGAGCCCAGGGGTTTCCCGCCCGACCCAGGGCTTGTCTGCAGGAGCAGGAGTGTGTTGCATCATCGTTCAGGACCAGGGTTCGCTGCTGACGGCTTCTGGCCATCTTCGCGGCTTACGCCGCTCCTACAGCGTCGGTGCACCACATTCCTCAGGGTAGGAGCGGTGTCAACCGCGAACGTACATTGTCCGTGCACCACATTCCCCAGGGTAGGAGCGGTGTCAACTGCGAACGTACATTGTCCGTGCACCACATTCCCGATGGTAGGAGCGGTGTCAACCGCGAACCCAAACCCTTCGCGCCTGACGGCGCTCCTACAGCGTTTGTGCAAGGCATTCCCCAAGTTAGGAGGGGCGCATTTGAGGTCGCAGACTGCGACCTCAAATGCGCGAAACCGGGCGTCTTGCACGTTGGAGAGAGGGAAGGAAGCCATGGCATCGGAAAAGAGCCACAGTGGGGTCATGGGTTCGGGTTCGCCTCGGTCGAAGGAGCTGGCTCGGGAGGTTCGGCAGGTGGCTGAGCTGCGTCGGCGGGAGCGGACGTCGTGGGATCAATCGGACTTGTAGCCGAAGGAGAGTCGGGACGAGCCGGAGCAACTGAATCAGGGAGCATTCGTGCTGGGGAAGTTGGAGGCTCGACCCCAGGTTCTCCCGGGAGCGCCGCCTCGGGGAGCGGGGATGGAAATCCCCCTTCATCCCCCTTTGGCAAAGGGGGAGATGGTTGGGTCGTACCTTCGTCACCCTCTAAAGTAAGGGGAGGAGTTCGAGTCGGTTCGGTGACGGCAGTGCCGGCGGTCGGAGCGGAAGTGGGATCGGTGATGGGCACAGGAGTTGGTGCTTGGGGCTTGGGAGACGGTGGTCTCGCCGGGGCCTCTGGTGCCCTGCGTAAGCGCGGGCGATCCTCTTGAGACGTCGGGGAAGGAAATCCCCCTTCATCCCCCTTTTGCAAAGGGGGAGGGGCAACGGTAGCCGCGGTTGAGCTCTCTGGGGCTGCGGAGTCGAATTGTGCAAAAGCGGTGTCGGGGCCAAAATCCCCATCCATCGGGGACGGAAATCCCCCTCGATCCCCCTTTTCTAAAGGGGGAAGCACCGTTGATCCCTCTTGGTCTTCCTTTGACAAGGGGGGAGATGGAACCAGCTGCTCGGTCTGGGTGGTGTGCCAGACCTTCCAGGTGGCGGCACCAAGGCCGGCGGCCACGAGGAACAAGACCAAGGCCGGAATCGACGAAGGGCGCCTTCGGCGTGTGCGGGGCTTGGCCCGAGAGATGGGCGGAGGAAGCGATGCCTTTCCTGGGCGGCGTTGGAGATGACCGCGCTCCACAAGAGCAACGCTGATATTGTCTCTGCTGCCGCCATGCCATGCCGCGCGCACGAGGGCCTCGGCGGTGTCCTCCAGGTTCGGGGCGCCGCAGACGAGGCCGTGGATCGCGTCGTCGTCCACGCCGTTTTCCAGGCCATCGGAACAGAGGAGTAGAATCTGGCCCGGGTGAAGCGAGTAGGCGCCATCCCTAGGGAACACGTCAACCTCCGGTGGCTCCGGCGAGTCTCCCAAGGCCCGGGTCAACGCATGCGCCATGGGCGCGGTCGCGCGGTGCTCCGGCTGAATGACGCCGCGGTCGATCATCTCCTGGACGGCTGAATGATCCTTGGTGATCTGCGTGATGTCGCCGGAATCGATCACGTAGGCTCGACTATCGCCGACATTGGCGACTACGTAGTGATCGGCCCAAACCAAGGCCGCAACCAGAGTTGTTCCCATGCCTTGGCGCGCGGGGTCCTTGGCCGCCTCCTGTTGGACCGCTTCGTGTGCGGCGCGATACCCGAGGCGAAGGCCGGTCTTTGCCGATGAAGGGTCAATGTCGTTGCGTTTAACCCAGTCAACCAGGGTATTGCGGAGCGTATGGGCCGCGACCCTGGAGGCCACTTCGCCGGCCGCGGCGCCGCCCATGCCGTCGGCCACGATCAGGAGATGGCCTCTGGCTCCTGACTTGAGGAAGACCTCCTCCGCGAGCACGACATCCTGGTTGTAGGGCCGGCGACCCTGATGGGTTCGGGTCGCGAGAGTAACTCGATCAGGCGTCGTCGCCATCAGCACCCCCGGATAGGGTCAGTGAAAACCGAAACACAAACCACAAAATCCGACACGGGCTGCGTTCGCGGCTGACGCCGCGAGATTCACCCTCACCTCAGAAATCCCCCTCGGTCCCCCTTTTCAAAGGGGGAAGAGAAAGGGAACGTTGAACACCGAACGTTGAACGCTCGGCTTTCTCCGAAGGGGAGAAGGGTGGGCGGGCGCAGAGGCCCGCCCCGCTAGGTTCGCGGCTCACGCCGCTCCTACCTCACGATCAGCGTACGTGGTAGACCAACTCAAGTTCACCCATGCGGATCCGGTCGCCTTCCTCCAGGATCCGGGATTCGTTCACGCCCATTGGTGACCCGTTGACCTCGGTCGGATTGCTGCTGTCGGGCGCATAGTTGATGAGCGTATACCGCCCGTTCGAGAACACCAGCTTCGCCTGCTGGCGTGACACGGTCGGGAGCTTCAACTGGATGTGCTTGTAGGGTTCGCCAGGGTTTCGGCCGATGGTCGTCTCGATCTCAGTCTGGCCCGAGGTTTTGTAAAGCCGGATTTCCTTGAGCTGCGGCTCGCCGGCAGCAACCTCGAAGAAGCCGGGAAGCAACTTCAGCGTGCCAGGTGGAGGCGCGTGCATCTTGATCGTGTGGCCTTCGATGATCTCCTGAGGCTTCGGCATCTGGATGGTCGCGCCGTCGGGAACCTGGGAGGGGCCGCCGGTTGGTGACGGAGCAAAGGGAGCCCCACTCGGGGCGGCAATTGGCTCGGCTTCGGCCTTGCCCTTGCCAACCATCCGCACGATCACCACGACCAAAGCGCCGAGGACGATGACCGTTGCCGCGATGAGGAGGTAGAGCAGATAGTTGGTCTCCCCGGCGGCCTCGGTCTCGGTGTAGACAGGAGGAGGGGGAGGCGGAGGCGCGCCCGGATCCGAGACCACGACCCGCGATTTCTCGATGATCGAAGGCGAATTCAACTTCGGGTCGATCGTGACCGTACCCGTAACGCGAAGCCTAGCACCTACTCGGGGAACCGGATCCGATGTGCGGATCATCACGATCCCGGCCCAGTCGTCCTTGATGTGAAACACCCGCGTCGTTGCAGGGTCTTCCTGGTACTGGGTCACGAACCCCTCAACCGTGACGACGTTGTTCACCTCTCGTCCCAGGTCGGAGACCTTCATAACCTGGCCCAGCGCGGGAACCGCGACGAGCAGCATGCACACAACGACCGGTAGACATTGACAGCGAAGACGCATGCACAACCTCCTCTCCCAGAGAGTACCCCACCGGAGCCGCGCGAGAATTCGCGTAGCCCGGATGTGCCGCGCATTTCGCACGGCATGTCTTAGATCTATCAATAAAGGAACCCAGGCCGTGCGCGTCTACTATTCCCTCGGGCGCACGGACGGCCACCACCGTACGACTACTAGAACGAACGGGGAGGCGGTTTTCCTGCATGGGCAAGAGGACTGAAATCCCCCTCGGTCCCCCTTTGCGAAAGGGGGAAGAGAACGTTGAACATTCAACATTCAACATCGAGCATTCAACATCGAACGGCGAAAGGGAACGGGAGAAGGAGCGCAGTGGTCGGAATTGCCATCGTGAGCCGACCTAGCGGCGCGGGTGCACGGCCCATGCACTGTAGTAAGGAGCGCCGTCAGGCGCGAAGGGTTGCGTTCGCGGTTGACACCGCTCCTACATTCGGAAGGGGAGGGGAAACATCGCACATCGAGGGAAGAGGAAGGCGCGGGCGGTTCGTATCGAACTTTGTTTTTTCAAGTATTTATGCTCGTTGACTTTGTTTTTTAAAGTAACTCAACAGAAACGCCGGCGGCTCGGGTGGGGATGCATGCGGTCAGTGCATGACACGTATCCCGCGCATGCACGCTATGGAGGGCCGTTGGAAGGGCGCCTTTCCATGGAGACAGCGCCGGCGGCAGGGTCCTCGGTGAAGCGGGACACGACGACGCATCCTGTGATCCGCACGGCGTAGAG
>JAFGKV010000086.1 GCA_016928395.1 Candidatus Fermentibacterota bacterium | reverse complement strand
TGGTGCGCGGTACCGACTTTCTCACGGATCGGTGGATCGGTGTCTCGCACTCGTTGTGCCGTAGTCTGGGCACGGGGCGCCGGGTCACCTACATCCCCAATGGCATCGATATCGATATGGCCGCCGAAGAGGGGGAGGATGAACTGCCGGGCGAGGCGGGCCCGGTGGTGCTGTGCATGGGGCGTCTGAGCCGTGAGAAGGGGCAGGACATTCTTCTTGAGGCCATGGTCCGCGTGGTGGAGCGCGTTTCTGGCGCCGTGGCGTGGTTGGCGGGTGAAGGGCCAACGGAGGCACAACTTCGGGCGCAGAGCCGGCGCCTGGGCATCGGTGACAGCGTCCGATTTCTGGGCTTCAGGGAGCATGTGGCGCCGTTGCTGAAGAAGAGCAGCGTTGTTGTCTTGCCTTCTCGTGGGGAGGGTCTGCCCATTGCCGCCTTGGAGGCCATGAGCGCGGGGGTGCCCGTGGTTGCTGCCTCGGTGGGCGGGGTTCCCGATCTCCTCAGCACCGATGAAGTCGGCCTCACGGTGCCTCCGGAAGATCCGCAACGGCTGGGTGATGCCTTGACCGATCTCTTGGGTGATCCACCCCGGGCGCATCGGATCGGCGCTGCCGGTCGTGCTCATGTGGAAGCTAACTTCTCTTCGGACCGTATGGCGGAACGTACCGCGGAGGTCTACCGCTCCGTGTGGGAGGAGTAGCCGTGGGCCAACTACTGGCGAGCGGGCTCGCCTTCGCCTATGGCGCGTCAGTCGTGTTCGAGAAGGTCGACTTGACCTTGGCCCCGGGCAAGCGGATCGGGCTGGTGGGGGTCAACGGCTCGGGGAAATCCACGCTTCTCCAGGTTCTTGCCGGAGGGCTGGACCCTTCATCTGGTTCGATCTCCCTCACGAGGGGGTCACGGAGGGTTCTTCTGGAGCAGGAGACGAAATGGGAGGGCGACAGGCCGCTGGTCGAGGCGGTGGTGGAGGCGGATGAGCATCTTGCGTGGCTCCGCCGCGAGATCGATGCCCTGGAGGCATGCCTGGGTGCCGATTCGCGCGATGAAGACGTGGAACGTTATGGCGTGTTGCAGCGTAGGTTTGAATCCGCCGGCGGGTATGCGGCACGGCATAAGGCGGAAGCATACCTCACGGGGCTCGGGCTACCCCGTCCTCTGTGGGACCGGCTTCCCAGCACACTCTCCATGGGTCAACAGCGCCGGGCTGCTTTGGCGAGGGTTTTGCTCCAGGAGGCGGATATCCTGCTGCTGGACGAGCCGACGAATCATCTGGATGTGTGGGCTTTGGGATTCCTGGAGGATCTCCTCGTGGCCCATCAGGGTTCGTGCCTGGTGGTGAGTCATGACCGTTACTTCCTTGACCGGGTCACAAACGCCATCGCCGAACTGGATGCGTTCAGCCTTAGGCTCTATCCCGGTTCATACTCGGACTATCTTCCCCAGAGGCAGGCCCGGCGCGAACGCATCCTGGCAGAGCGGGAACGGGCCGAGGAAGAGAAGGAACGCCTGCGGGATTACATCCGTCGCAATATCGCGGGCACTCGCCACGCGCAGGCCCAAAGCCGGCGAAAACGCCTGGAGAAACTGGAGAGCCGAGCCGCGGACGATGCGCCTACCGTGCGAAAGGAGATCGCCTTTTCCGTTCCCCATTCGCGGCGGGAAGGCAGGGTCGTGTTGGAGTTCGGCGATCTCACGGTGGCACGGGGAAGCCTTGAGGTGATCCGGGGTGCCGCACTGCGGTTGGAGCGGGGCCAGCGTCTCGCGATCTTAGGGCCCAACGGATCGGGGAAGACCTCGCTACTGCTGGCGCTTCTCGGCAGGATAGCGCTCACGAGCGGCCACGTGGAATGGGGACACAATGTTGATGTCGCCTATCTTCCCCAGGAAAGTGAGCCTCATCTGCTGGGCGACGTGCCGTTGGACGCCGTGCTGGCTCTTCGAGCCGACTGGACCAGCGGCCAGGGGAGGAGCTATCTGGCGCGATTTCTGTTCCGGGGCGAGCGGGTCTTTCAGCCGGTGAAGACCCTGTCGGGAGGCGAACGGAGCAGGCTGGCCCTGGCCTGTCTCTTGTTGTCGCCGGCCAATGTTCTCGTACTGGACGAGCCGACCAATCACCTGGATCTCGAAGCCCGGGAAGGGTTGGAGGATGCCTTGGTCGGCTATGCGGGGACCATCATCATGGTCACCCATGACCGCAGGCTGATCACTCGCGTGGCTGACCGTGCGCTGGTCATCGAGGACGGTTCGGTTCGATCCGTACTTCCCCCGTTGGAGCGAGTGTGGGAGCCTGCCAGGCCCGAAACCAGGAAGCCTCAGCCGTCAGGGAACCAGAGGACAGTGCCGCGAAAGCATAGGCGGTCCCCGGGGGCCATCGAACGGGAGATAGAGGGGCTGGAGAGGCGGGTGGAAGACCTCAAGCTCCGGCAGGTGGATCCCGAGCTGGCGCCGCAATGGGAAGCTTTGGTCCAACTGAACCGGGAACAGCGGGAGCTGGAGGCGCGGATTGAGACTCTCATCGCGGAGTGGGAAGATGTGCACGAGGCGCGTGCGTGATGGCGCGCAAGGAGCATGAACCGATACTCATGAGTAGATCGAGGCCACGGTGGATGCGCCCTGCGTGGAGCATGCGAGTCTCCCGGCCACCCTGCCAGCCCTCTGGTTCTGGCGCCGACTTCGGTGCGTGCGATCCGCAGGATCATGGTCACAGGCCGGGCGCCGCCTGTGGGCGATCCTCTCTGGCGCATGGAACCTTGGTCACTCATCGTTGCACTTCGGTTGCAGGCTCATCTGCGCGAGATAGACCAGGGGGACGATTGCACTCAGGCGGTGCGGCGGGTCGCAGTGTTGATGGGCCTGGCGATGGAAGCCATGGGAGATGCTTCTTTCTGGGTAGTCTGGGAATGGCTTCGATGTCTGTGCCCTTCGTGCGCCGAACGCGAAACCATCGGCTCGATGGTGAAGGCAGCACGGGCAGGCCGCCCACACGGCCTCTCACGAGGGCACTCCCGGTGGGCGGCACGCCTGAACCAGGAGGAACTGTGCACGCTGAGCGCTGGCACCGCTACGGGGGTCCTGTGGCTTCCTGTGGGCATTCCCGCCAGTGGGAAGAGCCACTGGGTGCGGAGGCGGCGGATGGAGCACGTGGTTTCCATGGATGATATCCGGCGAGACCTTACGGGCGACATGGCCGATCAGCGCCGCAATAATGAGGTCTTTCAGATCGCCTTGGACACGTTGCGCCAAGGCCTTTCCCAGGGGTTGGAAATGGTGTTTGATGCCACGAATGTGGATCCCGACGCACGGCGGGCACCGCTGGCAATCGCGGCGGAACGTGG
>JAFGKV010000085.1 GCA_016928395.1 Candidatus Fermentibacterota bacterium | reverse complement strand
AGAGACGGTCGCCCCTACTACGGCAACGGTTTCTCGTAGCGCTGGGCGGGCCTGATAGCCGATAGCCAACAGCTGACAGCCGATAGCTGACAGCCGGCCGTCCTCTCACCCTTGGGAAACCTGAGTGCGCCCGCGCCCTCAAAGGCCCGACTGAACCCTGAACCCTCGAGACGGCCTGCATACTTGCGCGGGAGCGAACGGAGCCGGACATTCAACTGGTGTCATCATCAACCTAGGTCCCAGGCGCCATCACTATAGGAGGTCACACATGTTCCGGCTATTCCTCGCCTTTCTGATCTGCGCCATCAGCCTTGGCAGCGCCTTTGCATGGGAGCAGGGCCAATACACATGGTCGGCGCCATGGTCATGGACAGGCCCCATGGAGGACGCGAAGCTGGGCCTCTGCGTCGCGTCCGGCGGCGATGTGAACGGCGACGGTATTGATGACATGGTGTTCGCCGCGCCCTATGACTCCACTGGCGGTATTGACCTTGGAACCGTGTTCGTGGTCTTCGGCTCCACTGCCGGGTGGCAGCCGGAGTTGGGCATCATGGACAACTCCCAGGCCAGCTTCCGCGGGGAGGCCGCGGATGATCATCCCGGAGGATCCGAAGATGGAGGATCTGCCGGTGTGGCTATCGTACCAAGCCTCAATGGCGACGTCTACGACGATATCGTCATTGTCTCTCCAGGCAATGATGAGAATGGAGCTGACTACGGCAAGGTCTACATCATCTTCGGGAAAGCGAGCGGCTGGGCGCACAATGTGCCGCTCTATATGGCGGATGCCGCATTCGTCGGCGAGGCAGTGATGGGGAACCCCTCCGTTGCGGCCGTGGGGGATGTGGACGACGACGGCATGGGCGACTTCCTGCTCGGCATGTCCGGTCGCGCAGGCACATCCGCGGGAAAGACCTACCTGTTTCTGGGCAGAACTACCTGGCCCGGAGGGGGGGGAGAGGCGGTCCCCATCAACATCGCGGCCAATGCATCGTTTATCGGGGAAGCGCAGATTCCCGACAGCCAGGCCGGATACTCCGTCACCGGCGTCTCCGACCTCAATGGTGACGGAAGGGACGAAATCGTCATCGGCGCTCCCTACTACTCGCCCACCGGCCTCTTTTTCGCCGGTAAGGCATATCTGATCCTTGGCCGGTCCAGCGGCTGGAGTCTGAATGAGAGCCTTGCCAATGCCGACGCGGCTATCGTGGGAGAGCTCGACCAGCAACTCATCGGCACCTGCGTCTCTGGAGTCGGCGACATCGATGGTGACGGCAAGGGTGATTTCCTTGTGTCCAGCTCCCACCCTTCGGAAACGGGCCGGATTTTCGTGTTTCTGGGCAGCAGTGTCGCGACTGCTCCAACCCTCATCACCGCATCCGATGCCGACACGCAGATTCTTGGCGCTGACTTCTCCACCGGTGACGCCATGGCGCTCCTGGGCGACGTTGACAATGACGGATACGACGATTTCGCCGTTGGCGCCCCGATCTTCGACAATGGAGTCGGCAAAGCCTACGCGGTCTTTGGCAGAGAGAGCTGGCCCTCGACGCTGGACATAGAGCAAGCTGAAGGCGGCTGGCGTGGCGTGTCCGGAAAGTTCTGGGCGGGTGCCAGCGTGGCCGGCGGCGATGTGAACGGCGATGGCCATCCGGACATGATCATTGGGGCTGCCGCCGATCCGTTTGTGGAGTACGATGCGGGCGCGGTGTTTGTGGTGCCCAACAACTACACCGGCGACGGGACGAGGCCTGAAGCCGTGAGCCAGTTCGCCGCCCAGGTCGACCCAGAGAACAGCACCGCAGTGCTGACCTGGAATGCGGTCACCCTTGATGAGTTGGGCGGACCTGAGAACGTTCTGTTCTACCGCGTGGTACGGTACGAGTATGAACGCCCAGGCATCGAGCCTCCCGAGCTATCGATCCTGGCCGTACTCCCGGCCGTGCTCCACCCCGACCACCAGGCAACAGACACGGCCTGGACCGAGTGGAACGAGGCATTCTCCCGGTACGACTACTACCACATAATCGCAGTGGATGAGGCCGGGAATCCCTCTGCGATGTCAGCCCGATTCGCGGTCTTTCAGTTCCCTGCTAACATTCCGTAACCGAAGCGCACGGGGCGGTATCGCCATCCTTGTCGCAATCGGCGAGCCGGGAATCCAAGCTCGAGTGCGAGTACGAGCTTTGCATGTTGGCGTAAACAAGTCGCGGCCCCGGGCGGCCCTGATGATGCGTGTGGCAACTTCCACACCTCTCCCCGTCATTGCCGGACTCGTTCGGGCAATCCAGGCAGGAGCATCTGGACCCAGCTCTGGATCACCCGGTCAAGCCGGGTGATGACACTCGTGCTCCTCACCACACCCGTTCGTTCCATGCCCTGGGTGGGAACGCCGCGCCACGGCTTGGCGGTGAGGATGCGCGCTGGGGTGTCCCCGCACCACCGAATGCGGCTACCTTGCGTGCCAACTAACCTTTGCCCGTTAGAGTTCTCCCACGAACAGTATAGGACAGGTCCTGTATAGGATTTGTCCTATATGGTCAATGTGGCGGATCGGTGCCAGCCTACGGGATGATCATCCCCCAGTCGAACTCGCCGGCATAGCCCGAGCGGCTCAGTTCAAGCTCGGCTGCGTCGACCGCGCGGACCAGATAGGTCCAGTTGTGATCCGGGTCGCCGATGCCCGATGCGCTGGACCACGTGGTCGTCCCGCTGGGCAACTCGGCCAGCCGATT
>JAFGKV010000084.1 GCA_016928395.1 Candidatus Fermentibacterota bacterium | reverse complement strand
GGGCTTCGCGTAGTTGACGTGAGCGATCCGGCCAATCCCGCCGAGTTGGGCACACTGGGGAGTTCCTGGGCGGCGGATGTCGCCGTGTGGGAGCACTTTGCGTTTGTAGCCAATGGGTTCGATGGGCTCATGGTAGTGGATGTGCAGGATCCCGCGTCCATGAGCATCGTGGGCTCCTACGATACCGGTGACTGGGCGCAGGGAATCTTTTCGGTCGGGTCAACCGTGTATGTCGCCGATGAGTATGACGGGATGTACGTTCTCCAGTTCGATCCGACAACGGCCGATGACGCCCGGCTCCATGAAGTGCCTTTGATGATGGTGCTGGGATCGCCATGGCCGAACCCGGCATCGTCACTGTCGTTCATACCGTGTCGATTGGGTGCGGATCTGTCGGTGTTCGCGGCAGTCTATACCCCCGCGGGAAGAATGGTAAAGATCCTGCATCACGGGTACCTGCCCTCCGGAGAACATCTCCTGCGTTGGGAAGCGGGCAACTGCCCGGCCGGCGCCTACGTCTGCCGGATAACGGCCGCAGGCAGTTCGGCCACGACCGCTCTCATCGTGCGGCCCTAAGGCGCATCGGGCAAGAACCCGAAATCGCGTCGCCGGTGTGGGGCATCGCATCGTGGTCACACCCATCACTACACGCGCCAGGCCTCAAGGTCATCTCGACAGGAAGCGGCGCATCATGGGCCGTTTCGTGTAGCAGTGCCGGGGACAAGGCACGCTTGACGTGGTCGAGGGGTTGACTTCCTTGGCTGCTGTACAGAGGTGCCCCTGGGATCTGCCTCGACGTGCCTGGAAACGAACACCAAAGGAGAGGGAATGCTTCGAACGAATACACAGGATCTGATCATGATGTCGGTGATGGGGAAGGTATCGCATCCGGTGAAAGGCGCCCGGCCCTACGTGCTGGCCCACGACGGCGAAGTGTTGCTGCTGCCCGGTGTCGGAGGAATCACCTACAACAAGCGCATCGGTGATGTGTGCGTCGGCCTGGCGGCTGATCACGTGGAGCCGGGCGTATCGACCTGGAATACGGAGAAGCGCGAGGGTTCTCCCGATGCCTACAACCGGGCCTACAACGCCCTGGCGTGCATAGGAAACGAGGCCATCGTCGCCGCAGGGGACGCCAAGGGCGCCCGGGGAGTCATCACGGGCAAGCATGGCGGCATCGAGCACGTGCTCATCGACTTCGCGCCCGAGACGCTGGAGAAGCTCCTGATTGACGATAAGATCCTGGTCAAGGCCTACGGGCAAGGTTTGCGTCTGCTGGATCATCCCCAAGTCGCGGTCCGAAGCCTCGACCCCGGGCTGCTGGGCAAGCTGCCTGTCGAGGAAGAGAACGGGGCGTTGCACGTCGGGGTGGCCAAGATGGTGCCGGGCAAGATCATGGGTTCGGGCCTCGGCTCGGAGCAGACCTGGACGGGTGACTACGATATCCAGCTTTTCGATGAGCAGACCGTGAAGGAGTTCGGTCTGGCGGATTTGCGCTTCGGCGACATCGTGGCCGTCCTGGACACCGATCACACCTACGGCCGGATCTACAAGCAGGGCGCAGTCTCCATCGGCATCGTCGTGCATTCCGACTGCTTCACCTCCGGCCATGGCCCCGGCGTCACTACCCTCCTCACGACGAAGGAGCCCGGCAAGATCGAGGCACACCTGGATCGCAATGCCAACCTGGCGGTGATTCTGGGCATCACGCCCCGAGTCTAGCCCACGAAATGCTGAGAGGACGCCGCGCCCAGGCAAGAGCATCATGCCGAGACGAGCTTCACGGTCAACACCCCTGACGCCGACCGAGGCGATTCTTGAGAGCATCTCCGATGGGGTCTTCACCGTGGATTTGGACTGGGTCGTCACCTCCTTCAACCGCGCCGCAGAAGAGATCACCGGAATTCCCCGGCGCGAGGCCATCGGCAGGATTTGCTCCGACGTGTTCCGTTCCAGCATGTGCGAGTCGGAGTGTGCGCTCAGACGCTCCCTGATTAGCGGAAAGCCGGTGGTTGGCCAGACCGGCTACATAGTGGATGCTGAGGGGCAACGCATTCCCATCAGCGTGTCCGCCGCCGCCCTGCGCGACGGTGGGGGCAACGTCATCGGCGGCGCGGAGACATTCAGGGACTTGAGCGAGATCGAGGCATTACGCCACGAGTTGGAAGGCCGAACCCGCGTCGGGGATCTGGTGAGCCACAGCCCCCTCATGCGCCGGGTCTTCGAGGTGCTACCGGCCGTGGCAGCCAGCCCCAGCACCGTACTCATTCTCGGGGAGACGGGTACGGGCAAGGAGGTCGTCGCGCGGACGATCCATACCTTGAGCCCCAGGCGCAATGGTCCCTTCGTTGCGGTCAATTGCGGCGCTCTGCCCGACACGCTCCTTGAATCGGAGCTTTTCGGGTACAAGGCTGGGGCCTTTACCGGCGCCGCCAAGAACAAGCCGGGCCGCTTCGCCCTGGCCACTGGCGGTACGCTGTTCCTCGATGAGATCGGCCACGTCAGCCCCGCGCTACAAGTGCGCCTGCTGCGCGTCCTGCAGGAGAAAGTGTATGAACCCTTGGGGGCGACCCGTTCCGAGCGCACCGATGCACGGATAGTTGTGGCGACCAATGCGGATCTCGCAGCGTTGGTCCGCACCGGGGAGTTTCGCGAAGACCTGTATTACCGGGTCAATGTCGTACGCATCGAGCTTCCTCCCCTTCGTCGGCGAAAGGAAGACATCCCTCTTCTGGTCGATCAGTTCATCGCGCGCTTCAACCGCGTGCAGAAGCGCACAGTGACCGGCATCAGCCCTGAGGCGCTCTCGTTGCTCATGGCCCATGACTGGCCAGGCAATGTCAGGGAACTGGAGAACATCGTCGAGAGGGCATTCGTCCTCTGCGGCGAGGGCCCCATCGACATGGAACATCTGCCGGGCGATTTTCTTGGCCACGGCGGTGTGCCGCAGTCTCAGTCCATGAAGGCGACGCGTGATTCGGTGGAAGCACAGATCATCCGCCGCACCCTGGAACGACACGGGTACCACCGTCTCGCCGCCGCCAAGGACCTGGGCATTCATAAGAGCACTCTGTTCAGAAAACTCAAGCGTCTCGGCATCACGCTTCCTCCCCGAAGCTCGACACCTCTGGATAGATAGTCTTTCCTATGCGACTACTTTGGCTCAAGTAGGTCGCACATACGCGACTACCCATGCTTACCCTTGCTCTCTGTGTGCCAGTTGTAACCATTGCCCCTCAAAGTGATTCCCTCAACTGAACGACAAGACACCCCGACGGCACGCTTCGTGCAAGAGAAGAATGACAACAACAGAAAGGGACCGCCATGCGAGCCGGTTTTGCAGTCTGGAATGAGCGCATCGCGCCGGTGTTCGACACGGCCGGCCATATCCACGTCGTCGACGCGACCGCAGGGCGGATAGTAGCCGAGATACGGACGACACTGCCGTTGGATTCGCCTGCCGGCAAAGCCATCAGACTGGCGGAACTCGCCGTGAATGAACTGGTGTGCGGAGCGATCTCGTATCCCCTTCGTACCATGGTGGCCGCCTACGGCATCCATGTATCCCCGTTCGTGACGGGGACTTTGGCCGAGGTAGTGCAGGCCTGGCTTGACCGTACTCTGGGTGCCGAGGCGTATGCCATGCCGGGATGCGGCAGGGGAAGACGCCATGGCCGCACGCGGGGTCTCGGCCGGCGGGAAGGAGGAATCATGCAAAGTGCGGATGGGCGGGGCGGCAATCTTCAGGGTGGTGGGCGTGGCCGAATGGGCGGCCAGTTCGCGGGTGGCCCGGGCGGCTTCTGCGTATGCCCACAATGCGGACACAGGGAGCCTCATGAACGTGGGGTTCCGTGCAATCAGAGCCAATGCCCGAAATGCGGGCTTCCCTTGACACGGGAATAGTTCACGAAGGAGGTGCATAATGCCAGGCGGAGATCGCACTGGACCGTTTGGAGCAGGACCGATGACCGGCCGCGGCGCCGGGTATTGCTCGGGTAACACCATGCCCGGGTACGCGAACCCAGCAATGGGCTGGGGATACGGCAGAGGGTTTGGCCGGGGCTTCGGCCGGGGATTTGGTCGAGGTCGAGGATTCGGCGCCGGATGGGGCCGCCTGCCGTACGGAGTGCCTGCAGCCCAGGGATGGGGTGTCGGGTATCCTGCGCCCTATGGGTATCCGGCCCCTCAGATGCCGGACCCTGAGTTTGAGAAGCAGGCGCTCAGAAGCCAGGCTGAGGCGCTGCAGTCGGAGCTGGAGTTCTTGAGGAAGCGCCTGGAAGAGCTGGAGGCAAAGGCCGCCAACGAGTAGAGCTTCTGCCCCCCCGCATGCGGCTTCCCACGGCATCTGCCGTGGGAAGCCGCATGTGCTCCCCTGCCAAGGAGATACTTATGAGAGTTGCCTGTACCACCTCTGGCGACACCTTGGATGCACCGTTGGACACCCGGTTCGGCCGCGCCCCCAAGTTCCTGGTCTACGACACGGAGAGTGGCGAATTCACCGTGTTGGACAATGCCCAGAACCTGCAGGCAGCGCAGGGCGCCGGTGTGCAGGCCGCACAATTCGTGGCCCAGGCCGGGGCAGATGCGCTCATTACCGGTCACTGCGGCCCAAAAGCCTTCCGTGTGCTCCAGGCTGCCGGCGTGGTCGTCTACAATGCCGACCTGCCGACAGTTGGCGAGGCCTTGGAGGCGCTCAAGCTGGGGAGGCTGCATGAAGCTGAGGGCGCCGATGTAGAGAGTCACTGGTAGGCGGAAGCTTCGAGTCAAGACACGGTGAGCCAAAGTGCACCATCTGCGGGTGGGTCTGCCGCGCCGCGCGCCGAACCGTGATGCTTCGGTAGCCGATGCGCGTAACCTGGTCACGGTGCGCCTACAAGGGCCGCGCGGGATCCTTTTGCCGGCGGGTGGGTTCAACCGCTGCGTTGTGCATAGCACGGAGGTAGCCCATGCCAACCTATGAGTACGAGTGCACCGTGTGCGGGCACCGCTTCGAACAACGCCAAGGCATGACTGATGCGCCGCTGAGTGTATGTCCGGTGTGTGGGAAGGAGGTACGCCGAATCATAAGTGGAGGAGGAGGTATCCTCTTTGGCCAAGCAGACGAACGCGGGCGCGGGAACACGGCGTGTTCGCTGCAACAGACGGGCTCAACCTGCTGCGGCAGACAGGAGCGGTGCGACAAGCCCCCGTGTGGGAACTGATTGAGGCGAGTCACCCTTCGTGTCGCGGCTCGATCGGCCGACTCCCTGTGTGCGCTCCTGAGGCGCCTTAGGGGTGGCGAAGAAAACGAAAAGGCCCAAGATTCCCCGGCCCTATCGAGCGAGCAATCCAACCGCCCGGGATGACGCGGCGCGGTCGAATACCGATGTTCTTGTGAACCTGTGTGCTGAGTGCACGAGGAGGGATGGATGGAAGACGGCGAGGTCGTTCACGTCACGGCCACAGTAATCGAACATGCCCAACGGCCACGCAACTACGGCAAACCCTTGCTTTCCAATGGCCACGCACGCATCACCGGCGAGTGCGGCGACACCATGGAGATGTGGGTCATGGTGCGGGACGATGTGGTTGAGCGGGCAACGTTCACGACGGATGGATGTGCCCCGTCACTGGCCTGCGGCAGCATGGCAACCACCTTGGCGGAGGGTAAGAGCTTGGAGGATGCAGCCTCCATTACCCAAAGTGATATCATTCAGGCTTTGGGAGGTCTGCCCGACGAAGTAGGTCACTGTGCGGCCCTCGCTGCCGCTACGCTGCGCGCCGCCTGCGAGAACTACGCCAAGGCTGCCGCACAGCGACATGAGCCCCCCCCCTCCTCCGCCGCGGGAGCCCAGTGCAGCTCCTGTACCGACCGAAGCTGCTCCGCGCAGACTCGCCGCCCGGATGAGAGCGACGAGGAGTTCGCGCAACGGCAAGCGCTCCAGCAACGCCTCTGCCGGATCCGACACAAGATCGTCGTGCTCTCGGGCAAGGGCGGTGTGGGCAAGAGCACCGTAGCGGTGAACCTCGCCGTGGGATTGGCCAAGAACGGCAACAGCGTCGGCTTACTCGACGTGGATTTTCACGGCCCCAGCGTACCGACCATGCTAGGCCTGGAGGGAGAGAAACCGTATGCGCAGAATGGTGAACTTCTGCCCGTCAGCCGAGACGGCCTGAAGGTACTCTCCCTCGGGTTCTTTCTCGAAAGCGCCGATGACGCCGTGATCTGGCGGGGTCCGATGAAGATGGGGGTCATCCGCCAGCTTCTAAAGGACGCTGCCTGGGGAGATCTGGATTTCCTGATCATCGATTCCCCTCCCGGCACCGGCGACGAGCCTTTGTCGGTCTTCCAGCTACTGGGCACAGTCGACGGCGCCGTCATCGTGACCACGCCCCAGAGGGTTGCCGAGATCGACGTCAGGAAGTCCGTTACCTTCTGCAGGAAACTGGGCGCCCCAATACTTGGGATTGTGGAGAACATGGGGTCATTCGCCTGCCCCCACTGCGGAACGATCACCTCCATTTTGCAGGAGGGCGCGGGGCAGCGAATCGCCAAAGACATGCAAATCCCCTTCTTGGGTTCCATCCCCATCGACCCCCGGGTCGCCGAACTGGCCGACAGTGGCATACCGATCATTGAAGCGCATGATTCGGCATCTGCGTCGATCATGCAGCACATCGTGGATGAGATCGGCCGCCGTCTCTCGACCTGAGTATGGTCTGTCATGTACTTCACTGAAAAGGAGCTCGTTCATGCGTATCGCCATCCCCGTCGCCGAAGGTAGACTATGCGCCCACTTTGGCCACTGCCAACAGTTCGCGCTGGTTGATGTAGACACGGCCACCAAGACCGTCACGAAGCAGGAGGCCCTCCCCGCACCTCCCCATCAACCCGGCCTCCTGCCCCGCTGGCTTGCCGAGCGCGGCGCCACGATGATCATCGCCGGCGGCATGGGTGGCCGGGCCCAGGGCCTGTTCACCCAGCAGGGCATCGAGGTGGTGGTCGGCGCGCCCTGTGAGACGCCCGAACGCGTGGTCGCCGCCTACCTCGACGGCACGCTCCAGACGGGCGACAACCTGTGTGATCACTGAGAGGCCACGCCACGAAGATCGGGTACCCCTAGTGGGGAGACACCACCGAGAGGTGATGCTGGGTTGACACGGGTCGGTGATCCTTGTAGATGGGAATCGATCCGCGGCGCACGCGGGCGGGGCTCCTGAGGTTCGTTGCTCTGAGCTTTGACTTCGGGCAGCAGCCCTGGGAGTCACACCGTGTGTAGTCCGGGCCGTCCGGGGCCCCTGCATGCGTAGGGAGAACATGGTATGGATATAAAAACAAAGGCCGGCATCCTCTCAACCGGGCTCAATCTCCTGCTCTCGCTGCTCAAGTTCCTTGTGTATGCCATGACCGGCAGCCTGGCGATTCTGGCGGAGGCGTGGCATTCGGTATCCGATGTGGGCACCTCGCTCTTGGTTCTCTTGTCGGTAACAAGGCCCTCCTCGACAGGCGGCTCTGGGCAGGAACCAGCCTCTGCACCCCCTGCGGTAGACTCGGAGACGGCCGAGGCGAGCCTTGAGAGAACGCCGAGCGCCCTGAAGGCGTTCCTCCGGCGCACGAGCCTTGAGCACTTTGTCGCCTTCGGTATCGGCATCCTGCTGGTCATCGTGGCTTTTGGGGTCATGCAAAAGATCGCCGTGCTTCCCAAGGCGGGCATTTCGCGCCCCATGCTATCGGGCATCATCTTCTTTCTTTTCGCGGTCGGTTCTTACTTCGTCTATCGATTCGAGACATCGGTCGGAGCCCGTGAAGGATCGGTGGGGCTAATCTCTGACGGCATGCACTCCAAGGCCGACATGATCGGGGCGGTGATGACCGGGGCCGCCTTGATCCTCTACTCCTTGGGCATCGACGTTGATCGGCCGGTGGCGGTTCTGATATCGCTGTTCGTGCTGTCCTTCGGAGTTGAGACGCTGGTGGCCACCGCCACGGCCCGGGTACGGGGCGACACCCATGCCATAGCCCACATGCGCCTCGCTCAGATCGTGTTTTCGTCACTGCGACGGGAGAAGCTTGTCCAGGCCGCCCGATGGCTGGAATCGGTCAGCGGCTGGCGGATCGTTGACCGATTGCACTCAGGACATCGTCGTGCGACGGCTCTTCGCTTCCACCTAATCGGCCTGGCGATCCTCATCTACCTGTCCACCGCGGTCTACTCGGTGGGGCCTTCTGAGGCGGCGATCCTCACCCGGCTGGGGCGGCCCCTCAACGAGGGGCGCCCGGTCTATTCCGGGCTTCATCTGAAGCTGCCATGGCCTATCGACCGGCCGGTCAAGATTGATCCCTACCTCGTCCGGCAGGTAAACCTTGGCAATGTCACTGACCCCGGGGCCTTTGCCCTACTGTGGACGCGGGCTCACGGCACCGAGCAGCCGTTTCTATCTGGCGACAACAGCTTCTTTTTCCCCTATGTCGTCCTCCACTACCGGATCGCCGATGTCTTTCACTATCTCATGGCCCACGCTGAACCGGAGAAGCTGCTGGACAGCATTGCCCACAGCGTAGTCTCCCGGGTCTTAGCAGGCAGCGAGTTCGATGATATCGTCGGCAAGGAGCGGGGGGCGCTTGAATCCCGCATCAAGGAACTGGTGCAGGCGGAGACTGACTCGCTCCTTGGTGGCATGGAGATTCTCGGGGTCCACTTTCGCGATATTCATCCGCCCATCTTTATCGCCGATGCCTTCGAACAGGTGATCGCCGCTCGCCAGGAGAAAGAACAACGCATCAACGAAGCCCATGGGTACCAGAACCAGCTCATTCCCCAACGCCGGGGTGAGGCCATACGCACCATAGAGCAGGCCAACGCCTATGTCACACAACGTGTTACGCGGGCCGAGGGAGACGCCGAGCGGTTTCTGGCCAGGCGCGTGAGGGAGCCACTCGAGCGGGGTGTGACGCTGTCACGGCTCTACATGGATGCGCTCATCGAAGTCTTCGGAAGCTCCGCCGTCACGCTGGTGGATCCGAAGACCCGCACACCGACCCTCTTCCTCGACATGCCGGCACTGCCGGCGCCGCAGGCGCTCCAGTGGGAGGTACAACAATGAAACGGTGGGGAGTATCCGCACTTGCCCTCGTCGTCGCGGCACTCTTAGTACGCTACTCCACCTTCACGGTCGAAGCCGGAGAGGCAGCCATCCTGACGCAGTTCGGGAAGCCGGTGGCCACCATCACCGAACCAGGGTTCCGCTGGAAACTACCAGGATTCCTCCAGCGCGTAAATCGCATGGATGCGCGAACCGAGGTCTTCAATACCCAGCCAATCCAGCTCCTTCTGGGCGACAAGAACCCCATCATCGCCACCACTTTCATCGCGTGGCGAGTTGCCGACCCGCTCCTCTACTTCCGCTCCCTGGCCAGGCCCGAGGTTGCTCGTCAGAAGTTGGGCGACATGGTCGTCTCTGCCCTGGGTGCTTCCTTGGCCGACTATGCGTTGGAGGATATCCTGAATCCTGACCCAAAGCGCGTGAAGTTGGAGGAGCTGGAGCGCCTCGTGTTGCACGCGACGGCCCCCCATGCCCGCGACAAGTACGGCATCGAGACCCAGCGCATCGGGTTCCGACGGGTAAGCTACCCTGCCATCGTGGCCGATGCCGTGTACAACCGGATGAGAGCCGAACGGGAGAAGGAGGCGCGTAAGTACCGTGCCGAGGGTACGGAGGCCGCCGCCCGGATCGAGGCGGCCACCGACAAGGATGTATCTCAGATCCTGGCAGAGGCCTACAAACAGGCCGAAATCGCCAAGGGGAGAGGGGATCAGGAGGCCGCCAGGATCTACGCCCAGGCGTATGGCCGTGACCCTGAGTTCTTCGAATTCCTGAAGTCATTGGACCTGTATCGGGCCGCACTCACGGAGAAATCGACCCTCATCCTCTCGACTGAGTCCGAGCTCTTCAAGTACTTGGGCTCCAGCAAGCCGCGCGGAGGCCGGAACTAGCCATGACGAGCTCTGGATACGGCACTGAACTCAGAGGATCCGCGCGCAAGACCGGCGTATTCGCCGCGTGGCTGCTGGTGGCAGCGGTCATCGCGTACTGCGCCTCCGGGATCTACTCGATCGATCCCAGCCAGGTGGGCGTGGTGATGCGATTCGGCAGGGTTATTGACAGTGGCGTACCCTCCGGCATGCACTACGCATTCCCGTGGCCCATTGATCGGGTCGTCCGAGTCCCGGTGCGCCAGGTCAAGCGCATCACCATAGATGATTTCTACGAGCAAGGGGAACTGGCTGCCGCCTTTCGTGAAGCAACGGGCCTGTCGTCATACTTGATCACCGGCGACAACAATATCGTGACGGTAAACTGCGTGTTGCAGTATGCCATCAGCGACCCGGCACGCTATCTCTTCTCCATGAAGGAGCCCGAAAGGACATTGCGGAGCTTCGCATGCAATGCACTGATCGCAAGCCTCTCGCGGCTTTCCATCGATGACATCCTCACCATTGGCAAGTCGGCGATCCAGATCGACGTCAAACGGGAGCTTCAACGCCGGCTCGACGAGATGGAGTCCGGCTTGACCGTCTCCGCCGTTGAACTTCAGGAGGTGCGCCCGCCCGAGCGGGTCCAGGAGTACTTCAACGACGTGATTAATGCGATGATCGACAAGGAGAAGATGATCAACAACGCCCTCTCCTACCAGAACGAGAAAATGCCCGGCGCCAAGGCGGGCGCCGATCGATTGATCCGCGATGCCGAAGCGTATGAGACACGGATTATCACCAGGGCCCAGGGTGACGCCGAGAGGTTTGCCTCCATTCGTTCCGAATACGCGCGCGCTCCCGAGGTCACGCGGCGGAGGCTCCATCTGGAGTTCCTCAACGAAGCGCTCTCCAAGGTGAGCCGGAAGACGGTGGTGGGGCAGGCCGGCGATCAGGGCCTGGTGCGCATCGTCACTCCGGGGGCGGTGAAGTAAGCCGACATGGTGCTCCCTCGTTGCGGGAACCTACCTATTCGGAGATCTCTCCTCATCGTTGGAGGGAGATGGTCTTGAGGGAGAGCCGCGCCACGATGGCCTGAGCAGCCTGTCCATCTCCTCCAGCCACGCCAGCTTCTGCCGGAACGAAAGGGCTGCCATCCGAAGACGCTGGGCCTTGGCATGGCCTTCAAAGCCGCATTCCCATTGATGTTCACTTTGCGGCAGGGGGTCAGTCCTCTCCACGATCCCTCCGCAGAGCGTCCAACGCCCGCACATCCTCCAAGTCCACCGGCCGGCCGGCGGCGCGCTTGAGGGCAAGAAGATCATCGATGGCCACAACTGGCAGGGTCAGACTCGGAAGGATCTCCACCAGATCTGCTCTCCGGTAGGTCTCGGTGAAGTCGAACGGCTCCTCGACAAAGATATCGATCTCAGTCGCCGGATACAGGGCACTCCACAAGGAGAAGACCCTCAGGCCTTTCTCCCGAGCCCACGATGCGCGCATGGCAGGATCGGCGAACTCGGCCAAGGCCACCGGGGCCCTGGGCCGGTAACCGAGCGCGGCCAAGGCGGTCATCGCGGCCTCGACGTTCGACCTCTTTAGGTCGAGGACGATGTCGATGTCAGCGGTGAACCGCAGGTGGCCATGTGCAACCACCGCCAATCCACCGACAACGAGATACCGTACGTTCGCACGGCTCAGGGCATCGGCAATCGCCTCGACGCTGCTTGCGTGCATCGGACACTCTCCCGGCATCCTGCGTGTCGTCTCAGCCAGCCGTAGCCCCGCTCTCTTGACTGACTTCTCTGTTCAGCAGGGCTTCTGACGGCGGCACTATCAGAGTTCGAGGAGTCGAGCGTGCGGCGCGCGTTCTCTCAAACAAGAGTGCATGCCACTACCGATCAATGTACACGCGGATGAGCGCCTCGTCAGGCGCAGGAAGGCTTGGGAACGCGAACAGATGGTCCAGTGGTTTCTCGGAGCGTGCCTCCCCGAATTCGGAGAATGCCTGCCCCCGGTCGGTTGGGATGTGGACGGAAGCCTCACACGCCGTGAATGAATCGTGACCGGGCTCGTCGCTATCGAGGATCGTCACGCCCTTGGAGGTTCTCAGCCGCAAGCCCCCGATCACGGGCATTGACAGGCCTGGGGCATCGTGCCAAATGACTCCTGTCACAGGCACCGAATCGTCCCGACCGGCGGCCCTCATCCGCCGGCCTCGTAATGGCAGTATCAGCGGATCCATCGCGGGAGGACCCCATGACCCCAGACGTCGATTCGTCCGGGAGTCTCAACGCTGACCTCGACGGCACCATCACGGCACTGGCGCCAACCCTGGCGGCCCTCCTCGGGGTTGATTCGCCCGTGATCTTCCATGCCGCGCCGGTCCGCAAACTTCTTGAGGCAGCGGGAGCCGCGCTTGGAAACGAGCACGCCCGTCGCTGCCTGATCTACGCGCCCGATGCCTTCGGGCTCCACCTGGCCGGGCCGGCAAGCTGTCTGTTCGACCAGATCCGGAAAGTTGCACCTGTGGAGGTGCGTCTGCGTTCGATGCGCCCCTCCAAGACGCCGGTCTGCTTCGCGTCCATGTTCACCGGCGCTCCACCCGAGGTACATGGCATCCGCCGGTATGAGCGGCCAGCGCTCACCTGCGACACCATATTTGATGTGGTGCTCCGGGCGGGCAAGCGGGTTGCCATCGTTGCGGTCGAGGGATGCAGTATGGACCTGATCTTCCGTGGCCGCGCCATTGACTACTTCTCAGAAGACTACGATCCCGAGGTCACCGAGGCGACTCTGGGCGTTCTACAGCTTGATCGTCACGACCTGGTCGTAGCCTACCACCAGGAGTACGATGACCTGCTCCATGAGACGACCCCATTCAGCCCTCGCGCCCTCCGCGCAGCCGAGCGTCACGTTGAGTCATTCCGTCGCATGGCCCGTGTGGCGCACCGGGCGTGGCGACGTCACCCCCACGCCGTCGTGTTCGCGCCAGATCACGGCGCCGTGTTGGATCCCGCCACGGGGAAAGGAACCCATGGGGGCGACTCGCCCGACGAGATGAATGTCGCCCATTTCTGGGGCTTCAGGCGGGGGCGAAAGACGGGCAAGGAGGCCTCGAAGGGTGCGGAGGATGAACAAAGCATATAGGACATGTCCTCTATTGGACGAGTCCTATATGGCGTAGATGCCGTCACGGGCTACCCCGACGCCCGTGACCCCATCGACGGGCCATGGCGCGGCCGTGGGAGGTGTCGTCGTGCGGAGAACACGCCAGAGAGTGGCGTGGCTACAGCCGGGCATGCGCGGATCCCGTGAGCGGGCGAGGCAGGCGTGGCTGGGCCCGGCTCGGTCTCGATTCACTTGAATGCGTTGGAGGGCAAAGGAATGCACGTCATGGAGAGGGTGGTGCGCATGTCGGTGGCGTTCGCGGTCGGAGGTACGGCCATGGCCGCCTTGGCCGCGGCATCGCTCCCGTCAACTGCGGCTCCTGAGAAGGACCAGCCGTATCTCCATCCCCGGGCGAATCTGGTGGTGTGGCCTTCTCCCGGAGAGGACGTCGAGATCAGCGGTACATTCATCTCGCCCCGCGCAGCGGCGGATTCCGCAACGTTGGCGCTGATGCATCGAGGGGTCCAACGGCCGTTGATCTGCGAGGCGCGATGGATCGCGGGATCGGTCAGCGGGTATCTTGTCGATGCCATCGGTGACCTCACCATCGAGGGCCTGCACTACTCCGTGTTCCGCATCGGCATCAGGGATGGAGCCGAGGCCCAGTATGGAGAGGAGTTTTGTGCCGGGTCGGAATTCGTGTTCATCGCTTTGGGATGGGACAGCGCCGGCGCCCAGATCTGGTATCCCCCGCCTGGTCCCGACCACCACCCGGCAGAGGACGAGTCGCTCGACGAGCTCTTGGCCTATGAATTCCTGCTGGATCGGGAGGCCTTCGAGACCCTGCTGACCCGATACGCGAGAGGTGCGAACAATGAGTGAGCCTGAAAGCGATCCACCCTTGAGTGCCCAGGTGCCCGATCTCGCGTTGCTCGCCTATTGCGGGCTCTACTGCGGGGCGTGTTCGTTCCGGGTCGCCGCAGAGCAGAACGACCGGCGGCATCTGGCGGACATACCCGCCAAGTACGACTATCTCAAGGAGCAGGAACTTCAACTATGCCCAGGATGCAGGCTTGACGACGAGAATGACGGCTGCGCCATCAAGGACTGCGCCCGCGGCAAGGGTCTCGCCCACTGCGGCGAATGCCCCGAGTATCCCTGCGCTGCGATCACGCGGTTCGCGGACGACGGCATTCCCCACCACGCAAAGACCATCGAGAACATCGAGACGCTGAACCGGATGGGAACCCAAGCCTGGCTCGTCGACCAGGCTACCCGGTGGAGCTGCGCGTGCGGTGCGCGGTTGTCGTGGTACGCGCGCGAGTGTCCGCGATGCAGATCATGAGGCGACCGGGGGCGCCGCGTTGGATTGACCATCTCCACCACGTCGTGGCGTGACTGAGTCTCACTGAGCCGAGACGAGGCGAAGGCTTCTCAGATGTGCTGGTCAGGCTCTATTCGCGCGATCCCCATCCGCCCTGGATGCCATTTCGCGGGGCGAGGCCGGCCCGGCGGGAAACGAGGTCTGGAGCACCCCGAACACCACAAGACCAACGGCGAGCTGAAGGTAGAAGGTCAGAAAGCGCCAACCGGCGGTGGCAATGCCGACGATGTTCTCAGGTATGAATGACCGGTAGACCAAGAAGAAGGCCGCCTCAGCTCCCCCTAGTGCCCCCGGGGTCGGCACGAACACACCCAGAGTGAACACCACCCATTGCAGGGCGAAGAACCGCACGGGAAATACCTGTACGCCGAGGGAGGCAAGCAGCGCGGATACCACCGAGTAGCGGCAGATCCACTGTATTCCCGTGAGCATCAGGGTGATGCCGAATCGCAGCTTGCCATGGTGGAGAATGAGCCGGTAGACTGCTATGTAGTCGTTCCAGGCAGCCTTGAGGCGCAGCGTGAGCGAGTGGGTCACCTTACGCGCGGCGACACCTGCCACGAACACCGCGGTAATACTGAGAATCATGACGACAAGACGCGCACGGGCCTCGAGGGCATCGCCCAGATGGAAGCCTCGACCCAGGGGCGCGGTTGATCTCATGGCCAGAGCGGCCGGGAGTGCGAAGGCGAAGAAGATCCCATCCTCGAGACTCCCCAAAGTCATGAGTGACGCGGCCGCGCCCGGTCGGATGCCCCGATGCACGAGCATGGCCAGCTTGACATACCCGCCGCCCACCGCGGTCGGGCTGACTGCCGATCCCAGCTCCGTGCCCACAACCATTGCCATTAGATCGCGAAAGGAAACCTTTGCCCCGAGGAATCGGGTCCACACCAGGAGCCGGAGCGAGTGAGTCAACCAGGGGACGAATCCCAGGAGAATCGCCGCGCAGAGATAGCC
>JAFGKV010000083.1 GCA_016928395.1 Candidatus Fermentibacterota bacterium | reverse complement strand
GTCGCGCGGCTCTCAGGTACTGATCGAGGTCTTGGGCGAGGAGTTCGAAGGCGTTCTCGGTTGCGACTACTTCTCGGCTTATCGAAAGTACATGGAGGATTGTGGCATCCTTGTCCAGTTCTGCCTGGCGCATTTGATTCGGGATGTGAAGTTCCTCGTCAGCCTTCCCGACAAGGTCACAAGCAACTACGGGCAGCGACTCCTCAACGGGTTGCGCAAACTGTTTCACGTGATCCACCGCCGCGACGCGATGACGGAAGAGAGGTTCCAGGCTAGGCTTGAAAAAGTCCGCGATGACTTCGTCAAGACGGCACAACGTGCACCGCAACGAAACGAAGCACAGAACATGGCCGAGCGGTTCCGCAAGCACGGCAAAGGCTACTTCCAGTTCATTAC
Source organism: Candidatus Fermentibacterota bacterium (assembly GCA_016928395.1). Lineage (GTDB taxonomy): Bacteria > JAFGKV01 > JAFGKV01 > JAFGKV01 > JAFGKV01 > JAFGKV01. Next base: position 5,621 of record JAFGKV010000083.1, on the reverse strand, counting down.
CACCCCAGGCGTAGAACCAACGAACAACCTCGCCGAGCAGGCAATTCGGTTTGTTGTGATTGACCGCCGGGTAACTCAAGGGACGCGAGGGGTATCGGGGCGAACGTGGTGCGAGCGGATCTGGACGGTCATGGCCACGTGTGCTCAGCAAGGTCGATCGGCCTTTGACTTCCTGTTCGAGTCGGTCGTGGCATACTTCGAGGAACGCCCCGGCCCGTCCCTCCTCCCCGACACATCCTGACAGCAATTCCGTCACTCCCCCACGAGCATGTACTGGACCAGGGCATGCCGCGGGGTCAAATCCCGTGAACGGTTACAACGTCGCTAAGGACCAGAAAATCGTGGAGCGCGCCCGCCAGCTCTTGGAGCAACGGCGTTGAACAGCGTGAACGCCAGTGCGCGGTGTTTCACCATGTGCTATCACGTTTGTGACAGCGTGTAGGAGAGGAGGGAGGCCGTGGGAGTCCACTTCACCGTGTCCGTTCGGGCATTTTTCGCGGCGGGCGTCGTCTTCCCGCTTTCGCTTCTGATTGCCGGAGAGTGCGACAACTGTACCTTCACCATGAGCGAGCCAGACATTTGGTCGGATGGATTTGAGATCTCCCTCCTGGTGAGCACGGAGTATCAAAGCACGGCAGTGGACATGACCGTTCTTAACGATCCCGCTGTGGTCCGGCCCCTTGAAGTATCAGACAGTTTTGACGAGCTCGTCGGTGGTGAACCTGAGGCCACTGACATCATTACGGCAGACTTCGCTGAAGACTCGGTCAGGGTGAGCATGGTACTTGACCCGCCGCGAGATCGGAGGTTCCCCGCCGGCGATCAAGTGGAGTTCTGGACGATCTTTTATGGATACCAAAGTGCGTTCAATTCCACGACCCTGACGTTTGCCGACAGCGGAGGCGCTCCACCAATCACCAACTACCTGGAAATCGACGGCAGCTTGAGGCCCTGTTGTACTGAGGCTCACGCAATAACCCCTCGTTTGCCGACCCCTTTCCTCCGGGGCGATGCGAACGAAAGCGGCGCGGTGACACCTGCGGATGCCGCCTACTTGTGTGAGTATCTCGCGGGCAACAACACACCGTCGTGTCTTTCTGCCTGTGACGCGAATGGCGATGACGCGATTGATACAAGCGACCCTCTCTATCTCCTTGATTACTTCTGGCGGTTAGAACCTGCACCTCCGCCGCCGTTCCCCGAGGTCCTCTGGCCCCCTCGTGAAGATACTTTGGGGTGCGCTACTTATGATCCCCAAGCCGTCGCTGTACCCGGCACTTTCTCGTTATCCTTGGGCGAAGTGACAGGACCAAATGTCACCTTACCCATAACCATGACCGCTTCGCAGGACGTTCAGGGATTCGTGCTGTCTCTCTCCCCTGATCCTGACAAATTCATGATAACGAACCTCCGCCTGGCCGATTCTCTTTTGCATGGGGGAGGAGATTCCGGCTCCTTCTCGGCGTGCTGGCCCAGCCTTGGTTTTGTTTCATACTGCGAAGGACTCGTCAACGGCGCCACGATTCCCGCCGGCAACGATATACTCATCGCAGAGGTAGAGGTCGAAGCAACCGCTTTCCCTCCATGCGGACAGACTGAGAGAGTGGAGGTTGCCTTTAATGTCAACCCCTGCGCAAATGGACTAGAGAACAGCATCATTGTTGACCAGCGAGACGTTACGACATCCACGGGCTTGTCCTTGCTAAACGGCTCTATTGACATACCGGGGCAGTGCGAGACCCTCCACATTGTCCCGGCCACCGCCGAGCCGGGTTTTTCGGAAGTCGATGTACGCATCGAGCTAGAGAACCAGCGCCCCATCGAGGGGTACACACTTGCCGTTACGCACGAGGCGGGCGTGGAGCTGGACAGCATCACACTAGAGGGGACGAGCGCAGTGAACGTGCCGGCTGAATTTGTGGAGTCACACATCTATCCCGAAGGCGGGACCCTAAGCGTCGTCTTTGAGATGGGGAGGACCCTGCCCGGAGGAGCGCGCCTGCGTTTGGCCGTTTTTCGATACGGGTATGATCGTTTCGACTGTGAGGGAGACCTGACCGTCGACAGCAGAACCTTCGAACTGAACTTCGCAGATCAGATCTTGGGCTCCCCTCCCGTCTCCAACCGGCTCCTTCAGGGAGGGATAGAAACCCTCGCCCATATGATTGACGGCTCGGTCACGTTCTTGTGCGGCTTGCATCCTCCACACTTTCTCATCGGCGCACTGAACCAGGATCAGGAGGTCGTTTGTGCGTATCATTCTGAGCCGGGACGCATAAAGGCAACCCTCTTCTACACCTCGGGCGAGCCGATTCAGGGGCTGTCGGCAGCGTTACGCTACCCGCCTGGCCTCCGTGTCCTCGATGTGGGGGACGACGGAAGAGGTGTAGTTTCTGATCGGCATCTGGAGTCGACCGAGACCGACAACATCAATGCTGCGTTCAGGTACTTCAACGCCAGCAACGAAAGGGGAGAGCTCGTCATCGGCCTTGTCGCCGAAGGAGGACCAGACCTTACGCGTATCTATCCACCGACGCCTCCCGAGAGTCCGAAGGCGCTGCTACACGTTTTCTTCGAATTGCCGGAGAGCGGTGATCAACGTAGAGAGTATCCCCTTACCTTTTTTGACGGCGTACTCGGTGCCGGCGACGTCCCCATCTACAATAGGGCTGCAATTTCGAACCAGTCGCGGCCGGTAGTGACGCGAGACGGTTGTCTCACGGTCAATGCCCCCTTCAAGCGAGGCGACGCGAACGATGATGGCACTATCAATCTCGCCGATGCCATCGCCCTTCTCACCTTTCTTTTCCAGGGGCGACCACTTACGTGTCTACGTGCCTGCGACTGTAATGGCGATGGCATTCTCAACATAGCCGATCCCATCTGCTTACTGGCTTACTTATTCGGGAACGGGGAGCCGCCTGCGGAGCCTTTCGAGGAATGCGGCCACCCGGACGAACCAACCGACCTGACCTGCGAGATCTTCACCAATTGTGGAGGAGAGTAGTCATGAGATCCCGAATCGAGTTCTCGTTCCTTCTGGTGGTTGTCGCGACCTCCGTTTATGGGGGAGACTGCGACTACTGCACCTACCGTTTCGGCCGGCATGAGTTCCGACCGTCTTCATCCAGCTACACCGTCGAGTTGCTCGCCACCATGCGGGGGAGTACCGAAGGATTGAGCATGGCGGTGAGGAACGATGCGACGTTGCTGCGACCCGAGGCGATTACGTATCATGTGGGAAAGGTCCTGGGGAGGGAGCCTGACTTCACGGCAGAGAACATCGCGGACACCGGCGTCACATTCAAGATCATATTCGACGCGGCCCGATCCGAAACCCTTGCCCCCGTCGAGAACATGGTGGTGGGGGTCGTGCGGTACACCATTCTAGCAGAGGGTGCCGAACCAGCCCTGGAATTTGTGGATGGGCTCGGGAATCCCGCCGTGGACAACCGGGCCCAATTCGTGGACGGCGAACATTCCTGTTGTTTAGGTACCGTTGCCCTGCACAAGCAGAACGAAGTATTTGTGCGTGGAGACGCGAATTGTGACGCGTGGGTAGACGTTGCTGATCCGGTTTATGTCATTTCTTACCTGTTCGGGGATGAAGCTGATCCGCCATGCATGGATGCGGCCGACGCCAACGACGACGGGAAGATCGACGTGGGAGATGCTATCAGCATTCTCTCGTTCCTATTTGATTTGGGAGTTTTCCTACCTGCTCCCGGCCCCTATCCACCAGGGGGTCATGATTTGACTGACGACGCCTTAAGCTGTGATCAGCGCTGCTGACCCATAGCTGTGCTGCCGGAAGACATTTGTCCCGGGAGACAAGCAACAGTCGTCTGCCACCAGGCTGACCGGTCCACTGATGTCATCCGTCAGCATAGCGGCGCCGGCGGCGCGTGTCAATCACAATTTCCCGGCGGCGGCCGGGAGGAGATGCGCGCGCCGACGGTCGCCCATGCGCGTTGATGGCAGGGCCGAAGTGCGATTGGGGAGGGCCAATGGTTGAGCGTCGCTCTTCGTTGGCGGGTCGCCGCCGCCGCGGTGATTGAGCCGCGTGGCGTGTTAGTTCCGAGGAGAATGGGGTAGCAGAGAGGGCGCCCAGCGGACGCCCTTCGGGGCCGAGAAAATCTGCGCCGGATCTTCCGAGTAGGCCCGCCGCGGGGGGCCGGCGCAACAGAACGTGGACTACCGGCCCCGACCATCGGCCGGTATGCTATGGTCCCTATAAAGGCCGGCGTTCACGCCCCGCGACCGTCTGGCTGGCGCTCTATGGTGGCGCCGATTCCGGGATGGGTCGGTCGGGGACCTTGAGGCCGGCGACGATCTCGTCAATGACCGCGACTACCTGCGCGACCACGTGTGCGCTGTCGGTGAGATCGCGCACCTGCCGCTTCAGCCGTGAAATCTCGTGGCTGAAGAAGCCGCCCATCGTCCGGGCCAGGGCCTGAAGGAGCTCGCGCATGTAGCGTGCGCTGGTTCTGACTCCGTGGTTGTTGCGCACGCTGGTGACGAGCGCACGCAGCATGCCGTCCACATGAGCCTCGGGGTTCTCATCTGACTCGGTTCGTTCGCGCTCCTGGATCTGCTGTTGCCGCTCCGCCTCGGCCTTGCGCCATTCTTTGGCGAAGTGGGCAGTCCAGAGCTTGTTCCTGATCTCCCGAGCACGCGCGGCCAGGTAGCCCAGAGGGTCGTGCAGGGAGGGAGGGACGGGTGGCCCCATGGCTTTCTTTTCCTCCTCGACAAGCTGCCTGAGGACTCTGGTCGAGAAGACACGCAGAGCGTTGACCGTCTCCCTCTCTTCCCAGGGGAACTGGAAGTACTGGTGGATATGGCGAGCGTACTGGTCACCGGGCTCGGAGTTGAGGCCGTGCTCAAAGAGCGCAACCTGCCGCGCGGCGGCCCGCACGGGGTCAAAGTGGCTGGCTCGCTCTGCCGGAGACTTGCCGTCAATGTTCTCCTGCGGGACCAGGTGGTACATGGCGACAAACATGCCCGCGGCTGCCTCGATGGTCTTGACCATCAGCTCGGCCGGCCACCCCGGGTCCCGCGGGAAGACCGATTCCAGTACCTTCCGGATTGCGGGTTTCATGGTGCCGAAGTGACGTTCCGCCGCGGCTTTCGCCGTCGGCGTTTCCGGGGAGCACACCACGCGGTATCGCCCGTGAGATTCCAGGAGAGCCTTCACCTCCTCGTTGAGGTACGGAGTGCCGCGATCGATGACGGCCACCTGGATCCCCGGAAACCGCGTGAGGAACTCTTCGATCACAGAGACCACGGCCTGCGTATTTTCGTGCAGGAACGTTCGCGTGATTAGATTCAGTCGGCCGCCCAGTTCAAAGACGGTGATCAGGTAGTACGTCTGCCCGAAGAGCTTGAAGTACGAGGTGTCGAGGGCGACGACCTGGAAGGGCTCGGGGTACACAAAGCTGCCGCGAGGATATTCGCGTCGCTCGTCCTCCAGCGGATCCTGGCCCATGTACTTGATCACGGTGTCCAGGGCTATGGTGGGCCTGCCGTGGTACTTCTCGAGGGCGTCCTGGTAGTGTTTCTCGATTGGCAAGCATAGGAACCCTCGATCGCGGTCGCATCGGTGTGTATCGTACTCGCCCTCC
>JAFGKV010000082.1 GCA_016928395.1 Candidatus Fermentibacterota bacterium | reverse complement strand
ATGGAATGATGGATGAGTGGACGAGTGGATGGATAGCGCGCTGTGTTCTCTGAGACAGGAGATGGGAGTGAGGAGCGAAGAGAAAGGCCGGACTGCCGATTGGTGACTGCCGACTGGCATCGGGGCCGGTATCGCTATCGTAATCGATCTGCCGGGCATCGGAGCACGCGCTCCCCGGGAGGGCAGAGGCGCCCTCCCCTACGGAGCTCTGCACGGAATCGTTCCTCTCCTAACGGCCCAGCTCTGACTCCGCCCGCCCCTGGGGCGGGGCTCGGGGGCGGCATCGCTATCGTTGTCGCCATCGTAATCGACGACCCGGGCCTTCGAGCACGAGTGCGAACGCGCCGCGGGCTCACGCGCCAGGTTCAGAGACTTCATTCGAGCCTCGCCGGCCTCTCCTCGGCCTCATGCTTCAGGAGAGCTCCCCCGGTTCCGAACTCGAACTCCCCCGCGGTGTTCGAGGGCGCAGAACTCTGCCCGAGATTGTCTCGGTGCACGATCCGGTAGAACGAGTGTACCGCCGGATCGCCCACCCCGCTCTCCCAGTCCCAGTACTCGCTCTCCCCAAAGATCCAGTCGATCTCCGTGGCCTCTCCCGGCGCGAAGTACGCAACAGGCCTGCGATGGATGCACGTCCTGATGGACGGTTCCGGATTGCCGCTGGTATCCTCCGTCACCGCCGTCCACGCCAGCAGCGCCAACCCACTCACGGCCGAGACCGCCAGGTCTGTCACCCCCATGGGTGGCGCATCATGCGCCGTCAGCTCGACTCTGTACGGGCCGCCTCCCGCATGCCACTGTGGCTCGTCAGGCCCCAGGCACTGGGCGGTGAATCCGTTGATGGTGAATCGCACCGTCTCCCCCTCCTCGGCGCCCTCGTCGACCAAAGGCGTCGAAGGATCATCTCCATACACCACCATCGGCCCGTAGCATCCCTGGCTCGTGACCTCCCACGCCCCGCACCGCACCCCATCCGGATCCCACGCCTCCACCACGTCCCCCTCAAGAAGCGCTCTCCCCTGGAACGTGCTCGCGCTGCCCTGGAAAGTGCACACGAGCGAGGATCCCCCCGGCGTGCCGTGGGGCGTCAGGACCACGGTTCCCACATCCGACGGGCAGGCCACGTCGGGCAGCATCGCAGGGTAGTACCCCGCGGCCCAGACCCGCAGGGTGTACACCCCCTCCGGCACCCCCAGCAAGAACCATCCGGCCCCGTCGGTCGCAGCGGCCTCGCCCGAGGAATCGGTTCCTACGGTCGCATCCTCCACCCAGCCGTCCGCATCAGCGACTCTGCCCGCGATGATCTCGATCTCCTCCCACGTGCCCATCACCCGCAGGATCACCTCCAACCCGCATCCCCCACTCCCGTCGTTGATCGTAAGAAACCCTTCGCGCACCTCCGTCGGAGGCCAGCCGATCCCGTCGAGCCAGAGCTGCGCCACTGCCGAGTCTCCCGGGTCAATGCTGCCTGAGCCGACATCAGGCCATGCCCACGCCACGTCCGTGCTCATGGAAAACGAATGTGCTGCCGTACCGTCGGTATTGTGCAGCGCGAGGCGGAGGGAGGTAGTGTCATCAAGGATCGCGCACGTCACAATGCGCTCTGTCGGCATCCACAGCCACCGGGCGATGCCGTGGTGGTTGCAGATCCCGCAGATCTGTGCCTGATGCCCATACGCATTGGCATACCACGTCTCGAGAACCCCCAGGAGGGTACCCGGCTCGCCCGCCATCACCGAGTTCCAGATCTCCCCGATGGGCCGCGTGAGCGCATCCGCATACGCATCGGCGTGCTGGCTGCACGACGCGCCGTCGTAGACCTCGTTGGCCGCATCGAACATGTCCCACAGGCATCCCGCCACGCTCGCCTCATTGTAGAGGCCGTGCTGCAGGGTTCCAGAGGCCGGACTTGTGCCACTGCCGAAGTGCCACGGGTTCTCGATCTCGGCCCATGCCGTCTGAGTGCCGCCCAGTCCACCCAGCGGCCGGAGATGGTACCCCTCATGCCATGCCGGCACACCGATCTCGTGGTTGACGAAACCCTGGTAGAAATGGGCCCACCCCTCGCTCAAAGCCAGTGCGGGGTTCTGGGGATACGATTGCCACCACGCGTGCCCGCCTCCGGACGTCACGTCTGTTCCATACGTGTCGAACACGAAATGGCCGAACTCATGGAAGATCGTGTCATCGCTCCATTCGGCCGAACTCTCCCCTGCACCGTTGAGGCGGATCCGGCGGGTGAGCGGCTGATAGCCGGTACTCAGGGTGTCTCCCGCCTTCCAGATCGCCCAGAGCCTGACGTTCTGAGGCGGCAGCGCCGCCGGTATCCTCTGCCATGCCTCCACCAAACGGTCGAAGATGTTCAAGACCTCGTCGCGTACTGGATGGGCCGGATCTGGAAAGCACGACCCGAGATTCGCGTTCCCAGGGTACACGGTCTGAGAGGGGCTGTAGACCTTGTACGCTGGGGACGAGTCGGTTTCCATGACATAGAGCTGCGGCCACTGATACGTCGGAAACTGCCCGTAGAGCACCACGAACGGAATCACCGCAAGCTGGTTTTCCGAGAAGTCCTCAGGCCCGAACTGGAAGTACCCATCCTCCCCCAACACAAAAGGGCCGCGCAGCACCACATCACCCCCGCTGATGAACTGGATGTACGCCCATCCCCGCCGCACAAGCTCATCGGTCGTCTCGGGCGCCAGCCCGTCGTACCGCGTCACCGCATGGTCACGATACTTCCAGTAGCCTTGGAAGAACCATGTGTACCGCTCCTCCTCGGGCGTTCCCTCCACCTCGCCCGATCCATCCCCCTTCAATGCCCCGTCCAGCAGCTTCTGCCACCACGTCTTCTCAAACCTCCTGCGCCACTCAGGCAACTGTTTGTCCCTGATGAATGGCCCCAGCTTCTGCGCCTCCCCATGCTCCGGGTATGCCGCGATCAATGAGTCACCCGTTCCCGGGCCTCCTCCCATGTGATCTTCGTGTCGCGTGCATCCCGCACCGCCTGATACATCTCCCACGCGGGCGCGTTCGGATCCCTCCCTAGGTCTGCTGGTCTCTTCACTGTGCTTCCGTACATGTCGTCCAGCATCCCTCGCTCCGCTGCACCCACCGCCCACTCCGCGACCGCCTGCTCACTCCCCCCCATCCACGCATACTCCTTTCCTCTCGCCCATACCGAGATCTGCTTCCCCACGAACAGCGCCGCATCACGAGGGGCAGTCTTGGTCTTCCCTCCCAGGTAGTCGCATACTACGCCCAACTGCCGCCGCGTCGGCTCGTCCACCGTGGGCAGCAGGCTATCGATGACCGCCCGGGCCTCCTCGGATGCCGCCACCGTGCCGGCACGGGCGCCTGCAAGTCGAGCCTCGAATGCCCGGGCCATGTCGCGGCGGATCAGGTCGAGTTGATCGCGGTCAAGGAGCTCCGCAGGATTCAGGGGATTGGGCCCGAGGTAGATCACCCCCCCCCCTGCATACCACCAGTAGTCCTTTGGCGCCGACTCGAACATCCGGGGATCCCTCACCGGCACCCCGCCCACCACGTAGTACAGGTAGACCTGTACGCCCCCGTTGAGACACCTTCCAGTCTTGCTCCGGAACACCGCGGTCACATCCAGCGTGTCCTTGGGACCGATGTAGGTCTCCACCACCGAATCGCTCAACAGCTCGGTATCGCCGCTCGCATTCCAGAACACCCGCGCCTTCACACGGGCAGGGGGAACAGGGGGAACCCAATTGCTCGGGAGCCGGATTCGCACCGACGGCGGCAGGTCCGCGGACGGAAACCACGCCCTGGTCCGCACCGTCACCGGCTGCCCAACCACGGCAGGTCCCACCGGGTCCAGCTTCACGTAGTCCGTGAAGTGCCAGGGGCCGCCGAACATCTCGCTTCCGTGTTCGGACCGCCACTTCTTCCAATAGTCGCTCTCGGCATCAGAAGACGCCGTCGCGACCACCGCAACCAACATTGCCCATACCAGCGCATGCCGTCTCATCGTTGCACCTCCCTGTGTCACGCTACAGAT
>JAFGKV010000081.1 GCA_016928395.1 Candidatus Fermentibacterota bacterium | reverse complement strand
TTCGCGCCTTACGACGCTCCTACAATCGGCCTGAGGCCCAACTCCTCGTCTCGGATCTCCTGCTCCGTACTACCTGTTTGCCGCGAAGCGGCCGTTGGAGCGGTGTAAACCGCGACCCCAGGGCGGCAATGTTCGCGCTTCACAGCGCTCCTACAGGACGGGGGTTACGCCCGCGCCAATCCAACCTACATCCCATCGCGGTCTATCCCGCATCCGAGGGCGCGGGATCACGCGCCGCGTGCGAGCCATCCACTCCCGCGCCAAGCCCCCTGCCAAACCCCTCGACCGTGAACTTCAAAAAACAAAGTTCGTTTCACCCGCACTCGCACCACTATTCTCACCTTAGAATAGTCCCTCTTTCTCCCGGCAACGCCCTCGCTCCACCCTTCCCCTGCCCCCTACGCCCTCGCAAGCCCCCGCAGAACCTCCGTTATCCGCTGCGGGTCGCGGCATACTGCGAACTCCCAGCGGCTCAACCGGCCCCAGTTGTTGATTGCGGAGATCCATCTCCGCGCCGCCTCGTGCTTGGCGCGGTCCTGCTCCGATTCCTCGCCCTTGATCTCCAGGATCACCATGTTTCCATCAATCAACCGCACCAGGTAGTCCGGCTCGTAGTGATGCTGAACCCCCTCGAACTCGTAGGGTATGAGCAGGAACGGCCGCTCGTTCCGAACGTATGTCGCCACCAAGTTCGCCTGCCGCTCCAGGTAGAACGCGGCGCACTGCTCCCACTGGCTGTCGAGCACGATGGCGTTGACGTGCGAACGCTGCGCCGAGTGCACATTGCGCGTCGTGGTGAAATCCACGTCCGCCGTGGTGCCGACCGGCTTGTAGGGGTTCAAGATCGGCAACAGCGGTGCCTCCCCCATGCCGGTATCCGGCTCAATCGCGTCCCGCAAGCGCTCCCGCATCCGCTGGACATACTCCGCCAACCCCAACTCGCAGGGGTTCACGCCGCGGAAATCGACCTTGTCCCGCACGAATCGCTTCACGATCCGAAGCACCTGCGGGAAGAGATGGTGACGTGCCACGCCGCGCAGCCGTGCGCTGCCCCGTACCGGCGCATGTGGTCCCTCCCCTACCAAATCCGCCACGATCAACCGCGCCACCTCGAACTCGATCTCCTGCAGATGGTGGTGCGCGTAGTACTCCTCGCGGTTGTGCTCGACGAAATCGCCGATCCCGCTCATGGCCGCATACCCTTCGCCATACCCGGCCGAGATGCGCAGGAAGGTCGCCGTCGGCTTGACTTCTGGTTCGATCCTCATCGGTTCCATCCGGCCCACATCCGCCCGGACCCGCATCTTCTGCAGCGAGTAGACATACCCTTCGACGTTGGGGAAACGAATCTCGTATCCCGCCCGCTCAGGCAGTGCCTTCACGTGGTTTACCGGCCGGTCGACCGGAGTGCGCGTAGTCTTCCCCTTGTACGGGATGACCGAGAACGGGATGCCATACACGTCGACGAACTCCTCGGGCAGCAGTTCAGTCACCGGATCCGGCGTGTAGTTCATCCGTCGAAGGCCGCGCCCCACGACCTGTTCGCAGAGGAGCTGGCTGGTGAATGCGCGCAGCCCCAGGATGTGGGTGACATTGTTGGCATCCCACCCCTCAGTGAGCATGGCCACCGACACGACGCAGCGAACATCCTGCCCGGACTTCCCCGGCTTACCGACGGTATTCACGATTCCGCGGAGCTCCTGGGCCGCTTGGTCTTTCGACGCATTCGGGTCCTCGCTCTCGACCTTCTCAAGCTGCTTGCTGTCGATCCGGATGGTGAAAAGACGGCCGTTCTCGTTCTGAAACAGCTCCGGGAAGACCTTGCCTCTGCCGTACGTGACGCGCCGCTTGGCCTTCTGACGAGGCGCTTTGCCGCTTTGCCCTTCATCATCCTCGGCATCCTCCTCGGCGGCGATGTCCTCAACTTCCTGCTGCCCCGAGATACTCTCGAAGAAGACCTGGGCGATGCCTGTGTTGTCACACACGACGATCATGACCGGCGGCGCCTTGAGTGCGGTGTCGCTTGCGGCCTGGATCGCCTCGAAGGCCTTCTTGTACTCACCCGCAAGCTGCACCAGCGCGTCCTCGGCCCGTTGCCACACGACGTCCGGCCTGGGGCGGCCATTCGACAGCCGCTGCGCCGGCGCCAGGTTCTCCGTGATGTTCTTCCAGAGTCTGAAGTACTTGGGATCGGGGCGGCCCGTCGTGTCGCTGACCGGGAGCCTGGGGATCTTCGTGATGCCGCTCTCGATGGCATCCACGAGCCCGAAGTCGCTCACGATCCAGGGGAACGGCTCTCCCTCTGGATACCCGCTGCCCTTGATGTAGAACGGCGTGGCCGACAAGTCCACGCAGGTCTTGATGCCGCAGGCATTGTTGATGCGGTCGAGCCCCTGCACCCAGATCGTGGCTTCCTCCCGCTGCTTCCGCGCCTCCGCGTCGGCGCCCTCGCCCTCCAGGTCGGGAAGCGGCGCGGGGCGATAGGCATGATGCCCCTCGTCGTTGAGCACCATCAGCGGGCCAAGGTCGTAGAGTTCCCCGAGGCGATTCCGGGCGAATGCCTCGTCTGTCTCCTCGCCCTTGCGCACCACGCCGTAACTCTTCCCGCCCTCGCAGTGCTCCGACTCGGGCGCAAAGAAATGCCAGTTCGTGACCATGACCTTGCCCGCACGCAGGAGGTCCCGGTAGGTGCTCGGCACGATGTCGAACTGCGTGAAGTAGTCCTCGCCGGATGTATCGGTCCGCAGCACCTGCAGCCGTTCCTTGATCGTCAGGTTGGGGCAGCAGACCAGCACGGCGCGAGGGAAACGCTCGTCGCTCGGCACTCGCCCCCGGTTGCAGAAGGCCCAGGCGATGAGCATCGCCATGACCACGGTCTTGCCGCTCCCCGTGGCCATCTTGCAGCCCATGCGCGGGATCGGCGGATACTCGGCGTCGAACGGCTGGTCGAAGAGCGCCTGGAAGTCCTCGTCATTGAACGACGGGGCCCAGCGGGGCTTGCCACGGCTCCCATCCCGCCGCAGTCCTCTGATCTCGTTGAGGAAGATGAGGGTCTCCGCGGCCTCAATCTGGCAGAAGAAGAGCCGCCTGGCCCGGCCCTTCCGCGTCCAGTGGCGGAGCAGATCCTTGGTCACGTTCGAGGCGCCTTCCCACTTTGACTCCCGCCACCGCTTCACGTCGGCTCTGATCTTGTTCACGTAGATCAGATCACGACGTTCCTCCTCCAATTCGAAGGTCAACTGCCCACGTCGCAGGTCCGCCTCAGGAAGCTTGTACCAGTATGCCGCGGGCCGTCGTCCTGACTTCATGGCAGCCTGCCCGGTTTCCCTGTCATAGTCCCAGTAGCACGTCGGCTCGTAGTATGGTTTGCAGATGACCGGGCTCTCGACTGGCTGAACGAGCACAGGTTCGTGCTGCATGGCTAGTCTCCCCCTGCTCGATTCACAGGATGACCGATCTCGGGCAGTTCTGATGCGAGCATTCGCAGGCCACCTTCAGGCACAGGCGACAACCTGCTCCTCGTCGACGACTGTCGCGGCGTACTCGAGGGCAGCCTGGACCATGGCTTTGGTCAGCTCGGGATATGCCTCAAGGATGCGGTCGACCGTGTAGCCGCCCGCGACCATGCCGAGGATGTTCCTGACCATGATCCGCGTGCCCCGGAGCACGGGCTTGCCTGCGCACACCTCGGGATTGACAACCACGTATTCGTTCATGACTCCACCTCTCGATAGTCGATTGCCCCCAGCCGATGGATGCGGACGACTTCGTTGCCGCGGGGATCGATGACCTTCACCGCCACGCGTCGGTGCTGCCCCGCCGGGAACGGGAGCGACACCGTGCCCGAGAGCTTGTCGAACGCCTCGGGGTCCAGCGTGCCCTTCAGCGCCCGACTCAGCTTGTCCCATGAGGACCTGTCCGGGAAGAACGCCTGCGTGATGCAGAAGCAGCGGCCATCGTAGTCGGTGTCCAGGAACCAGGCGGCGACCTTCTCCGCGCCTGTGGACCGCACGGTGTTCGTTACCGGATCGTAGATGTCTACGCCTTGCATCTCGACCACGAACTGCCCGTCATCCGCGGGTTTGATCTCAGTGCGCGGCATGCCGGACACGGTGAAGATCTGGCTGGACACGGTCGTCTTGAGCAGATCTCCCATCGTCACATCCGGCCTGATCTGGGCCATGTGGATGCGGACGCGGGGATCGGGATCATCCTGAATCGTTGCCTGCGCCGCACTGTCGAAGCTGAACGCCGCGAACACGAGATCGTCGTACCCTCGCCGGCTGGCAGTCCGAATCCCATCCTCGACCATAGTGGTCACCAGCGCGCCGTACTGCGGCCCGAACATCACCGCCGCGCGCCGCTCTTCGGCGCCTTCTCCCCATGTTCCCACGGCATGCAGGATCGATCCATCGGCCAGCGCTTCCAGCGTGCCGAACTTGACGACCTTGTTGTCCGGGAACCGCACCCCGTCCTCACGCAGAAGCCGAATCATCCGGTCAAGGTACGCATCGGCATTCCGCGCATCCGTCCGGACAGACCTCAGCGATTCTTCGCGGCCCTCGGCTGCTGACGCATCGAGCTCCGAGCCCTCGAACGTCTCCAGCTCCTCCGGCGCCCCACCGATGGGTGTCACTCCCTCTCCTTCTGGGAGAGGGTCGGGGTGAGGGCGCGCACCGACAAAGACATCCCCCTCTCCTTCTGGGAGAGGGTGGGGGTGAGGGCTTTGATCCTCCTCGATGCTCTCCTCCTCGGGTATCACACCTTCGACCGTGAACGGCCCCGAGACGCGCACCTTGCTCCGGTCCACAGACGGCTGGTCGACCAACTCTTCCTGATCGGCCCGTGCCGCGATGCAGGCGTTGACCTCGTCCATCTTCCCCCGCCACGCCTTCCGGTACTCAGTCAGCGCCTCCTGCAGCTCCCTTGGCCAATCCGGATCCGTGTCGAACGGCACCTCCCACTCCCGCCAACCACTCGCCTCACCCGCTATCTCAATCGCAGTAGAAGCGGCGTCCCCGCCGCTTCCCAAAACGCGGCGAGACGCCGCGTCTACCTCCGGCAGCACCCACCTCCTCCGGTCCGCATCCGTCACCGCCTTCTTCCCCTCCCGCTTCTCCTTCTCGATGATCTTCATCTTCAGCCGTTGCCGTATCTCATCGGTGACCGTCTCTGCCAGTGCATCGTTCAATGCCACCAGACGCTTGCTCAACACCGGCTCCCACTTCTCGAAGATCGGATCAAGCGCCTGGTTCTGGGCGATGCTCTTGAGCGTGACGTGCGGCACGGTCTTGCAGTCGAACGTGCACGTCCCCTGGATCTTCCCCTCCGGATCGCTCAGCCACGGACCTCCGGGATTCCGCTGCACGTCCTCCGCGCTCGTCGGCCTGAGCTGATAGTAGTCATACTTCGCCGTCAGTAGCCGCTGCCTCGCAATCGCCAACGCCACCCTACTGCAATCAATCGTGATCCACCGCCTCCCCCAGTTCTCCGCAACGTACGCTGTCGTGCCCGATCCGCAGGTTGGGTCGAGGACGAGATCACCGGGGTCCGTGGTCATCAGAAGACAACGAGCTACTACCTTCGTGGCGGTCTGGACTACGTATCCCCGCTCCTCCGTCTGAGTGCCGGTCCCAGTGTCATCCCATTGGCTATTGAGAACCATCACTGGGAAGTCATCAAAGAAGCGCTTGTACCTCAGAGTGTCCCCCACTGCGGCAATGCGGCCAGCTCCACTGACCCTCGCCAGGCCACCAGCTGACGTCGACCAATAGCGACTCTTCGGAGTGAACTCCCTGCCTTCGTACTCGAAGGAAGGGCTGGCGTAGTAGTGAGATGATGTGAGATCGCCCAACCCGAACAGGCGGTTCCGCCCAGCCAAGAGGCTCGGCGCTTCCTTCTCGGGGCCAGAGAGCCTTCGCCAGAAGCCCTCAGAAGTCTCGAAACAGCCATAACTGTCCGTCGATACGTTGGAGAAGCTCTTCTCTACGAATAGCTGGCGGTACTTAGCCTTGGCTCGGTCTCTGGAATACCACAACAGGAAGTCGCATGAGGTCGGCAGAAACTCAGCAGTCAGATTACTCGTCTTCCGAAAGCCAATGACCGATATGAAGTTCTCCGCCCGGAACACTTCATCCATGAGAACCCGCACTCTATGAAAGTTCTCGTCGCTGATCTGCACGAAGATGCTTCCCGTGTCCGCCAGGAGTTCCTTGCATAGCAACAGCCGATCCCGGAGGTAGGACAGGTAGGAGTGGACGCCAAGCGTCCAGGTGTCGCGGTAGGCCTTGACCATCTCTGGTTCGCGGGTGAGGTCTTCGTCCTTGTCCTTCACGTCGCGGCGGCCGACTTCGGGCTGGAAGTTGCTGGCGTACTTGATGCCGTAGGGCGGGTCCATGTAGATCATCTGGACCTTGCCGGCCAGTCCCTCGCGCCGGGCGAGGGATGCCATCACAGCCAGCGAGTCGCCCAGGATCATTCGGTTCGTCCAGTCCATCGGCCACTTGTAGAACTGAACCGCCTGGCGATACTCCATCTCGGGATCGGCGAACAGGTCGCGCTGCACGTCCTCCCGCTTCGCAACTCTCAGAATCGCTTGCGTTGAAACGCGCTCGTGGATGTGAAGCGCAACCGGATCAGCTACGCACCACTGCTGTTCCCGCTTCCCAGACCATTCCAACCATGGCTCGTGATTGCGGAGGGCTTCCTGGAGGATCTTCAGCTCGTCGGGCTCGAGCCGTCGCTCGCCTGCCGCCTCGACCAACTCGGCAATCTTGTCGGCCCTGCCCGTAACGTCAAACCGCAGCGTCGGTGACAGATGCGGATTGTGGGCTAGGCTAGCTTCTTCTCTCTGACGATCGTCCCCCTCGCCGCCAACCCCGCGGGCGGTATGTTCACCCTCGTGACATTCTCAAACCGATAATCCAGAACCTCGCCCTTAGCTTTCGATCCCTTCCTCCCTCTTGTTCCCATGATGCCTCCCACTGGTCCTGGCCGCTCCGACCCTCGGCTATCTGCTATTCTTCTCTGTCAGATCGCTCCCCTCAATCTCTCCTCTCCCCCACCCCCTGACAAGCCCTCATGGGGCATTCCCCCATTGTAGGAGCGGCGTAAGCCGCGAGCATACCGCGCACCGCGCCTTTCGGCGCTCCTACAGCGTCTGTGCACCGCATTCCCCATTGTTCCTCGCTCCCATGGTCCCCGTGGGAGCGCATCGGCTGGCGCTCCGCGCCCCTCGCCACCGCAGAGCGGGGCACTCTGGTTCCGACGCGGAGCATCGGAACCAGAAGCCCCACCCCTTCGCGCCTTACGACGCTCCTACAATCCACCGCAGGCACAACCCCTCGTCTCCCACCCATCCATCATTCCAGCCTTCCAGTCTTCCATCCCAATGTGGGAGGCCGGCAGGGATTTCGGCTCGCTTCGCTCGCAGTTCACAGTTCGCAGCTCACAGCAGTCAGACCCCCTGCTGGGGTACGCATTCGCTCGCCCAACCTACATCCCTTTCCCCAATGCAGCGGGGATCCATTTTCGAAATTCCCCTCGACTCCGCTCAGGGTCAACGACCCCTCGGTCCCCCTTAGCAGAGGGGGAAGCCGAAGGCCCCCGCCGACGACTCCGACCTGGGGGCACGCCCCGCCTCCCCCGCGCCTTCGACCCAGCGGCCTACCGAAGCAGGGGAGACGATCCTGTTCGACCGGGAGACCCCGGCGCCGGTACCGGAGGCTGAACGGGCGCCGGACTCCCGCGGCCTCCGTGAAGGCCGCGGCTCTGCTGATGCCCGTGCTCGCGAACGAGACGGAAGCCGATGTTGTTGTTGCTGTTGCCGGGCGAGTTGTTGTTGCGGTTCGCGGAGCGGCAGTTCTGCGCGTTGTTGTTCCAGCTGCCGCCGCGTTTCACCCGGTTCGACCCGTCCCTCCAGGAATGCCCCTGGACCGATCAGTACGACTTCATCGCAACGGCCGCACGCGGCGCTCATGCCACCACAGCCCGCCGATCGAAATACCGCAGATGACCCGCCGAGCTGCAGAGGCTCTGCTCCATTGCTTCCTCGCTCAGATCTCCCGTTCGCCATGCTCCAACCACATTCCGCATCCTGCGAAGACACCGCCGCCGGTTCTCGCCGCGAACCCGCAGCAGGCCGGGAAAGACCCTCACTCCCAGGAAGCTCAGCCCGTGTGCGCGCGTGTTCCGCCATGTCGAGCCGGGCTTCAAGGAAAGCCGGAGTTCGCCGTGGAGAAACCCCTCGATCTCCCTCACCAGGCTTTCGAGGCGGGCGGGATCGTCGTCGAAGACGACGAGGTCGTCCATGTAGCGGACATAGGCGCGGATCCGAAGTCGTTCCTTGATGAAGTGATCCAGCGGGTCAAGGTAGACATTGGCGAGAAACTGGCTCGTCAGGTTGCCGATGGGAAGCCCGCGGCCGGGCTCCCGCGTGTTCCGAATGATGGTCTCCAGCAGCCCGAGAATCCGACGATCCTTGAGCTTCCGCCGCAGGATACCCAGAAGCGCCTCATGATCGACACGCTCGAAGTACTTCTCGACATCCGTCTTCACATACCAGCGATGCCGCCGGAGGAACACCTGCGCGCGCCGTATCGCCGCGTGCACGCCCTTGCCCTTCCGGCATGCGTACGAATCGCTGATGAAGGCCCGCTCGAACCACGGTTCGATGGTCGCCACCACGGCGTGGTGAACCACGCGGTCCCGAAACGGCGCCACGGCGATCTCGCGTTCCTTCGGGTCTCTGATCGTGAAGTAGCGGTGCGCCCCGGGCACGTAGGC
>JAFGKV010000080.1 GCA_016928395.1 Candidatus Fermentibacterota bacterium | reverse complement strand
AGGCGATCGCGGCTCGGTCTCGTCTGGCCAGGCTCCACCCCTCTTTTACCCCCGATCCCAACCCCTCATGAAATATCCGGGTTAGGAAGCGACCGTCTCAGGCCGCCGGATCTCTCAGCCAATCAACGCCTTGGCGGGAGGCATCCCTTCGTCTATGACTTCGAGCGCGGGGTTTCGGACTTCCGCGCCGGCTGCACGCTGGGGTCAAGCCCGCAATCGCCCAGGGGCGGTTGCGTGTGATGGCGGGAGCGGATCCCACACTGGAGGCACTCCCTCAGCGCCGCTGCGCCGGGCCATCCCGCTACAGCGCCATCGAGAAGGAATATACTCTGGTGTGGGTGACGCCCAGGTCCTCTGGCGGCTCGATGGTGGCATAGTCGACCTGCGTGTGTAGAGGCGCCAACCCCTGCCGGTACGTCACGGAGAGCCCGACGCCGAGCCCGGCCGTGCGGCCTCGGGGCACATTGCTGGCCTCCCGATCATGGTAGTAGCCGCCGCGGAAGGCGGATGAGAGAACCACACGATGTGCCGGCAGGCCGAGGATTCGCCCCAGAGGCGCCACAAGAGCCAGCTCCGCGCCGATGCATCGCTTGCTCTCGCGCAGTTCCTCCGCAAGGGTTCCCTCGTTGTGATTCACCATGATCTTGTTGACCTCAGTGGACACTAAGAGCCGCGCGCACCGTGCATACAGGATTTCCTGAGCCAGTCCGATTCTGAGAAGCCGGGGAAGCAAATCCCCCGTGCCGATTCCGTAGCGCATGTCCCGCCCGCAGTTCGCAAGGCCGAGCCCGAAACTCGGGCCGTGGAACGAGATGGAATTCCCTGTATTCGTGTGACTGAGGGGCCGGTAGAGCACACCGAAATCCCACGCCGAGGCCGTGGTTGCACACCCGGAAGACAATTGGCTGGCAATGTCTTTGAAAGTTGCGCCGACGCTGACGCTGGGGGTGAGCCGTGCGCTGTAGTTGAAGCTGATAGCCATATCGGCGATGGCAAAAGCCCCGGTCTCATTGTTGTTCTCATCGGTTCCCATCACCTCGCCGACATGCAGATAGGTGCTGCCGACCACCAAGGTTCCCACGCGGGGTATGTTCTGCGTCACGCTTGAATACCGAAGATACAGGTCGTCGAGATCAAACACCGGCATCCACGGCGAGTGGGACAGGTGCGCCTCAACCGGCCATGGCAGACAGGACTCCTGCCAGGGGCGTAGAGCAGGGCCTGCCGGATTGTAGTGGGGGCCGGTGGCGTCGTCCGCAACGGCAACAAAGGCCTGGCCCATGCCGCATGCCCTGGCCCCTTGGGGAAGGATAAGAAACGTGGCCGTGGTCCCAACTTCGGCCCGCACCGGCACTCCGGCTGCAACACCTATCACCAGAGCGATGGTTCCCAGCGCCCATGGTGACCAGAGACGCGGGCTCCGGGGGCCACGGCGCCGAGGCCGCCGACGAGGTAATGTGCCTCGCGGCCAAGCCGGCGAACGAAATCGAGCGCGAGAGCCCTGCCGCGTTGCCCGTCGGTCAGCCAGCCCAACGAATAGCCGCTCTCCTCGCACCGTGGATGCCATGGGCCTGATCTCCTTCCGTGTGTGAACCTGATTCCGGTACGGAACCCGAAAGATTCCGGCAATGACCAGCGCCTCCATCAAAGGAAGTGCCACTGCGACGCACGTCAAGAGATACCCCAAAGCGCGCGACCCATTCCCGGGATCGGGGTCTCCGTTGCGGGGAACCTAGCGCCGGGGAAAACCACCGGATTGTTGCAGATCCGGTGGCCGGCGGGCTTCTTGTGGCCGTCTTCCCGCTGATCATCGTACGGAAGCGCCCTTCTCTCTTGATGGAGCACGCGATGGAGCAGGATCATATCGTTGAACGGTGCCGCGCCATGTCAACAAGGGACCTGTTGCGGGCCACCACCGTGGATTCATCCGAGTATGAGCCGGCCTTCCATGCCGCGGCGCACATCGAGCTCTCCGGGCGATGGCTTGAGGTCACGAATCTCAGGGATCGCGCCCGGCTCTTCTTGCCCGACGGGAGCATTCAGGAGGCCGGTCTGGACTCCCTGGAGGAGGCGCTCCCCGAAGACCTTCCCGAAGGGACGATGGTGGGTGTCGAGAACTGCATCGACGAGTTGCTCGTGTTCCAGCGGCTTCGCGACGAGTGGGTGGCGCACCACTCATCAGGAGGCGACTACTCCGGCTCATGGATCTGCCCTCTGAATGAGACGATGCGCGCCGTAGCGATGCGCTTCGTCCGGTTGGAGGACTGGCGTCACGGTCTCGCTCGAGACGTGCCGTTGTCCCAATGGGTCGTGATCGAGTCTTCCTGCACCATGGGCTTTGCCCGTCGGGCAATGGAAGTGATGCACGACACAGGCATCGACGCCCGTGCGGTGCCGAATCCGAGTCGTTCGCGGTGCCGCGGGCTCTGCATCGAGGCGCCGCAGTATACCATCATGGTGCCACGATCAGACGAAGGCCGGGCCCGCGCAGTCATTGAAGGCTTTGCCGAAGTGATCGCCCGGCTTCACGCAGACGCGGAGCGCCACGCGGAGCGAGGCGATGTGGCCGGGGAACTGACCGCATATGGAGAGATTCTCACGCTGGCGCCGGATGATCATGTAGCGCTGTTCAACCGGGGCGCACTTCTGATGGACGAGAAGTGTTACGAGGAGGCGTTTGACTGCTTTGTTCCTCTGATAGGGGGGCAGGAGGATGACATCCAAGAGGACATTCGTGTCTATCTGCAGGATATCATTGAAGCCGCTCCCTCCATCCCCGTGCTTCACGCGCTGGCCGGCATCCAGCGCGCACAAGGGGACGAGGGCGCCGCGCGCAAAAGCCTTGAGGCCGCCTTGTGGATGGACGAAGACAATGCGATGACACATCTGGCTTTAGGCTACCTCTGCTACGAAGAGGGAGATCGTGACGCCACGGCAGTACGCCACTTCCGGCGCTACCTGGAGACAGCGCCGGAGGCAGACGATCGTGACGCTATCCAGACCATTCTCGGCGAGTTGGACGGGTGGTCTAGGCCCAACCAAGAAGCGACCAGAGGCGGCACTTCCGCGGGGAACGATGCCGCATCGCGATGATCCTTGGCGTGGCCTGCTTTGGGGAGTGAACAGGGCTGTGCGATGACTGCGGTGACGCTCACGCGTCGAACTGTCATGATACGGGGTCACGGGTCGGACGGTTCGTGATCCCGCGGAGAAGATTCAGCAAGGAGGCCCCCGTGATGCGACGGTACACGCTGCTCTTTCTGACGGTACTCTTCATCGCGGTTCTGTCACCGCGTGTCATGGCCCAGCCACCGTATGAAATGCGTCCGCCGGGGGAGTTCGAACCGCAGTCGGAGGTGCTCATCGGCTGGTACAGCCTGGGCTCGTATGGGCCTCAAGCAGACACCATGTGGGCGAGAGCCGTGGAGGCGATCAGGGACGTCGCGGTAGCGGGCGTGGTGGTCCGCTACCAGAGTGCGATCGCTCCCATCCAGAACTTCCTGACATCGCTGGGGATCTCCCTCACCAACGTGGAGTTTTGCGCGACGAGCACCATGATGAGCGTGTGGGTTCGCGACTACGGTCCGGAATTCACCTACAGGGAGAACGGTGTGAGGGTTGTCGTCGAGGGCGGCTATCACCAGGAGTTTCCGCAGTACATTGCGGATCAGTTGGGTCTGCAGCACTACCACGCGCCCATCAGCATGCAGGGAGGCAACTACATGACTGACGGCGCCTCGGAAGTCGCGGTATCAGGGGCCTATGTGAACAACCCCGCCACATGGCAACAGACGGTCAGGCAGTACTTCGATCTTCCTCTGCACATCGTGCCCCCTTTGGTGGGAGAACCGTGCGGCCACATTGACATGTATGCCCGATTCGTGGCCCCATCCAAGGTCGTCATCAGCGAATATGCAAACCCTACCCACAACACGAATATGGATTTGGCCGCCGCGGAGTTCGAGGCCCGAGGATTCGAGGTCTTTCGAGTATCGACGCCGCCTGTGACCAGCATGGCCCTGCCCCCGGAGGCCATCCAAGACCCGTCTTTGCTCCACCTTCCCCCGGGGGTCGAGCCGCCCAAGGGTGGGACCCGAAGCGTATACCGAACCTACACCAATGGTATCCAGTGCAACGGGAAGTATCTCGTACCAGTCTACAATCACGAGTATGACGCCCAGGCCGTCGCCGTGTTCCAGGAGGCTCTGCCCAATCACGAGATAGTGCCGATCACATGCACCGCCATCATCAACTATGGAGGCGCACTCCACTGCACCTCGTCGGATATCCAGACCACGGGAGTACCGCGGCCTGATCCGCTCACTATCTCGGCGGTCGGGGACGATGCCGTGCTCTCGTGGTTTTCGATGGTTGGCGGCGCATCCTACGAGGTGTTCAGACGCACGGATCCCTGTGGTTTCGATCTCCACCTCGACGATGCCATCGGGTTCACAACCGCCCCGAACTGGACCGACCTTGGCGGGCTCGGCGCTCTGGAGACTGTATGCTATCAGGTGGTGACGATCATGGAGAACGGTGTTCGCAGCGTAATGAGTTCGCGGGTCGGCGCCTCGCGGTTCGAGTTGGAGCTTCCCTAGCGGCGAGCGTTTTCGCCGTGAAGGGGTCTTGCCTCGTGGGAGAGAACATGCAGAGCTCGCGCTCGAGCTTGGATTCCCGGCTGGCCGATCTCGAGTGCGATTACGACAACGATACCGATAGCGATACCGACCCCGAACCAGTCGGCAATAGAATGAGGAGAGTCGGCAGAGGCCCGACCGAACCCTAAACCCTACGCTGTAACTTCAAAGGGGAGCAGAGGTTCCCACGCAGAGCATGAGATCGAGCCGGAGGAATGAGGAGCACGAATGTCATCACCCGGCGTGACCGGGTGATCCAGAGCTTGGGCCAGATGCTCCTGCCTGGATTGCCCGAACGAGTCGGGCAATGACGGGGAGAGTGGTGGACGCTACACCATGTATCGTCCGGGCAGGCCCGGGGCCCCAACTCGGTGTACTCTCAATCGCGAAAGGCCCCAGTGCCTTCGCACTGGGAGGCCTCACTGAACCCGCAATCCTGGAGACTGCGAGCCCGAGGCTGCCTGAGAGGTCTTTGCCGGACTATTCTAACATTAGAATAGTCCGTGGGCGCCGCATGGGCGCAAGAGACGGGTTCTTCCATGGCAGCTCATACGCCCTGGGAGAGACCTCATTGCCCGGTAGTGGGCAGGCGGTGTCCGCCCACGAATCAGAATGCCCGGGCAGGGGCCTCTGGCGGTGTTCGCCGTTCTGTCGTGTCTTCGGTGCGGTTCTTGCACTTAACTCCCGATGCAAGGGGACGGATATCGGAGAGGAAGGTGCCGGCGTATGGCTGCTTCGAGGACCGCTCTGGTGTTCGTGGTGAGTCTCTGCATGTGCACGCATGACTCCGCCGCGCCGCTGGACCCGACCGGTGACGGGGTCGTCATCGTCGGCGTGTACGCGGATGCGGGTGCCGCACAGGCCTGCGTCGAGGCGGCGAGGCGGATGTTTGAGTGGATGGGGTATCAGGTGACGCGCATCGATGCCGCCACCGTCAACGACGGCGTGATCGATCACATCGACGTGTTCTACTTTCCGGGAGGCTCGTCAGGGCCCTACAGACGCGACATCCGTGACAGTGGCAGAGACCGGATACGAGATCGAATCCGCGCGGGCTGCGCATACATCGGCACATGCGCTGGGGGGCTATTCGGCGCATCCAGGAATCTCTGGGACGGCGCCTCCTCTTCGGATGGGCTGATGGGAGTATTCCAGGGCCTGGCGGCAGGCCCGATCCCCGATATCTTCGAGTATCCCGAGATCGGCATGTGCAAGGTCACCCTGTCGCGTTCACACCCAATCTCCGCAAGTCTGCCGGATACCGCGTGGATTCTCTTCTACAATGGGCCCTACTTCATTCCCGATACCGGTGATGCCGCAGTGGTGGCGACCTACGACATCACAGGACACGCCGCTATCGTTGCTTCGTCCTACGGGCACGGCCGCGTGGTGCTCACCGGACCCCATCCGGAATGGGAGGAGGATAGCGACCGGGATGGCGTCTCCTACTTCGATCACTTCGACGACCGCGGGTCGGAGTGGGACCTGATGCAGAGAGCTACACGGTGGTGCCTGCACGAACTCGAGTGAGCCTTGCCCTGCAGCGTCAGTCTTGGTGCGTGGTCCCGCGTGTAGACCCGAGTACTATGTCGTGAACGGAAAAATGCCGACGGCGTTCGTCTCTGCGGTGCCGAAGGTGTTGTAGGCCTCCACGCGGTAGAAGTGACCCGACTCGGGCGGCGCGACCGTCTCATCCCATGTCACCGTAGACGCCGTTGGGATGTCGATCAAGAGGCTCCAGCCGCCGTAGGCAGTGGTCGAACGGTAGACGCGGTAGCCGTACGCGCCATTCATGCCGTCCCAGGTGAGACGCCAGGCAGGCCCCTGGGGCGCCACGGAGAGCGTGAAAGGAACACCCATCCACTGATGACATGTCATGGCCGCGAAGTCGTAGACTCCGAGACCGAACGTCGTCGCAGCGTAGCCGACGTAGTTGTCGGTCTTCTGGGTGACGCCTTGCAGAAGCCGCTCATGGTTGATCATCTCGATGCCGACATGATCAACGGAGATGGGGTCTGTTGACAGAATGACCCGTTTGGGGTTGCCGCCCCCGAACGTGAGCCAGCTCTGAATGCTACCCCCGGGGCCGTTCATGCCCCAGTAGCCCAAGAGGGAGCTCAGTGCCACCAGAACGGTCTTGGGGCGCACGTGCACGGGATCCGCGCTGATGCGACCGAGCATCTCGCGAAAGGCCGGCCAGTTGTGGGTCAGGCCGCTGATGGATCCGTAGTGGTTCTTCATACCAAGGGTGAAGTGAAACTCCGAGTTTCCTTCGGTATTCAGGCCCCAGTGGTCTTTCAGCACCGGGCAGTTGACGAGGTAGTCGCAGTTCACGATGCGATCCGACAGCGTGCACGTCGTGCCCGGTACGGGATATGAGCACGATCCGGTGCCCAGGAACTGCAGGCCCTGGAACTGCTGGCCGGCGCCGTTGGGGAAGTTGGTGCTGCTGAAGCCGCTGCTGGAGAGGGTGTTGTTGTCGAAGATGACCACATTGGCGGGGCTGATGCCCGCATCCAGCATCCGTTCCAGGATCGCCCGCACCATCTCCCAACGGGTCGGGACACTACTGTTTATGGCGTTCACCTTGAACGCCACGTTCTTGCCCGCGGTGCCCTCGGTCAGCAGATGCCCCATGGCTGAAGCCGGCGTCGTCTCCCCGGTGATAGCCATGAGCGCATCGTCCACCATGGTGCGCACTACGGGAAGACTGACGGTCGTGCCGCTGGTGGCAATGGGATTGTAGGCAATGCCCACCACACCGGGGTGGAGATTGCCGAGCCTGGGGGAGGGCGCGCCCTTTGCGAAGGAGAAGGGTGGGCGCATAAGCACCCCAGCAGTTGCCATCCCCGCCTTTGACAGGAATCCTCGACGCGACAATCCCTTCGGTTTCATGGCGTGTCTCCTCGGAATGGAGGTCAAGCGGTGCCTGCACCGCGACACCAGGCTGAAGTCGCGGAATTAGATCAAGACCCGCGACAATCACGGCGGAGCCTATCAATAATCAAGGTCCGCGGCGCAGCCACTCGTGCGTGTCAAAGGAGTAAAGGAGTAAAGAAGGGAAGGGGTGAAGAAGGTCGGACTGAAACCTGGCACCTATCTCCCTCGCGATGGCAATTCCAATTCGTGAGAACATCGCGTGCCTCCTTCAATGATAGCGTAATGATATATATCCGAATCGTCGTATCGCCATCAGTTTACGAACGATATCATGTCGTCAGATATCCATTGAGGTGCTTTCTTGTTGATTTCCGGAGTGAACGTAATGCGCCTCAAGTCGGATCCGTCGATGTTAACAGTGTAGATATCGGAACTCGCCTCATTTCCCTCGGCTGTACAGGTGAGAAATCGCATGGCGATTCTCCTACCATCTGGAGACCACGCAGGCTCATATAGCCCACCACTGAGGCCGGGTTTCAGCTCAATGTCTAGATCTAGTTCCCTAATTTCCTTCCCATCAACACTAGCTATTATGAGTCTCCCGGTTTCCGGAACGAAGCACAAGAAGCGGTCGCACGGAGAGAACCGTGGGAATAGAGAGCTGGTTCTTCGATAGAGTTTCTGATTGGTCCTGGAGTGCAGGTCATAAATCCATGGTTCCATATGATGGCTTGGTCCCTTGATGTAACAGAGTAGCTCTCCATTATGTGACCACTGGGGATTCATCCCACCGTCCTCAGAAACCTGTACCTCCGATCCGGTATTCAAGTCCACCAACCACATCGTTGGCAGCTGATCCACAATTCCGATTCTAGGATAGGCTAATAGTTTCTCATCCGGAGATAGAGCCGGTATGCTTCCATCATAATTGTCGCCAAATCGTTTCAATAGGGTGAGCCGGTCATCAACATAGTTGTAGGAATAATACGCGCCAACATAGCCCTTTCTAGTTCCTTCTTGCTCTACTCCGCACGCGAATACGATCCACTCGCCATTTGGATCCCATTGAGCGATGCGGGGACGAGTCTTGGCTATGTCGTGGAGATCCTTCGCTCGAACGATGCCCCTCACGCGATCCACAATCACGATTCTATCGCCAAGCGAAACAGCCAGCTTTGTGCCATCTGGGGACACGAGTGATCCGCCTGCCAGGTACTTCTCCCCAGTGGGGAGGGTCTCAATGCCTTGTTCGAGAACGTTCTCCAGGTTGAATAGTTCCATAATGGTCCTGGCCACTACCTTGTTCTCCGGCGCCGTGTTCGTCTTGATGCCCTCAACCTGACCCGGAGCATCAATGCTCAATGCGGGGGATACAAGCGCAAGGATAAGGGTGATTAACACCGCCATCTTGCCGAACATGTCAGACCTCCTCTGAATCTCGTTTTCTGAGTCAAGCCCATTCTTAGTTGAAAGTCTCCGCGACCCCACCGACCTCATGCAGCGACCTGACCTCCTTCCTCGATGGTCGTCAGCT
>JAFGKV010000079.1 GCA_016928395.1 Candidatus Fermentibacterota bacterium | reverse complement strand
GTGTAGTTGATGCCGGCGTCCGCCAGGGCCTGCGAAATCCAGGTCTTCGCGCCGCCGGGGAGGTAGTTGATCCCGGAAAAGACCAGAGCCGGCGGGTCTTCGATCAGCCCCTGCAGCTCGATTTCCGTATTGACGATCGCGAGGCGCGACTCCCGCCAGTAGTCGGCGAGGATCGAGCAGATCCGTGCGGCAGTCTCTACGGACCCGAATCCCTGCCGCCACAGGCCGTCGGCCTCTGTGGTGACCACGACAACGCGTCCGTCTACGTGCATGCCCGCGTCCCACACTCCGCCCAGGTGCAACAATTGACAGCCACCAGGCTTGGCCCTATAGTCAAAATGTTGGAGATAGCGATGCGCAGAACAACCGTCTTTTCCACTGTGCTGATGTTGCTCGTGCTGCTATCTGCCTGCGACAGACCCGGCGCCTCCCGCCATTCGCCCAAGCCGACAATCGTTGCATCAAATGGCTATGACGTCAAGGAATCCTTCGAGCCATTCTTCAAATTCGGCAGCGGCAGGTTTCACGTGGCCGTAGTCCAGAGCGGTGAGTACCTGCCCTACACGAGGGCCTTCGTCGCCATCCTGACTGGCCTCTCCGACCAAGGCTGGATGGCACCGATCACGGTTCCGGACGACGCCGAGATGGCGGACGTGATTCGCGAGCTCAACTCCAAGAAGTACAGCGACTACATCGATTTCCCCGCGAGTCTGTATTTCGATTTCGAATGGGAGGTACAGCGCTCCGCCCGCCCGGAGTTCCAGAGGATCATCGGCGCTTCCACCAACGAAATCGACCTGATCATCAGCTTCGGTACCGACGCAACCCGAGTCCTGTCGAAGATCGACGGTTTTCGGATCCCGGTGCTTGGTGATTCCATAAGCAACGGCGTGACCGCCGGCATCATTGACTCGATCGAAGACTCCGGAAAGGACTTCCTGACCATCCGCTGCAACGTCGGTGTGTACCGGGAGCAGGTTCGCCTGTTTCACGACCTGATCAACTTCAAACGGCTCGGGGTCTTGTACACCGATACCGCCAGCGGAAGGAGCTACGCCGCCGTGGACGACATCGAAGCGGTTGCGGCGGAACGAGGGTTCGAGGTGGTGAGGATGTCCAAGTACCTGCACGAAGAGGAAGGTCATCCGGAGGCCGAGTCCGGATACTTGAGAGCCCTCAAGGAGCTCTGTCCGCAGGTCGATGCCGTATACCTGACCATACAAGCGGGATTCACCGACGAGAATCTCCCCCGCGTCCTCGCCGTACTGGCCGCGTACAAGCTGCCGTCATTTGCGATGGCCAACGTCTGGAGATACGTCGAACGCGGTGTCTTGTTCGGAGTGTCGGAAACCGAAATGGAGTCGGCCGGCGTCTACAACGCACAGAAGATCGTCAACATTCTGAAAGGGATCAAGCCACGGAGCTTGAATCAGGTCTTTCAACACATTCCCAGGGTTGCCATCAATCTCAAGACGGCTGAAGACATAGGTTATGCGGTTCCCGAGAGCGTTCTCAACAGAGCCGACGAAATCTACGGGAGGTAGGACCGTCGGCCTGTTGCCGGTGCCCGCCTACAGCTGTCAGGGCAACTCGTTCGGCCTCGTGGCAGAGGAGGACATCGCTGCCCTTGCGGTGCCGTCCATTGCCAGACAGGTGAAGTCCGATGGTCTGCTCCTACTGGAAAAGTCCAACCGGGCCGACGTGCGCGTCCGGCTGTTCGAGAAAGATGGGACCGAATCAGACCTGTGCGGGAACGGTATCTTGTGCGTCGCCTACCATCTCGCGCGGGCGCATCGATCGCGAAGCTGGGCGATTGAAATGGGCTCCAAGATTCACCGGGCGACCGTGCATCGCAACCGGGTCACCGCGGGTTTCGGCAGGCTGGAGGATCCCGCCCGCTTCGTCGGTCCGGCAGCCTCCTACGCGCAAAGCCGCGAACAGGTGCTCCGCTTCACGCATCACCACCACACGCTGTATTTCGTGAACAGCGGTGAGCCTCACCTTTTCCTGCTCGTGCGGGACATGCCTCAATTGGATCTGCGCGAATACGAAGGAATAGTAACGGATGCAAGGATCTTTCCGCGCGGCACCAACTTCAGCATTCTAACGACGCGCGCCCCCTTCAGGATACGCACCTTCGAGAGGGGACTGAACGCTTTTACCGGGTCGTGCGGCACCGGCTCGATAGCGGCCGCCCAGCTTCTGATCCTGTTGGGCGATGCCGATCGGAGGGCCTTCTCCTTTGTCTCGGATGGGGGTGTACATGAGGTCACCCTCGACGGGGATCACGTGTGTCTATCAGGACGGGTGAGAATCGAAAGACCGTACGTCCTGAGCCCGGCCAGCGGATTCTGATTCCTGGGACATCACCCCCGGCGCATCACTTCAGAAAATAGGCAAAGCTCAGCCGCCCTGCCAACCCGCTGAGATCCTGTCCCGCGGCGCTCGCCGCGGGCTGCGCCGCGGTAACGTACCGCACGAGGTCGAAGTCATACCCCAGCCCGACTCTCACCCGAAAGCGAGCAATGGTGTACGTGACACCGCCCTCGGGGAACAACCCCAGCGAAAAGAAGCTGGCCCACTGGGATGCCACCGCGTCCGTCCAGAATGCCGCAAACACTCCCAGGCCGCCGTAGAGCCTGACCGCCGAGTCGTCAGGCAGGAACAGGATGGCGGGCGCCAATCCCACGCGAGTAACGAGAGAGAACTGGTCCGCATTGAGCTTTCCGTAGCTCTCAGACACCGTGACGGTCAGCTCGTGGGTCCTCCGGTCCAGTGCAAACGAAAAACCTCCGCCGAAGAGCAATGCCGGCAGGGAGGTCTGCAGGCCCTGGGCATAGAATGCTCCGACCAGCAGCCGGTCACCGGACACCTCGTTGCTCCCGTACGGAGATATGCTGATCACCCTTTCTTTCTGCCATTTGTTCGTGTGGTAGGTCTTGACCACCGAGCGTCCGGCGGAGACCACCAGGTTGGCCTGATTCCCCCTGCCGAGGTAGAAGTCATCCAGGTAGATCCCTTCGTTCCCATAGAACGAAGGGATGTCCACCTCTCCGACACCTCTCCTCTGTTCCGGTTCGAGAATCGAAAGCAGGATATCTTTCGCCCACATCCTCGAGCTGTCGTACAGAGATTCCAGCCCGAGTCGGTCGAGAGCGTACTGGTTAGAGAAAACCACCCTGGATGGATCGGAGGCTTCTGCGACGGTGACGGACATGATCTTCTCTGCATTCCGGTCATCGGCCACGTCCTTCTTTCGGATCTTCAGCTGCCCAGAAATGACATAGGCGCTGTCGGCAGTCGGCTTGCCTTCGAAATAGCCCTTCTGTCCACCGACCCCCGTAGCCATGATCCCGGATGCATAGAGGTTGTAGTGAAGAAGATCTGCCAGGAACCGGTCCTCCCTGTAGTACTGAACCCCCTCGCAGGCGGCAAAATCCAGCTCGGTCTCTTTCTGGGTGGCTTCATCAACAAGGGAGAAACTCAGCCCGATCTCCCCCACGAAGATCTTCTCGGAGACTACCGTCGCGGCCGGACGAAAGGCGCGCAGGGGCATCTCCCGAACGATCTCCTTGGCGATGGTGTCGAGGCTATGGAAGCTCGAAGTGGAGCGGAAATAGTGACTGGCCGGTCGAGCTCGATCGAGTGGGTACAGCGACACCATCAAGCCGTAGCTGTCTCCAGAGAGGAAGAGGTTTCCGGTACACACGAAGTGGATCGGCAGGTTGACCTCGGCGGCTCTGTCCAGCAGCTCTCGCATGTTGGCCGCCTTGTCGTTCTTGAAATTGATATCCATCCAGTCTTTCAGACTCATCGGCTGCAATCGCCCAGTCGACTGCAGCGCCACCGCGACCTCGTTGGCAGCCTGAATCGCCTTCTCCGATCCCACCCCCGCCGTATAGCCGAAGGGTACCATCGCCACGATGATGGGCCCCGTTGCCCCCGCTTCGCCGGGAGCACCCGTCGGGAACTCGATACCCTCCAGAGGGATCTTGGGCGCCTCCAGCTTGGGCGCCTCCAGCTTGGGCGCTTCCACCTTGGGCGCTTCGGGGGCTTTGAGCTCCACCTTTCCTTTCGCCCAGGCAAAGGCGGCACACGCGATCAGAATGCCTGTGACCAGAATCCACAATTTCCTCATTTTCTCTTCCTTGACAGGTGACTATTCGATGAGATAGCGCGGATCGATCTCGACCTTGACCACCGCGCCCTCCACGATCGTCGTCTCCGTGTTCAGGATCGAACCCCTGGCCGCTCCGTCGCCATAGAGGTCGGTGAGCTCGAACCTGCCGATTCTCTCCGTCATGTTCCGGTCGGCGTAGATGTATCCCTTGAGGCCCCTTCTCAAGCTCTTCACGGAACTCAGGCCGCGTATGTATATGGTCGTCTGTCTTCCGGCGGTCGAGCCGATCTCGACGATGGTACCGGTGATGGGCGGTATGGGTGGCTCGGGTTCCGGCTCGGGCTTGGGCTCGGGCTTAGGCGGCTCCGGCGCTGGAGGCTCCGGCGGCGGAGGCTCCGGCGGCGGAGGCACGGGCGCCGGAGGCTCGGGCTCCGGCTCCGGCTCGACGACCGGCTCTTGCACCTGCGCCAGGAGCAGCGGCTTGGACAGGCAGGAGACAAGCATGCTCGCGAGGGCCAAAACGAGCAACAGCAGCACGAAAGACGCTATTCTGGTCACGGTATCCTCCACAGCTAGCCGAGCTTCACCATCTCCAGGAATCGAATGACTATCTGGTGATATTCCTCTTCGGTCAGTTCATCCTTCTTCTGGGCCAGCCATTCCGCCACGCGCTCCTCGAGAATCCCCAGGATCTCCTCGATCTCCTCTTCTCCGAGATAGATGCGCTCTCCGTCGGCGAGGAAGTACTCCTGCCGGGGCGCCTCGCCGGCAGCCTCCTTCACAGATCACCGCCTATCCGCTCGATGAGCCTGTCGAAGAGCTCATCCCTTGCCTCCGGAGCCTGGGCAGCATGCGCCGGGCTCTCCAGCCTTTCGACAACCCGCGCAAACAGGTCGTCCGCGGTACGCTGAACCTGCTCGCGGTGCAGGCGCGCCTGTGTTTCGGAAGCCCTCCTCTTCTTGACTTCGGCCAGCTTCTCCTTGTCTTCACGATAGTGCCGCTCGACCGTATCTCCCGTAGTGGCTGCCGCAGGCACAATCGGCTGTCTTCGTTTCCGAATCGAAACGGCTCCCGCACGGGCCCCTTCGGCCTGGGGCCGCGCAGCCTTCGCAGTCGACGCTTCGGGCACGGCTCTCGCTGGACCCGCTGCCTGGACACGCAGTTCCTCGAGGCGTGCTCTGAGGGCGGCAAACGGACTCGCAAGTTCCAGCTCCTCGGGTTTCACCATCTCGGGAGCCGCCTCGAGCTGGACCACCGACACCCGAGGAACAAAGAGGAGCTCTTCCGCGGCGGGTTTCTGGTGCGGCTCGACCAGGAGCTCCTCGGTTCGGGTCAGGCGCCCCGGCACCGCCATCGCCCGCGGCCGCTCTGCACCGAGGGCTCCTCGAAAGATCCTGCTGATCTCCTGCTTCACGTCCTCCGGGATCACCTGCCACCCCAATTCTGTGTATCCAATTGCCGCCGGTCTCCCAGCACGGAAATCGACGACCCAGCCGACGTCATGGATGCGCCGCCCCCCCTCGGTGAGGCCGAGTGCGAGAGGAAAATCCTCGCTGCCCCGTTCGCTCCTCAGGCGAAGAGGAACTCTGCCGACATACCGACGCTCTGCGCCGCGATAGCTCCCGCGATGTAGCTCGAGCAATTCCGCAAAGCGTCTCTCTTCGAGCCCAAGCTCGCGGAACTCCTTTCCCGCCGCCAGCTCCTGGAAGCCCTTTCCCTGGAACAGGTTGAGCTGGAGCGGAACTCCGGCGTCCGGCGGACCCGCCGGCTCACCGATCGCGGCGTAGAGGAGCCGTTTGAGTTCAGGGGATAGCTCTCGCTCCCGCCCTGCCAGTGTAGACGCCAAGGCCTCGACCGCTTCGGAGATCGACACCCCCTGGTCTCTCAGCTGTTCCGCATGTTCGCTCAGGATCCGCACCACGGCGCCCGCGAACTCCTCCGATCGCTCCAGTGGGAGGCGGATGGACTTCAGCACTCCGAGGAGCTCTTTGGATTCGAATTCGGAAATGCCGAGCTCGCGATAGAAAGCCGACTGTCGGAACAGCTGCAGGCCAAGCTCGCTCAACAGATCCACTGTCGGCTCACCCGGAGGAAGGACCGAGTAGATATCCCGAATGAGTCGCCTGACCCTGTTGCTGTTGCCTTCGGAGGCTTCCCGAACCAGCGTTTCCAGGGACCTCGCCACGTACACGCCCGCTTGTGCCGCCGCCTTCCTGCTTGCCCCCTCCAGGAATATCTCGTTGAAGATCTCGAGTATCTCGACCGGATTGAGGTTCGTGCTCTGCGCTATCTCCCGGTAGAGCGTCATGGTTCGTTGAATCCCCCGGGAGTAGTCCTCTCTCCTGGCCCCGGGGATATCCGCTTCGACGATCATCTGCCTGATGGCGGGAATGTAGCGCCTCGGTATCTGCATCCCCGCAGCGCTCTCGGCCCAACGGTCGAATTGCG
The DNA here is from genome assembly GCA_016928395.1 of Candidatus Fermentibacterota bacterium. GTDB lineage: Bacteria > JAFGKV01 > JAFGKV01 > JAFGKV01 > JAFGKV01 > JAFGKV01. The sequence goes on along the minus strand of JAFGKV010000079.1, from coordinate 10,569 downwards.
CGCCGTCGAAGACGTCGAAGTAGCCCCCAGGGCCCGGGGTAACGAGCCGAAACGCCGGGACGGCCACTCGCGCCGCCCGCGGCGTAGCAGCCCGGAGAATATCCTGCAGCGGTTTTTCGCCGACGATGGAGATTCTCCTGGCCTCCTCGGACTCGCCTTCGACCAGCACCTGGTGAGCCAGACGAATCACCTCCGTGGGAGAGATTCCGCTGCCCCGCAACACGGAGTCGAAGTTCAGCAGGAGATTCTGGAGGGCATTCGAATAGAGATCTCTACTCCCTTCCGGGACCTCGATGCTCTTGATGAGCTGTATCGCCTCCTCGTCGAGAAGGGCGTCAATCTCCGGCAAGGCCAGAAACAGCTCCAGATCCTGAGCGTTGGCGAAAAGCCTCAGGCTCACCTCGTACTCCGGCTTGACCGCGCTCGGGGTGAGCCCATCGTACACCTCTTGGGCCGTTCTGCCTTCCCGAACCAGCTGGAAGAATCGTACGACCACGCCCCTGCTGATATCCCTGGCAGCCGCCTCATCCCGCAGGCGGGTCAGTTTCTCTCCCAGCTCTCGATCCGTTCGGGAGTATACCCGGGTCGCGGTTGTCATCAGGTCCGCAAAAGCGCGCCTGTAGTAGGTTTGCGTCGCTTCGAGGTCGTCGCCGGCAACGATGCCCGTCAGCTTCTCCACGCCCATGCGCTTGAGCTGGCTCCTGACCGCTTCGATCGATCCCTGCCGGTCGACGGTTCGTACCGCGTACAGCTCTCCGGTCACCGAGTAGTATCGTCGCTCATCCTCGCTCATCAGTCTGGATCGCGTGTCAAACAGCAGAGCTTCATCCAGGAAGGGCACGGCTATGAAGTACAGCTCCTCAGCGCCGATCTCGAGACGATCGGTGAAGAAGCGCAGCAAGTCGTCGGCCGGCAGCTGCCTCACCAGGGGCAGGTCCCTGTCGAAGTCGATTCTCTCCCACTCCCCCCGCTCGTTGAATCCAGCCAGCCACTTCTCTCTCCTGATCCATCTCCCAGGAGAGTAGCCGGAACGCCAGTCGAATCCCGACCTGTCCTCCAGTTCCGCGTAGCTCACGCGTGCCGCCTCGGGGAGGTAGATGCCCCGCATCCTGCCGTCGGGATACACAAACATCGTGTCCCTGTTCGGGTGGGTGCTCGCGTGGCGCAGCTGAAGGTCCCTCCGCCTTCTGCGCTGGAGCTCCAGCGGCAGAAGATCCTCGTAACGGATACCGGCCTCGGCCAGAGTCCGGCGGGTTATGGGTGTCAGGCAGACGGTGGTGCCGGCAAACATCCACTTGAGCTCCTGCAGCGCGTAGCCGTACAGAATCGCCCTGACGAAGCTGTACAGCCTCTTTCGGTCCAGCTCGCCGGACTCCGGAAAGAACTCTCCGTCTACGGCCAGGAAGCTTTCCTCTTCCTCTCTCAGACCGCTCTCGACCGCCATACGGGCGAGCAGCCGCTCGACCTCGCTTCTTCTCGCGGCCAGCTCGTCGCGGCTTTCGTCGGGCTTCGCCCGCGCCTGAGCGTATTCCTCCACCGCCGCCGTGATTGCCCTGCACCTCTCCTGGTAGAAGCCGCTCTTGAAGTATTTCAGCCCTACCATGGTCGCCGGTCCCTGCCAGCCACCGGCAGGCGCAGGACCACCTCGCTATACGGGCTCACCGGCATCCCCCTCCCGACCCGGGTTGTTCATCCGGTTGTTGATGCAGGCAATCTCCTTCACCCAGCGCTGCCGTTCCTTGTGAGTCATGCTCATGATGTCTGGTCTCGGCCAGTGAAAGTGATAAGCGATATAGGCTACCTCCCGGTAGATCCTCTCCGGGAGGTAGCCTAGAGTTCCCCCACCAGGCTTACCTCCCCCACGTATCGATTGCCACAGTGAGAGCACTCGATCGGCAGCATCGAGATGACCTTGTGGTTGACCTCGTTGAAAAAATCTACGAGAAAGGCGAAGTCCTCCGGGTGCAGGCCTTCGATGATTCGGGCGTTCACCATTCGGTGCTTGCCCAGCCTGGTTACCACGCGGCTCATCAACACGACATAGAAGTACGATGGCAGCTCCTTCACTCGGGCGTCATTGTAGATCTGGAGAATGTCTCCTACTCGGGCGAGTCGCATGGACCCCACGGTTCTGCCTTCGGGCTCATCCTCGAGTCCCCGGGGCAACACAAAACTGAACTCGGTTCTAATTTTCATGACCCGTTCCTACGGACTCTTCGCGTCCTTCGCAAAATAGAACTCCAGGTTGGAATAGACCTCGGCGAGATTGACTCTGTTGCGGCCTTGGCATTGCGGACAGGTGGACTCGATTTCGTACGGCAACTGCCCGTTCCTCTCCATGTACAGGCTCTGCAGGTAGCGAAAATCCACCTCGAAAAGCCCCTCGATGAGCTCGGCGGTAACCGGGGAGAGGTCGCCGATTGCGCTGATGACCCGGGAAAAGAGGAGAATGTCGTGGTAGCGCTCCGACGAGAGCATTCTCTCATCGGAGTGAATCTCGATCTCGTCCAGCGCGGTAGCAAGCCTCATCCTACCGGTCCTGTGCAGCTTGCCGTCTTCGCTCAAGAGTCCGACGGGCAGGATGAACTGGAAATCCCTGTTCACGGCTTGGGGGCCTCGCTCAGCTCCGGCTTCTTCTTCGCAGCCGGCGGCGGCAGCCACTTGCAGAACAGGCACGCGTCCCAATCGTCCTTCATCCGTCTCCCACACACCTCGCACTTCCTGTTCGATATCCCGATCGTCCTGCGAACCGCCCTGCGGCGCAGTATGAACAGGAACACGACGAGCGCCACGATCAGCAGACACGCCAGCGCTGCCACCGCAATCAGCCAGATCGGCACCGGAGCGCTCACCGCGACGAATTTCCGGTCGTACGAATGAACGGTTCCAGAGTGATCTTCGACCGTGATCTTGAGCAGGTGGGGTTTGTCGTCGCCGGCGAAGAAGAGCTTGTTGTCTTTGAACGACAGCACGAACACTCTGTTGATCTGGTCGTAGATCTTCATCATGGCGTCGGGAATGTCCTTGACATCCCGCGCCAGCGTGTAGAGCCCTCCGGTGTATCGCGCGATTGTCTCCAGGATGTCCAGACTACCCTCTCCGAAGGCCGTGAAGCCGATGCAGTACACCGGGATATTCACCTTCTCGATGATTTGGAACATTTCCTCCTGAGTGTAGTTGCTCTTCGCATCCCTTCCGTCGGACATCAAGACGATGACCTTTCTGGTCTTGTTGGACTTCTCCAGGTTTCCGGCCGCCTTGACCACTGCGTCGTAAATCTGGGGCTGCGAGCCTTTGGCCTCGATCTCCTTGTCGATGACGGCCCGCAGCGGTCCCTTTTGCTCCTCCATTGGCTGGTACTCGAATACGGCCTTGACCTCGCTGCCGTGAAAGAACACGGAAACCACATCACTGGGGCTCAAGGCATCCAGAAGCTTCTTGGTCGCAAACTGTTGATTGAACAGCGGAGGACCGCTGTTCATCCCGTTTGCCGAGATGATGACCGCATAGGCGGTACCTTCGGTGGAGAGGCTCGCGGCTTTTACGCTTATCGGCCCTCTTACTTTGACATCGTCGACATAGGCGGCAAACTGCTCCGGCCGGACCTCGGCCGGTCTCCCGTTTTCGTCCGTAACAGATACGTACGCTGTCATCTTTGGATAGCCCGCCGAGATGATCTGGTTGAGCCGCACGAAAACATCTCTGGTCAGCACCTGCGCCGACACGATACCCGTTGCCAGCAGCAACGACACGACAATCGCCAGGGCTGTATGCTTGTGTTTCATCATGCTCCTCGAATCACAGACACTTGAACTTGAGCCCCAGATCGCCCAGCTTGATGATGTCTCCGTCGATGATCTCCTGGGTCTGAACGGGAACATTGTTGACCTGGACGCTCTCGGCTTCCGCGGCGGCCTGATTGATCAGTTTGTAGTGCAGCACCTGTTTCCCTGCGCTCGCGACTCTCTCGGAGCTCAAGGTCGCGTGGTGGCGAAGAACCCCAGGGATCAGTATTCTCAGCTCGCACTCCACGCCTGACCCGATCTTGTTCTTTCCCTCGTGTATCGTGTACACCTTGTTCTTGGACTCCCCGTTCATCACCACGAGCCAGCCGCAGATGGGAGCCAGGCACACAGGGCAAATCCTCCACGAAGGGTCCATGAGATGCCCTTCTTTGCAGACCTTCCGTTTGAACACCGCCATAGCGACTCCTTACTGTTTGGACACTATCCTCACGCGGTGCGTCCAGCGCCGTTTGTCACACCTTCTGATAGAACCAGATGGTCCCGAAGTTGTCCCTTCCGTTCTCTTCCATCTTCATCCTGATTTTCGCCTCGCTGCTCTGAATGTGCTCTTCCCCGAAGCGAATGTGCAGGTTGCGCCAGCGATTGGCGGTGTCGTGGCCGTCGATAGCCATGTTCTTCGTTTCCGCGTCGTTGAGCGATACCGCCACCTGGTAGTCTCCGTGGAAGATGTCCGTTCGTCGGATCATCAGTAGTTCCCGCTTTCTGATCAGATTGCGGATATCGAAGCAGATCGAGCCGCCGACATAGCGCCTGACCGTATCGCTCACCTCCACGCCGTCCGGGTACGTGAACACCTGTTTGCTGGAGCTGTAGTCCTGGGCGCCTTCGGTGTTCAGGTTGAATGCCTTCTCGGTGTCGAAATTGTTGAAATCCAGCACTGCGACCTGAGTGTAGCGATCCTCACCGATCACCAGAACCCGGGGCAGGCCGTAGCTGATGTAAGTGAGGTCTTCGAGGGATATCCGCCTCGCGATGACTATCTTTCTGATGCTGTCCAGAATCCGAGCCAGCAACTTGAGCACCTTGTCCATCGTTTCCAGACGGAAGTCATAGTACTTGATCAGCTCGCCGAGCTCGTAGACCTGGGATCGATAGTCACTGAAGCTCTGCTTCTCGGAAAAGGTCCGCGTCTCTTTCTCCCGCTCGTAGTCGTACATCTCCTGAATGATGTGCTCGTTGGTGTCGTAGAAGGGGTACAGGATGTTGATGATCTCGTCGTAGGCGACATTGCCCACCTGCACCAGCATCTTGGCCGTCAGCGCCACCGTCTGCAGCTCTCTCAGGCCGGGCAGCCCGACGCTCTCGTTGGCGATGGTGGCCGTGTTGCGCGCGTCGTCCAGGATGTCGGTCAGATACTTCCTCAGGTACGGCGAGATGCCCCTCTTCACGGCAGTCGTCCAGACGACGAAGCGTGTGTCGATTTCGTTGGCCTTGGGATTGGCGAAATCCTCGGCTTCGGATATCTCCTTGATGTCGCCGCTCTTGTCCTCTTCTAGATGGATCCGCGCGAGTTCGTCGCCCCCGACGTCCTCCGGCTGCTTGTCCGTGATCTCGACAACCGCCGTCTCCAGGCGTTTCTTGTATCCCTGGTACTCGGGGTTTTCCTTGTTCTGGAAGAACTCGTCCTGCACCTCGCTGTACTTGATTGCCACGTAGATGTCGCAGGGCAGCTTGTACTTCCTGTAGTCGACGACTTTCGCGCAAGGCTCGTGCAGGAACAGCCCGCGGCCCTGCCTGTCGATTGCGAAGCCGGGGCTGACGATGATGGTGAGGTTTCCGCCCTTCTTGACGGAGGAGACCCTCAACTCCTCCATCACGCCGGGGACCACGCCGTGACCGTGGAAAACCTGGTTGTACAGTCGTTCTTTGTCGAGATGATAATCCTGGATTTCGTTCCAGAACTGAGGCGTCGCCATCAGACCCGTAAAAAAGTAACTGCGTTTGAATTTCTTCAGTTCGCTTGCCATGATCGAACCTCACTACCTGCAACCACTAGACTATTAGAAAACCATCCGGTCATCAATGACATTTTTCTTGATCCACAGGTCCTTGCTCTTCCTCTGGTCGGCCGGGGGAACAAAGAGAACATAGTACTGGGCATGAGCGGGCTTCTCTTCGCGTATGACCTGGTGGATCTTCTTGATCGTTTCCTCGCTGAACTCGGAGGAGAACACGGGAAACGTGACCGTGAAGAGATGGCGCGAGGTCTTCTCGTCGATTATCGCGTTGTCGAGGGTGCGTTGGCCCAGGAACTTCTCCTCACGGATCGTGTACTCCCGAATCGGCAAGGATCCCTCGATGATCTCCGGCCTCACCCCCGTCACGATCTCGAGCATCTTGGCCAGTCCGAGCGCCGTGCCGCGCCAGCGATACAGGGTCACCGACTCCCGAACGAGCATTCTCAGCTTGGCCTCCGGAATGGCGAAATCGATGTTCACGGCGAACCAGGATGCGAGCCACCGGAAGAAGGCCTGGGGAGCCTTCATGGGGTCGAAGTATTCGTGGAGGTGATCGATGTCCGACTCGAGGCCGTTGAGAACCGAGGAGGCGATCCACAAGTACCGCTTCAGGAACTCGCCGCTCCTGGAATCCTCCTTCTGGTAGACCGCCGGCAGCGCCCGGATGAGGCTCTTGCCGGCGATCACCAGATTCACGGCCTGGCCCTTTGGGACCTGGCTTCCCGCTGGGACATCCTGCTCGAGGACCTGATAGTGCCGCAGCTTGCTATCCACGTAGGTGATTCGGCCAGGCGTCAGTCCGATCTTCCGAATCAGGGATAGGGCGCGCCTCAGGGAGTAGCCCGAGATATCGGGCATCTTCGCAGTTTCGCTCTCGTTCATTTCACTCCATCACCGAAGTCCCGCGTTCTTCCCCTAGGGGATTGCGATTACCGAGCCGGTGGGCATATCCGTGGGATCGTTGCAGGTCATCACCATGCTGCCCATGACGGCGATCTCCTTGCCGTTGACCTTCACCACCGGCACGGTTCCGAGCTGGATCTTCCCTTCGTTTTTCGGGTTCTTGGTGAACTTGGGCCCCATCGGGATATGGCCAGGGGGATTGTGCTTGGCCACACTGCCCTTGAAAGCCACGGGTTTTCCCTTGATCTTCACATTCTTCGACACCTTGTCCTGGATCTTGCCAAGAAACGGGTGCGGCAGCGGGGTAGGAATGGGTCCCGCCGGCGAGGGGATGTCGACCATGTGGACATCGACACCAACCACCATATCGTTCTTCTTGGCCGCTGGTCTTCCCTGCGCCAGGACGACCCCCTTCAGCTCGGCCTTCTTTCCCTTGATGACGACGTTCTTCGAAGCCTTCAGCCCCAGCGGCGCCTTTGCCTCCGTGCTGATCCCGCCGGCGGCGGAGTACAGCAACGTCTTCTTGGTGTCCATCTGGGCGTCCATGGCTTCGATCGTGAGTTTCTTGCACTTGATGTTGACGTCCCCCAGATCGTTGACGATCGAGATTCCTTTCTTCTTGTCCAACTCCAGCCTCATCTTGCCCGCTTTGAGGCTGACCACGAGCCGCTCCTTGCCTTCGGTGTCATCCAGGAGAATCTCCGAGCCTTCCCTCGTCCGAATCGTCTTCTGATTGTTCTTTGACTGGTCCTTGACCGGGGGCTTGGCCTTGGGATGGTACATGGAGCCCATTACCACCGGGTAGGAGGGGTTGTCGTTGATGAAGGCGCACGCGACCAGTTCCCCAACCTCGGGCAAGGCCCAGAATCCCACGGTCTTTCCGGAGAACGGCTTGACCAGAGGGGCCCAGTCCGAAACGGTCTTGTCCCCAAACAGCTGAAACTGGACCTTGACCCTCCCGAGCTTCTCGGGATCCTTGTTGTTTTCCACGGTCCCGTGGTAGAAACGGACGCAGGCCTCGGGCCTCTTGCCGAGCATCGACGTTGGGTTTGCCGGGTCGTAGGTTTGAGACTTGACCCGGGCGATTTCCGCGTGGTCTAGCAGCGGCACGAGCTACACCTCGACATGGTGGAACTCGCTCTTGAGAATCCCAAAGACGCCGACATCGAAGCTCTCTCCCTTGAAGAACACATGCTTTCTCAGAACACCCTCCTGCTGGAACCCGAAGCCTTTCAGCACGGTGACGGTCTGAGTCTCCGCCAGGAAGACCGGGATCACGACCCTGCGAAAATCCCATTCACGCAGCGCCCTGATCAGCAAAAGCTTCAGCGGCTCGTAGGAGCGTTTCTCCCGGAGGGCCGATTCTCCCATCAGCAGCAGCAGCAACCCGCGGCGCTGCACCCAGTCGATGTCGGTTATCCCTGTGATCCCATAGACCGCCCCTTCCTTGTCCCTGATGAGATACAGCCTGCTCGTCTGCCCGGCCACCGGCTCCAGAGCCATCCGCCTGAGGCCGTCGGCACTGAAGGTGAGATTGAAGTCGATGGGATACAACAGCGAAGCCCTGGTCAGATCTTCGCTTTCCAGCAGGCTGGAGCAAAGCACCCAGTTGTCTGCGCCGAGAGGCTCCAGACGCGCCTGTAGACCTTTCAGACTGTAGATACCCATCTCCTGTCCCTCTAGTTGAGCTTGATCACGGCGCCTTTGACCATGACCGCCGCCTTGGACTTCACGTTGATGTCCTTCTTGCTCTCCAGATTCAACCCGGCTGCTTTCACGTTCATGTTCTTCTTGAGCTTGAACTCTCCCGTCTCCGCCTGGACCGAAAGCTTTTTCTTGGCCGTGATCTTGATCTCTCCGTCGGTTTCGATGTTGACCTGCTTCTTCTTCTCCAGCAGCTCATAGCGGGATTTCCCTCCAGCGGCCAGTATCTGAACCTTGGCGTCGCCCTTCTTGTCGTCCAGGATGATCTGATGCCCGGAACGACTGCGGATGAACTTGAGGTTGTTCTTGCCGTCCTTGTTGAGATCCGAGCCGGTGTTCTCTTTGGTCTCCGGAGGTTTCTGGGCTCCGCTCCAGACCCCTCCCAGGACGATACCGCTGTCGGGGCTGTCGCCGAAGAAACCGACCACGACCTGGTCCTTGAGCTCTGGAAGAAAAAAAGCTCCGCCCCCTTTGGTGCTGCCGTAGAGGCTGAGGACCGGGATCCAATCCGTGACCACCTTCTCGCCCATGATGGACAGCTGGACCTTGACTCTGCCCAGCTTGTCCGGGTCTTTGATGTCGGTCACGGTCGCGAACAGCGGACCCGCTACGTACGGACGTCCCATCGGTAATACCTGCCTCTACGTACAGTTTCTCTCGAGGTCGAATAAGGTGAAGTACCCGCTTGACCTCCGGTACTCGTGCCTCACGCTGCGCACGTAGTACTCCCCTGAGAATCGTTTGCCTACGTTGTCGATCCTGACGATGGATCCCGCCAGAATCTTGTTGTTGCCGGTACACTTGCCCGACGCCACAATGTAGTTCATGGAGTTGCGGGTCAAGACGTCCAGGGCCACGTCCTCCGCCGTCTTCCTGTCCCTGATCGTATCGGAGATGTGAACCATCTTGGCTTCTCCGAACTTCCCCTTGACCGCGTCGGCCCCCAGCTTCCTGCCGCCGATCTTGTCCTTGACCTTCGAGGTCGTGGCCGTGCCGACGATCACCTGGGACTTCTGGTTGTCCCAACCTCGCACCTCCACGGCCGTGACCAGATTGGCCGTGTTCAACACCGGGGTGAACTCCAGCAGGCCGTCCTCCCCCCAGGCGAGCGTCACAGCGGGACGAGACTTGACGTTGATGCTCTTGAAGAACAGCTTCTTGTCGTCGGTCCACACGCGGCAATTGTAGATCCGGGCCAGATACATCAGGTAGTCGTAGTCGGTCTGGTCTACCTGCATGGTGAAAGGCTTGGGCTTGCCCAACCTGTCTGCGGTCCCCTTCAGTTTCGAATCCGAGGCGATGTCCTTGATGATGTCGGCATCGCCCTTGTTCACGAACGAGCGCGTCTTCCTGGCCCGGGTCAGCCGGTGCAGCAGGCTGCTGCCCCTGATCTCCAGAAAACTGCCGGACTTGCGGTTGAATCGTGGAACGAGACTCGTGACCTCGCCTTTCAGGACCTTGGAGGTCTTGTCGTCGAAGCCGAGCTGGATCTCGACATCCGTGCCTTCGGCGAACCTCTTGTCGTCGACCAGCTTGCGCTCGACATCCTGCATGGTCACGGAAAAGAAGGAAGGGGTGTCAACCCTGTCGGCAACGATGATCTCGGCAACCAATTCGGCATCTTCTCCCGTGAGTTCTTTGCCGCTGAACTTCACTGTGAAGGAGGGAACTTGCAGTTGCTTGGCCAACACGTCCTCCTTGCAGGAATATCAGGCCTCCACGAAGGTCAGATCCAGATTGGCGCGGAGAGGCTCCCCCGCTTCGCCGAACTTGTCGTAGTGTTCGACGAGCTTCACCAGGTACCACTTTCCTGCGCTCTTCGCCTTGGAGGTGGACAGGCCCTTGAGCGGCTTGGCTGCGCCGAAATCGAGCTTGGCTTCGGGCAGGATCCTGCCCGGCTTCTTCTTGCCGCCGTCCAGCGGCTTGATCAGCTCGGCGACCTTGCCCGTATCCTTTGTCAAGTCGCCGGGCTGATCGTACCCTGCGGCATCGAAGAACAGGGTGAACTCCAAATGGTGCTTTCCGGAGCTGAGATTCTGCTCCCTGGCGTGACTGCCCGCCAGCATCCCGGCGTCGTAGATACGGTAGCTGGCCGGATTGTACACCGCCGTCAACGACTGGTTGGCTTTGCCGTCACTCCAGCTCAGCTGGACTTTCATGGGGTTAGAGGCCCTCTTGCCGGCAGCCGAGCTCTGCGG
>JAFGKV010000078.1 GCA_016928395.1 Candidatus Fermentibacterota bacterium | reverse complement strand
TGAGTGATCGGGCATGTTGGGTTACGCTGCGCTAACCCAACCTACGCTGCTACTGGTCTGGTTCTGAGGGGCGGAATCCGCCCCTCAGAACCTTGTGCTATCTGAACAGACCCAGCCGGGATCGCCCACCCAAGGACGCGGAGGAGCCTTGGGCAGAGCCGCCGGTGGAGAAGTCGAAACAGCCTTCGGCAACGGATGATGCGCCGCGGTTTCCCGATGTATCCCAGGCGAGAACGCGGTAGAATACCTTGCCTGCGGGCGGTGAGTTGTCGACGTAGGTCGTGCCGCTGGCCGAAGCGAAGAATGTCTGGCTCTCGGCATCGAAGTAGGCCTCTGTGCTGCGAAAGATTTCGTAGTAGGCAACATTCTCCGGTTGCCCGAGGCTGTCGGTGGTCACGGCAGACCACGAGATGGTGATCGACCCCGTGCCTGGAGTCAGCGTCACCGTCGCAGGTGCCGCCGGCGGCACGGAATCCCAGGTCCAGCGTTTGTTGCGGCAGTAGATTCGCGCTTCCGAGCCGGGGATGGTCACCACACGGGGTGATGACCCCACCGATACGGTCGAATCTCCCAGGAACTCGTACCAGGTGCCCGTGACCGGGAAGGCGACGCTGACAGCCTTGGCGCTGCGATCGAAGTTGGCGACTACCACCACCGAGTCGGTTCCCGCATCGGTCCACCGCCAGAATGAGATGGTGTGGTTGGCGTCGTCCTGCAAAGTCGTGAACAGGTTCCCGCTGGTGAGCGACGGGTAGTTCTTCCTGAGCCAGATCAGGCGTGAGTAGAGCTGGAAGAGCGAGGCGCCCACTGGCTGTTCGAGATACTCCCAGTGCAGGGGATTGGGGTCGATGGTACGTTCCGTGTCTTCACCGAACTCCTGGCCGTGGTACATCATGGGTGTGCCCGTCGAGGCAAACAGGATGGCGGCTCCCAACCTCGATTTCTTCACCGCCAGCGCATAGTCGATGGTCGGATTGGTCTGGGCCTCCCAGATGATGCGCTGCTCGTCGTGGCTCTCGGTGTAGTTCACCACCTCCGACTCATCGGCGAACCCATCGCCGGCATAGTGAATAGCCTGGCCCGTGACCGTCATGTTGCCATAGGACGACCCCTCGAACTGGCCTTCCCGCAGATTGGCCTTCATCTGATCATGGAAGGTATCATGCCAGCCCGAGGTCGCCTTGGTGCCCGCCACAACCGCAGGATCCTGGGGGAGGTGCTCCAGCACCTGGTAGACATCGTTGTTGTGATCCCACGCCACGTAGGTGAAGTAGCCGATACCGTTGCCCGTATCGTCACCCACGCCATCCCATCCGATGAACGTGGTGGCGTCGTAGCGGAACCCGTCTACGTGATACTCATCCATCCAGATTTCCAGCACATCCTTGGTGAGCTGCTTGGTCCCGTCGCTCCAGTGATTTAGATCCGGGAAGCCCCACGGGTTTGTCATGGCGTGGAACCAGGGGCTGGCATCCCAGTCGGTGCCGTAGAGGCGATAGAGCGATGCAGAGGCGTCGAGATGGTTGAATACCATGTCGATGAGGATGGCGATACCGTAGGAGTGCGCCGTATCCACCAGGCTCTTCAGGTCTTCGGGCGTACCGTACACCGCCTCGGGCGCCATAAAGTAGGCGGGATTGTAGCCCCAACTGATGCCGCCGGGGAATTCGTAGCAGGGCATGATCTCCACGGCATTGATGCCCAGAGAGGCAAGGTAGGGGAGACGGGCCTCCAGACCCGCGAAGTCGCCGCTCTCGGAAAAGTCGCCCAGGTGGGTCTCGTAGATGATCATGTCTTCAGGCGCAGGCGCTGTCCACGACCCGTCGGTCCACGCGAACTGCGCAGCGCCCACTTCGATCACCGACTTGGCGATGCGCCAATCACCTGACTGGGAACCACCGCTGGTCCAGTTGAGCTGACGGGAATACGGGTCGGCGATGGGGAGAATTCCGTCCACCAGGAAACGGTATTCGTAGGTGCCATTGGACAACGAGAGGGTCGTCCACCACACGCTATCAGCGTAGACCTTGAGCAAGGTGGCATCGCTGTCCCACGAATTGAAGTCGCCGGGTAGGGTCACGAAGTGCTTGCCGGGCGCCCAGAGCATGAAGGTGACCGTGCCGTCACCGTTGTCATACGCACCCGGTGAGGCACCTGCGGGCGGCTCCTCTTCCTCAACCGTGGGCGTGACCCAGGCGTAGCCGTAGTCAAAGGCCACCGCGCCACCGGCGTTCTGCGCTTCCACTACCAGCAGATGCCGCCCCAGAGAGTCGGTCTCCGTATACCATTCATAGGGTGATGAGGTGGCTACGTCGACGCCGTCGAGCCACAGGGTGGTCTGCGTCGCGCCGGTGCTGGACCAGGCAACGCTCACCGTGTCGCCCTGCACGAACGAGGTATCAGACGGCGGATAGGAGAGCGTGGCGGTTGGCTCGCCGGCCCTCGGCACCAGCCAGAGGGCGATCTGGTAGTCGAGGCCGCCGTTGTTGTCCCACGTGTCATCATCCCAGTGAATGACGAAATCAACGGTCAGCACCAACTGCTCTCCGGTGTTGAAAGGACCCACACTGATGGTACACTCACCACTCCCATCGGGGCCGGTCAGCGGGCTTTCGACGGCCCCCGTGCCTGACGCCGAACTGCCCGCCGGCCAGTAGGCGGCGATGGGCTGCGTCCAGGTGCCATCATCGTTGTTCACACCCCAATGGAGATTGCCGCCCTGGGTGCAGTCACGGATGAGAATCTCAACCGTGTCGTTGGGTCCTGGGGGATCGCCGGTCCAGAACACGCTGCCCTGAGCCGCGTCGTAGAAGATGCCGTCGTTGGGGCGGATATCGGGACCCAGGCGGAAGCCGTAGAAGTGACTGAAGGTTTTGTCATTGTTGCCGTCGCTGGTGCCGTTGTCCGGCACTCCCGCATAGAGCCACCCCCACCCTGAATTCGAACTCAGGTCCTTGGCGTACATGACCATGTGGATGTGGGAGCCGTAGGCGAAATGAGAGCGGGGTATGGCCATCTCGAAGTATGACGTTGACCACGCGACGTGAATCTCGCTTCGGAGGTCGGAAGTGCCGCCCGCGCCGTCGCGAAACCAGGAAGAGCCATCGTGCTGCCAGACATGCTTCTCAGGCGCGCCGGCCGAGGCCTTGGCGGAGTATAGGAAGTCGGCATTGAACGGCAGATTGACTGTCGACCCTGCATAGTACTGCTCATACGGGAGGGTGGAGTCTCCGGCGCCCTCGGAAAGCCCGGGCATGGGATCGATGTCGATGGCAGCGAAGAGGGCCTGGTTGTAGCCTCCGTGGTCGCCTATGTTGATGCCTTCGAAACCGATGTAGAGGGAGTCGGCGTCCCAGGTGATGTAGCCGTACTTGCCGAGGGTGGAGGTTGTCCACTTCTCGCCAGCGGTATCCCACTCGGAAAGATTCCCGTCAACGGTGATAGTGTGGTAGGCGTTGGCATTGGCCACCACGGGTACCAGGAGCAATGCGATCATCAGGCAGCGGCGCATCAGGAACCTCCCATGGACAGGGTTTTCGCACTGGGCAGCTCTTCCACGACGCCGTAACATGGCGCCCCGCGGCAGAAGATCAAGTCAGGCGTGCAGTGTGGGGCAGCCTTCATACAACCTTGCGAGTGCGGAATGCGTTGTGGCGACTGTTCACGTAGTCTGACTTCCCTGTGCCCATAGGCCTGGGGAGAGATGCCCAAGGCCGCGAGCCGATCGTTGAAAGCTTCCAGCGGAAGCCGTGCTGCCAACCGTGAACCGTCGACTGGAAGGTGTTCAGGGGGCCAGCCGCGTCTTGCCGGCGGTGAAGCGCGATCACATCTTGGCACGTTGTCGTTACATCGGTGTGTTCGGCGGTGGCGCGGGCAATGCGCCGTTGCAGAGCGAGAGGAGTCTGTGATGGTTCCATGGAGAATGTCGCGGCGTACGTTCCTGAAGGGGACATCCGCAGTCCTCATCGCCGCGCCCATGGGAGCGTGGGGGCGGGAAGAGGAGCCCATACCGGGCAGTGTGGCGTTTCCCGATGACGAGGAGTTGGCCCCGGTGTTGATCCGAGCGCTCGCGCGGGGCGGCTGGTATGCCGATGTCTACATCGAGTCTCGGGCGGTCACCCGCATCACCATGAGCAGCAGTGAGATCCGCTCACTGGAATATGGAGTCGAGCAGGGTGGGGGAGTGCGGACTCTGCATGGCGAGAAGACCGGCTACGGTTTTGCGGAAACCCTCGATCAGGAGGCCCTGATACCCATCGCCGAGGTCGCGGCATCCATCGCTGCGGGGCCTGCGGGTCTACCCCGGGGGCTGGGCCGCGTGGCTGTTTTCTCGCGGGTGCCCATGCGCGACCACCTGGAGCGTGCCCCCATACGCGACAAGGTATCGCTCATGGAACGGGTTGACCGCGCCGCCCGGGCGGTGGACCCGGCCGTGCAGCAAGTGGTCGTCAGCTACCACGATGAGGTGCAGCACATGCTCATCGCCACGTCCACGGGCCAGGTGCTGCAGGACATGCTCCCCATGATCTCCATCCGCGCTACCGCCACGGCCTCTCGAAGCGGTCGAAGCGCCGAGGGCCTTCAGCGGGCGTCACGTCGAGCAGGCATGGAGCTATTCGACAGGGAGACGCCCGAGCAGATCGGGCGGGAGGCGGCACTTCAGGCGATGCGTATGCTGGATGCCGTGCCCGCGCCCACCGGTGAGATGTCCGTCGTAGTGGCCGCGGGGGGAGGTGTCATGTTCCACGAAGCCATTGGTCATGGGCTCGAAGCCGACGCGGTCATGCGGAATGCCTCCATCTTCGCGGGCCGCATGGGCCAGACGGTGGCGTCGAAGCTGGTGACCATCTACGACGACGCTACCCTGGAAGGGGAGAGGGGAAGCTACAATGTCGACGATGAAGGCACCCCGGCTGCTCGCACACTCCTGGTGGATCGGGGGATTCTGACCGGGTATCTCCATGATCGCAGGTCTGCGCATGCCATGGGAAGCCGCTCCACGGGCAATGGTCGCCGAGAGTCGTTCAGATTCCCGCCGCTGGTCCGCATGAGCAATACCTTTCTGGCCTCGGGCGATGAGGATCCGGCAGACATCGTGAAGCGCACGGATCGAGGGGTGTATGCCGCAGCCTTTGGCGGAGGCGAGGTGGACACCGCCAGTGGCCAGTTCACCTTCGGGTTGATTGAAGCCTACCTCATCGAGAATGGCGTGGTCACGGCGCCAATTCGGGGCGCCACTCTGGTGGGCTCCGGGATCGAAGTCTTGGAGCGGATCGATCGAGTCGGCGCGGACTTCGGGTCATGGCCGGGGACCTGCGGCAAGGGAAACCAATCGGCACCGGTTACCAGTGCATGCCCGACACTTCGGATTTCCCGTATCACCGTGGGAGGCACGGCATGACGACACCACCGCATCGAGCAGCAGTGAACACGGACCCCCTCGCTGCGGCCATCCGGGCCGTTCGTGCCGCCATCGACTCCGGCGCGGATGCCGCCGATGCGTATGCGCAGACCGCATCAGAACTTCAGATCGAAGTTCGTCATGGCGACGTCGAGCATCTTCAGCAGGCCCTGACCCGCGGCCTGGGACTTCGGGTGCAAAGCGGCAACCGGCGCGCGCTCGTGCACACCACCGACCTCTCGGATTCGGCCCTGGCAGCACTGGCGGCCAAGGCGGTGGAGATCGCCCGCGCTCTGCCGCCCGTCGAGGAACCATTCGCTCTGGCGGCCGCAGTGGCCGTGGCCCCTCATGCCCACCAGGATCCCGGCCTGGCGGAACAGTCGCTGACGGAACCCACGTCGTGGCTTGTGGCTGCCGAGCGGGCCATGGCGGCGGTGAAGGGGGTGAGCGAGACGGTTTCCGTGAAGTGGACCCAGACAAACGGACTTGTCGCGCTGGCCAACTCCCTGGGCCTGGCGCTGAAAGAGCCGTCATGCTCGATCACCATCGAAGCGGAGGCCATTGCGGAGCGTGATGGGCAGAGCGCCACAGGCGCCTGCTACGTAAGCGCGCCAAGCCGGGGCAGCCTTCCCGAAGCGGAATGGGTCGGCGCTGCGGCGGGGGAGCGGGCAGCCATGCTCTTGGGAGCCAGGCCGGTCGTCTCCGCTCGCGTCCCCGTGATCTTCCCTCCCTGGATCGGGTGGCCACTCTTGGTCTGGCTTTCTGCGGCGTTGCGGGGTGACCATGTGGTCCAGGGACGATCCTACTTCGCCGATCGCCTGGGAGATGCGGTTGCCTCGTCTCTGGTGACGATCCGCGACACGCCCCACAACCTGGCGGGCCCCGGTCACCGATCATTCGACGGGGAAGGGACGCCCACCAAAGACCGGGCCTTGATCGACCGAGGAAGGTTAGAGGCATACCTGACCGACCGGGACAGTGCGGCGAAACTACGGGTTGAACCGGGTGGCCATGCGGTCCGCGATTCGTACCGCGAGGCTCCCAATGTCGGGTTCTCGAATCTTCAACTGCAGCCAGGAACGCATGATCCGGAGGCAATCATCGCGGCTACCGGTCGCGGGCTTCTGGTGACCAGCCTTTCGGGCTGGTGGCTCAACCTCTCCCCGGCCACCGACGCATTCTCCTCGGCGGCCATGGGTATCTGGATAGAGGATGGTGAGCGGGCCTACCCCGTGCGCGGGATCAGCATCGCAGGGACCATCCGCGAGATGATCCAGGCGATTGACATGGTGGGAAATGACCTGCGCATTACAGGCACCATCGCCACGCCGACCTTCAGAATCGCGGAGATGTCGATCTCGGGGATGTGAGGGAGAGCACGGTTCGGGCGCGGAGTCGTGCTCCAAAGGAGATCTGCACCGCCCCGTTGCCCTGGAGGGGCAAAGCTCTGACTTTGCCCGCCGGCGGGGGGGTATCGCTGCCGACCCCGATCTCGATACGTAAGCTGGGGCTTCAGCTATGATACCGTTGCGATGGATGGCCGAACCACACAGTCTCACGCACACCCTGCACCTGTCCGCGCAATAGTCAGCGTGAGACGCGGACGTCCGGGGACGGATGATCCGGAGCGGAAGAAAAGAGCATTGAACCGTCAACCCTGCGCCGATCGTACGGGCAGCCGAGCCCGGGCCGCCGCCTCCGAGGCTTTCGGGTTCATATGCTCTTCACAATCGTGAGGTACTGTTCCCCACGCGGACTATTCGTTTCGCGCGAAAGTGTGTTCACCGCTGAGAGGAGAGGGAAGAAATGGCCTACATTCCGCGATCGATGAGGGGGGCGCCCCTGGGAATCGTGGTGATTGTCTCCGTGATCGTTCTTGTCCGAAGTCTGGTGGTCGTGCCCGCGGGGCATGTCGGCCTCAGGGACTTGTTCGGCACCGTCTCGGAGAAACCCATGCCGGCGGGGCTGCACATGGTGAACCCACTGGCCACGGTCCACAAGCTTTCGGTGCGAACTCAGGAGGCAAAGGAAGTCCTGGATGTTCCTTCCCAAGAGGGGCTGGTGGTCAAGATCGATGTCTCGCTGCTGTTCAGCCTCGACGCTTCGCAGGCGCCGGCGGTGTACAAGACCATCGGGCCCAGGTATGTGGATATTGTGGTGACGCCGCTTTTGCGATCTACGGTTCGGGGCACAACCTCAGGATACGAAGCCAAGGCGCTGTACACCTCGGCTCGCGACTCCATCGCCACCCAGATCAAGACCATACTCACCCCCAGGCTTCTGGAGCGGGGGATACGGTCCGAGAATCTGCTGCTGCGCAGCATCACGCTTCCCTCCGTCCTGGCGGCCGCCATCGAGCGGAAACTAGAAGCCGAGCAACACGCGGAGCAAATGAAGTTCGTTTTGGAGAAAGAGCGGCAGGAAGCCGACCGCAAGCGGATTGAAGCCCAGGGTATCGCAGACTACCAGACCATCGTGAACAAAGGGCTGAACGATCTCATTCTACGATGGAAGGGCATCGAGGCCACCAAGGAGTTGGCTTCCAGCCCCAATGCGAAGATCGTCGTGGTCGGCGCAGGCAAGGATGGGTTGCCGCTCATTCTCGGGCAGTAGGCCCGTCACGCGTGTGCCTGGTGCTCGGCACGCTGATCTGGGAGCAGATCATACCCGCCAGCATCACCGCACACCCCACGGCCTGCCGTGACGATGCCCGTTCGCCAAGAACGGCCCAGCCTCCTACGGCCGCGAATACCGACTCCAGGCTGAGAATGATGGCGGCATGGGATGGGGAAGTGTGCTCCTGGGCAACGACCTGCAGAGTGTAGCCAAGGCCGACTGACAAGATGCCGCTGTAGAGAAGAGGGAGAATGGCGGCCCGGATGCCGCCGAAACCATGGCTCTCTGCGGCCATGGCGATGGCCGCACTCAGGGCTGCGCATACCGCGAACTGGGCGCGAGCAAGACGCAGAGGGCCGATCCGTGGAGAAAAATGCCCTATGGCCAGTACATGGGCCGCCCACCAGAAAGCTCCCAAGAGCACGAGTCCGTCGCCCGGGGCCAAGGAAAGGCCCCGTTGCGCGGAGAGAAGGTAGAGCCCGAGGGTCGCCAGTATGCTGCCGCACCAGGCCGCGACCCCGGGGCGGTAGCCCAGGGGCAGAGCCATCAGCGGCACCAGCACTACGTACAATCCGGTGATGAAACCGGCCTTGCCTGCAGTGGTGAACACGAGGCCTGCCTGCTGCGATGACGCGCCCAGGAAGAGCAATGCACCTGTGATCAAGATGCCCCGTGCATCGGCCATAGAGGACCGACCCCGGGGAACCTCCCGCCGAACGAACGGAGAGAGGACTGCCGCACCCAGGGCAAAGCGAATAGCATTGAAGGTGAAAGGGCCGATGTGAGTCATCCCGGCGCGCTGCGCGACGAACGCAAAGCCCCAGATCATGGCGGTGAGCATGAGCAGGGCATGGGAACGAAAGCTACGTCGGGAGGCGGGCGAGTAATCGAATGCTTTTCCCACACCGCACCTCTCAGGCCGTGTCGCAGCACCGCAGGTCGTCATCCCAGGCACCTGGGAGGGGCGTTGCCCAAGGGTCAGTCACTGCCCGTGCGGCCGTCTCCCTCCGAGCTGAGCCGCGGATCGAGAGTCGCAGTTAGGCCAGTACTTGGCGAACCAGGTCAATTGACGTAGAATGGTCCCTTGTGTCCAGTGTATCAGAAGCGGGACCGGTGTGTGAGAAGTGTGGGAGGATCACTGCAATGAGGCCGAGTTTTGCGACCCTGCGTTCCATGAATTTCCTGATTGGTGCCATGATCTTCCTCGCGGTCTCTCCAGGGTGGGCCGTGACCATTCCCGCCGCAGGGTGGGGCCTGAGTCTGGGCAACTCACCGGGCGTCAACGGCGTGCGGATAAACACCCGGGATCAGGACCTTCTCTGGGTGAACGGTCTTAATCTCACGGTCTGGGTGCCCGGAGACAATCATCGGGCTCGCATCCATGGAATAGCCCTCGGGGTGTTCGGTCCTAGTGTCCAGACTCTGAGAGGCATGGGTGTTGGAGGTCTGCTTATGACGGCGGAGAACCTCACGGGCATTGCTGTGGCCGGAGCTGGCATCACGGGTTCGTCTATGACCGGGTTGGTAGCGGCTCCGTTTGGCGTCGCGGGCCGCGATCTCGCCGGCATTACGGTCGGGGGCGTCGGTATCGGTTCCGACCAAATTCGGGGCATTGCCATCGGCGGGCTTGGAGTCGGGGGCACCGAGCTGCGAGGTGTGTTCGTAGCCGGACTGGGCGTAGGCGCCTCGGTCATCCGGGGCATTGCGGTCGGGGGCGCGGGCATCGGAGGGCAGGAAATGGCAGGCCTCCTGGTCGGAGGGCTCGGGGTTGGCGGAAGCTCCATCACTGGCATCGCCATCGGCGGGCTTGGCGCAGGCGGAGGCGATACCCGGGGTATCTGCATTGGGGGTCTCGGCGCCGGCGGCAGAAAGATCTCCGGTGTGGGCATGGCAGCTCTCACCGTTCAGGCCGAAGAGATTACAGGGGTCTCGGTTGCCGCCTACTGTAGAGCGTCGGTGAAGGCCAAGGGTCTCAGCATCGGGCTGGTGAACTCCACGGAGCGGCTCCAGGGGATTCAAATCGGCCTCTTCAACCATGCGGGCAACAATCCGAAGGCCTTGCGGGTTCTCCCGCTGATCAATCTGCACCTTCGAGGGTGATGAGGTGGGCTCGCTCCGCGGCAGGTGCGCGGTTCAGGGCGCACGGCCTTCGGTTCACTGGCTATATACCACCTGCCTCGTCGCTTTCGTTTCTCCCGAACCCTGATCCTGTGCAGCGTTTGCCCGGCTACCAGTAGTCGATGCCCATGGCCTGGCGGACGATCTGCAGAGTCTCTTCCCCCTCCGCTCTCGCTCTGGCCGTTCCGCTCATTAGAACGTCAGTCACATCGTCTGGCCGGCTCTCCCACACCGCCCTCCTCTGACGGAACGGCTCCACGAGCTGCTGTAGGGTGCGGGCCAAACGGCGCTTGTCCTCGACGCATCCCAGAGTGCCGCTGCGGCAGTCGCGTTCGATGCATGCCACTTCATCGGGAGGCGAGAACACCCGATGGTAGGCGAAGACATTGCAGACTTCAGGGTGGCCCGGATCATTGCGCCTGATCTTCTGCGGGTCGGTCACGGCCCGCATGACCGACTCCAGGATACTGGCATCGTCGTCACTGATCAACACGGCGTTTCCCAGGCTCTTTCCCATCTTGCTCTGGCCGTCCAGCCCAGACAGTCTCGGTATATCGCCCACCAACGCCTCGGGTTGGGGGATGACCTGGGCGCCTCTCCCGTAGAGCTGATTGAACCATCCCACGATGTCACGGCAGAGTTCGATATGGGGGACCTGGTCCTCGCCGACGGGAACCAGATTGGCGCGGACAAAAGTGATATCCGCTGCCTGACTGATGGGGTACCCAAAGAACCCATAGGTCAGCTTGTCGAATCCCAGCATCAGGTCATCGCCCTTCATGTAGCCGTAGCTTTGCGCCTCGGTCTTCAGGGTTGGATTGTGTCTGAGTTTGTTCATGCGAGTAAACAGGCCGTAGATCACGGAGAGTTCGGCTATGGGCGGGATCATGCTCTGCACGCAGATGGTGCTCACCGCAGGATCGATGCCCACCGCGAAGTAGTCCAAAGCGACCTCCCGCACCGTCTCGCGGAGAACTTCGGGCCGGTCCCAGTGGGTGCTCAGGGCCTGCACATCGGCGATGAGGATGAAGGTCTCGTACTCATGCTGGAGCTTGACCCGGTTCATGAGCGTCCCCACATAGTGGCCGAGATGGAGCTTGCCGGTGGGACGGTCGCCGGTGAGAATCCTCTTGCGAATCGAAGCCGTCACAGAAACCTCCTTGACGTCGACAAGAATCAAAGCGAACCTAGTGCTCAGGCCACCGCTGTCAACGAATGGCCTGCGCTGCGTGCATCGAGAACCAGTCTTCGGGAGACGAGAATGAAGTGGATGAGCTTCGCAGCAATGCTGGGGACCGTTGCGATGGCCTGTCATGGCGGCCGAGGTGTGACGTTAGGACAGATCGAGGCTGAACTGGCCGCTATGGAGCGTCGCGCGGTAGAACGAACCCTGATGTCGCTGTTTGCCGATGAGGAGGGCTGGCTGGTGCTGCCGGGCGTCGGCTCGGGCATAGGGTCACCACCGAAGGACTTTCTTGGTGCCTATCGGGTAGTGGCTCCTGATTCGCTACCCAATGATGCGTGGAATCGGTTTCTCCGCAGCTTCCCCTCTGTAGAACTCCTGGAGGTCAGCGGGTCGTCCGTCTCGCCGCAGCGGACAAGGCCAGTGGGGTTCCGAGGAATGTCGGTGCGTTTCCTCGCCAGCGGCGTTGAATCCGTTGCCTTGCTGCTTGACCCGGCAGGCATGCGGTGGGTGGCATGGTATGAGATGGCCCACGCGGCCTGCGGTAATGCCCACCCCGCGGCGTTGGACAGCCTGGGGCTTGAGGTGGCCTGGTACCTCGCGGGAGGCGGTGTGCCCTCGGATCACCACGACGTGCCTCCGGAGGCGTTGTTCTATCCACCTGTGCCAGAGCCCGCAGTCGAACCGGAACTCATGTGGGAAGCTGCACTGGAGGCCTCGACTTTGCAGCTCAAGGGTCTTCCCGGCGAACTGCCCATCACCCCGGACGTCGCGCTGGGTCGACGGATCGTCTTCGGCGCCCCAGGCGATCCACTTCTCAACCAGGAGCCGTTTCTGTTGCAGCGTCGTCTTGATGCCCTGTCCAGCCGGCGCGTGGTAATCTCCCGAGCCCGTCCCCTCACTCTCGACCCCGGAACGTATCTGTGGGCCGTAAGCACCATGGGGCAGGCCAGGGTGGTTTCGGCCCGGTCCGAGGCCGGGAGGGCCGGATGCCCCGGCCCTTCGGCGGTGTTCTTCGGGAGGCCGCTGATGGGGGCCGGTACGATCAGGGTGCATGAGAGTGGCATGGAGGCCGATGCCTTCCCTGGGGAGTACGGTTTGTCTCCGTTCTCTCCCGGCTGTATTGAGGCGGCTGGTCAGAGCGGCCTGCTCTTCTTTCGTCTCGGTCACCTTCTGGCAATGCTGCCGGGCCCAGACGATGGTGCGACATGGCCCGCACTGCGGACACTTCCGTCGCAGCCGCCGTGCGGATGGCGGGAAGGCCCGCCCGGCGGGACCCCTGCGCATTGACCTTCGGCATTCTGTAGGGGTCGGGGCGCACGCCCGGCGAGACCGCAACCGCGAACGGAGGGGTTGCATCTTGACGTGAAGGGTGTTTCCATGGAGCTTGGCCGGTTTCAGCGGATTGGCCATGAGCCAGCCAGTGCTCATGATGGGTGTCCTCCTCGAAGGGACTGCCGATGGTTCGAATCCTCGTCATTCATGGCCCCAACCTCAACCTCTTGGGGTGTCGAGAAACGGGGATCTATGGATCCTTGACCCTCACAGAGATAGACTCGATGCTGGCCGCGTGGGCCGAGAGTCACGGGGCGACGCTGAGAGTCGAACAGACGAACCATGAGGGCGGCATCATTGACCTCATTCACCAGAGCATGGGCTGGGCGGATGGCCTGGTGATCAATCCGGGCGGCTACGCCCACACCAGCGTGGCCTTGGCAGATGCCGTGCGCGGCTGCGGTATCGTGGCCGTGGAGGTTCACCTGACGAACATTTTTGCCCGCGAGCCTATTCGTCAAAGGAGTATCGTGGCGCAGGCGTGCAGCGGCATCGTGGCGGGTCTTGGGGCGCAGGGGTATGTGGCGGCGTGTGCCGCGCTGATGGAGATGATCGAGTCTGGAAAGGCGGTGGCATCCGGTTCTTCGCGGACCGGTGGCGTCGGTTGAGCGCGATTCGTCTCTACCCCCGATTTTCCTACGACTTAGACCAGGGTCGCATGCGGGGAAGCCGCAGTTCCTGAACAATACGGATCGGACAAGACCATGCATGACATACCGAAGCAATACGATCCCGCGTCCGTGGAGAAACGGATTCTTGCCTTATGGCTTGACGGCAAGGCCTTTGCAGCGCGTACCGATCAGCCCGGTCCTCGGTTTTCCATCGTAATCCCTCCGCCGAACATCACTGGGGCTCTTCACATGGGCCATGCGCTGAACAACGGCATTCAAGACATCGCCGTCAGGTACCAGCGCATGCAGGGAAAGGTCACGGTCTGGATACCCGGCACCGACCATGCAGGCATCGCCACGCAGAACGTGGTGGAACGCGACCTCACGAAGGAAGGCGTAACCCGAGCCCAGCTTGGCCGGGAGCGGTTCATCGAGAAGGTGTGGGAGTGGAAGCATACCTATGGCAACCGCATCATTCACCAACTCCAGAGGCTGGGGTGCTCATGTGACTGGGATCGCCTGCGCTTCACCCTGGATAGCGGTCTTTCGCGGGCTGTGCGGGAGGTCTTCGTCAGGCTCTACGAGAAGGGGCTGATTTATCGGGGCAAGTACATCGTGAACTGGTGCCCGCGCTGCCGGACCGCGATAAGCGATGAGGAAGTTGACCATCAGGAGACCGATGGCCATCTCTGGTTCATCAAGTATCCCGTCAAGGGCAGCTCCGAGACCATTACGGTGGCGACGACCAGGCCGGAGACGATGCTGGGCGACACCGCGGTGGCGGTGCACCCGGACGATGGGCGATATCGATCCCTGATAGGCGCCACTGTGATACTCCCGTTGGCGGGCAGGGAGATCCCCGTGGTGGGATCTTCTGCGGTGGATCCGGAGTTTGGTACCGGTGCGGTGAAAGTGACCCCCGCCCACGATCCCGCCGACTTCCACATTGCCGCCGAACTTGGGCTGCCCGCCGTGATAGTCATGGCGGAAGATGGTACCATGACTGCTGCTGCCGGAAGCCAGTTTGCAGGCATGGATCGGTTTCGCTGCCGAGAGCTGGTAATCGAGCACCTGAAAGCCGAGAAACGAATCGGCAAGATCGAGAAGTACAGCCACAGCGTGGGCCATTGCCAGCGCTGCAATACCATTATTGAGCCCTATCTCTCCGATCAGTGGTTTGTCCGCATGAAGCCGCTGGCGGAGCCGGCCCTGGCGGCCCTGGACGCCGGCCAACCGGCGTTGCTGCCCAAACGGTGGGTGGCAGTGTACCGAGCATGGCTTGAGAATATCCGCGACTGGTGCATTTCCCGGCAGCTCTGGTGGGGCCATCGAATACCGGTATGGTACTGCGATGAATGCGGCGCGGTGGTGGTGGAAAAGGAGGATCCAACCTACTGCCCCAAGTGTGAAGGCGCTCTCAGGCAAGATGAAGACGTGCTGGATACGTGGTTTTCCAGCTGGCTCTGGCCGTTTTCGACCATGGGATGGCCCGAGACGACTGCCGAATACCAGCGTTTTTTCCCCACCGATCTTCTGGTGACTGCCTACGATATCATTTTCTTCTGGGTCGCCCGGATGGTGATGGCATCACTGGAGTTTACCGGTCAAATCCCCTTCACCCATGTCTACTTCACCGGCATGGTCAAGGATGAGCTGGGGCGATGGATGAGCAAGTCGCTGGGAAACGGTATAGATCCCATCGAGATGATCGACAAGTACAGCGCCGATGCCGTCCGATTTTCCCTGGCCATGCTCACCACGGAAGGACAAGATGTCAACCTCGCGCCCAGCAAGTTCGAGATGGGCCGGAACTTCTCGAACAAGATCTGGAATGCCTATCGTCTGCTGGCCTTGAACGAGGCCGTCTGCCCCGACGTCGAGGCCAAGATGACTCGGCTGCGAAGCAGCGGGGAATTGGATCTCTCGGACCGTTGGATCCTCTCCCGGGCAATGCGTGCGACGGTCGAGATTGCTGACTGCCTGGACCGGTATCGGTTCAACGATGCGGCGTTGGCCGCGTATAATTTCGTGTGGCGTGACTACTGTGACTGGTATCTGGAGCTCATCAAGTCACGGTTAAGCGGCAAGGCCTCCGAAGGATCGGTCGCCCGGTGCGTGGCCACCTACGTCTGGTCGGTGGCCATCAGAATGCTCCACCCGTTCATGCCCTTCATCACCGAGGAACTCTGGCAGCGATGCTTTGCGGGTCGTGGCATGGCGATGCACAGCCGTTGGCCTGCGGCCAATCCGCTGTATCGAGACGAGCAGGCAGAGGCTGACATGGAACTGCTGCAGGGCATCATTCGGGCCATCCGTACCATACGGGGGGAAATGAACGTGCCTCCAGGCAAGCTGGCGCCGGTGATTGTCAAGACAGAGTCCCCTGAGGTGCGGGCGTGCCTGGAGCGCAATCTCAGATACGTGCAGGAACTGGCACGGGTGAGCGCCCTGCGAATCGCACCGGGCTTCACACGCGAGGAGCCGGCGGCCTGCACGGTGGTTGGAGTGTCGGAGGTTTTTCTTCCGCTGGAGGGGCTCGTAGACATTCAGGCGGAACGGGGCCGGCTTCAAAAGGACCTGGATCGTACGGAGCAAAGCCTACGCCGGGCCAGACAGAAGCTTGGGAATTCCGATTTCCTGGAGCGCGCACCCCGTGAAGTCGTCGAAGCCGAACGGACGCGGGCCGAGGAAGTCGAGGCGCGGCGCGACAAGCTTCTCTCGTATCTTGAGGCGCTGTCCTGAAGGTGCGGAGAGTAGACTGAGCCACGTGATCACGGGCATGACCGTGAGGCTGCGTGACATAGCCAGGGGAGGCTTCTTGGGGTCGGAGCGCGGATGCCCTCCGGAACCCTCGGCTAGGGCATTGCCAAATGGGCGAATGGACAAAGGAGCATCGTGACAGGCAACATGAAGACCGCGCTCATAACTGGGATCACAGGACAGGATGGTTCCTACCTCGCCGAGCTACTGCTCCGGAAGGGATATAGAGTCGTCGGGATGGTACGACGGCTCAGCATGGAGAACTTCGGGAGAATCCAGCACCTCTTGGAGACCGTGGAGATCGTGCAGGGCGACCTACTGGATCAGATGTCGCTCATCGACATTGTTTCCCACGCCGCTCCTGATGAGGTGTACAACCTGGCGGCCATGAGCTTCGTCCCCACAAGCTGGAAACAGCCGGTACTTACGGCTGAGTTCACTGCTCTGGGTGTGACGCGGATGCTGGAGGCACTGCGCATTGTCGCGCCCCGGGCACGGTTTTACCAAGCCTCCTCCAGCGAGATGTTCGGGAAGGTACGCGAGACGCCGCAGAGTGAGCTGACCCCATTTTACCCCAGAAGCCCGTATGGCGTGGCCAAGGTGTACGGCCACTGGATCACGGTGAACTACCGTGAAAGCTACAATCTGCATGCGAGTTCCGGCATCCTTTTCAATCACGAGTCACCCCGGAGGGGGCTCGAGTTCGTTACGCGCAAGGTCTCTAACGGTGTAGCCCGGATCAAGCTCGGGATGGCTCGAGAGCTGCGCATGGGCAACGTGTCTGCCAAGCGAGACTGGGGATTCGCCGGTGACTACGTCGAGGCCATGTGGCGCATGCTGCAGCAGGATGAGCCCGACGACTTTGTTGTTGCGACGGGGCAGACCCATTCGGTGGAACGTCTGTTGGAGACAGCGTTCGGATGCCAAGATCTCGACTGGCGCGACTATGTCGTCATTGACTCAGCATTCCTAAGACCAGCGGAAGTGGACTACCTGGTTGGCGATCCGTCCAAGGCCCAGCGCATACTGGATTGGAAGCCACAGGTGAGCTTCGAGGATCTCATCCGGATGATGGTCGAAGCCGATCTGTGTCGCCTGAAGGCGACGGGGCCGCCGTGCGCCTGATTGTCACGGGGGCGGAGGGGTTTGTCGGAGGCCATCTTCTTCCGCATCTTCTGCGGCGTGGTCACCAGGTAACCGGGACCTATCTCGCTGCCCATCCTGACATCGAAGGAGTGGCCTGGATTCAAACGGATCTGATCTCTCCCCAGTCGGTCTCGGCGCTCGTCAACGCGGCGCAGCCAGACGGAGTCATACACCTCGCGGCCATCAGCCATGTGCCGGCCGTGCAAGCGGATCCTGGGCGCGCCTTCGCAGCGAATGTCACTGGGCTCGTACACCTTCTGAGCGCCTGCACTGGGAGTGCTGAGACTGTCGTGATCGTGAGCACGGGTGAGGTGTACGGTTCTGTTTCTCCTCAAAGGCTGCCGATCTGCGAGGGTGAGCCGATCGCCCCCCGCAATCTGTACGGGGTTACCAAGGCCTGCTCCGAGCAGGTGGCGCGCTACTTCGGGAGGATCGGGGGTCTCCATCCCACTGTCGTGCGACCCTTCAGCCAGATGGGACCCGGCCAGCCTGATACGTTTGTCACCTCCTCGTTCGCCCGTCAAATCGCCCGGATTGCTCTGGGGAAGTCTCCTCCCCGGGTACGGGTGGGTAACCTGACCGTCCGCAGGGACTTCATGGATGTTCGCGACGTCGTCTCGGCGTATACGATGCTGGCGGAGTCCCATGCGGGCCAGGGTCCTTTCAATGTGTGCACGGGACGATCGGTCTCCATAGGGCACATACTGGACACGCTCATTGCTCTGTCAGGCCATGAGATCCAAGTTCAGGTCGACCCGGCCCGGATTCGACCCACGGACATCGAAAACATGGTCGGAGATCCCTCCGCGTTCTACCAGGCTACCGGCTGGGAACCGACCCTATCGATTGAACAGTCTCTGCGCGATATCCTCCAGTTCTGGCTGACCCGGGAGGGTGGCGGATGAAGAGGGATTGGGTTGCTCGAAGGCCGTTCGATGGCGTTCCCTCACGCTGGGCCTGTATCATGGCCGGAGGCCTGGGAAGACGTTTCTGGCCTCTGAGTCGACGAACTAGGCCGAAGCATCTTATCCCCGTCGTCGGGGCGGACACGCTGCTACGCCAGACAGGGCAACGTCTCGCCGATGTTGTGGGGTGGGATCATCTGATGGTGGTGACCAACGGGGAACAGGCATCGGCAGTCCGCACGGAGCTTCCCGAGTTGCCCACGGGTCACGTACTGGCAGAGCCCGTGGGCAGGAACACCGCTGCGTGCGTCGGGCTGGCTTTGCGATGGCTCCAACTGCGTCGTGAAGAAGGCGGCACCGTGGGCTTCTTCCCCTCGGATCATGTGGTGGAAGACCTAGATGGTTTTCGTCTGTGCCTTGATCGGGCATGGGCACTGGCGGAATCCGGGAGAGTGGTGGCCTTCGGCATCGTTCCCACAAGCCCGGAGACAGGATACGGGTACATGCGGGTCGGCGCCGCGCTGCATGACGCAGCACAGCCGCGGGCGTTTGAGGTCAAGAGCTTTCATGAGAAGCCGGATCTTGCCCATGCCCGGCAGTGGGCCGTGTCAGGAGAACACTTCTGGAACTCAGGGATGTTTGTAGCCAAGGTGGACGTGCTCTGGGCCGAGCTAGCCCGTTTGCTGCCCGCGACCGCGGAGGTGTTGCGCCGCCTCGGGAGCGAGCTTGGCGACGATGACTTGGCAGCACACCGAGAGGTGTATTCAGGGCTGGCCGATGTTTCGGTGGACCACGGAATCATGGAGCACAGTCATCTCATGGCGATGGTGGAATCGACTTTTCGCTGGGATGACGTTGGCTCGTGGGAGGCGGCATCGCGATACTGGCCGCTTTCCGCCGGCGACAACCGCCTACTCGGCGGTGATGTGACCTTAGTCGATTGCTCGGGATGCCGAGTGCGATCCGAGGATTTGCTGGTGGCCTTGGTGGGGATGCAGGACGTGATTGTCGTGCAGTCAGGGGACGCGATCCTGGTGTGTCCCCGAGACCGCGCTCAAGATGTCAAGGCCCTGGTCGAGAATCTGGAGACGGGCGCGAGGAAGAGGTATCTTTAGCTCGACAATGTGCCTGAATACCCATTAAAAGGAGGGGGAAGGTGATTACTTCGGCGGTAGTTTTCTCATTGAGTCTCATCGCCTTGGGCGTGCTCATCGGTCGCTATTTCCTCCCTGCATCGATGGACCGCAAGACCAGGATGGCGTTGAGCAAGGCGGCGGCCACGGAGAAGCTGGAGGAGTCACTCACTCAAGCGCTGGAGAAGCTGGCGGGCGAAGAGGAAGTGGTGTCCGCACTCCTGCGGACCTTGCCCACCATGGCGTCCCGTCTCTCGCAGAGCAAGAGCCGGGACGAGGTGGCCCAGATCGTCGGGGATGCCGCCATGGCGCTCCTCGGTGCCAAGGAAGCCATCGTGTTGATGGCCGAGGGTTCGCACTTGCGCGCGGTGTGGTCACGGGCTCCCGGCATTGGTGACCTCAGAGAGCCGATCAGGCTGCCCGAGGGGCGTATCGGTGAGATGCTCGTTGCCGGAACCGTGCTTTCCAGGGAGGACCTCCACGATGCGGAGATTCATCCTTTAAATCCAGACTTGTGGGCACCCATCGGATCCAGAGGAGAGCTGAATGGGGTTATCCACGTCGCGCAGATCGCGGCGAAGGCGAGGGATGCACCTCGGCTGGCCGGTCTTATTGCCCAGATGGGGGGAATATCGTTTCGCGCCATCGAACTGACTGATCGAATGGGCTCCTTCAACAAGCAGTTGGAAGCCATGGTGCACGAGAGAACCCTGGAACTGCGGCGGGCCTATGAAGAATTGAAGGAACTCGACACGGCGAAGGACGAGTTCATCTCCAGCGTGTCGCACGAGCTGCGGACTCCGCTCACGAGCATCAGGTCGTTTTCTGAACTGCTCCTCACCTTCGACGATGACCAGCGCGAGAGGCGTCGGGAGTTCCTTGGCATCATCAACGACGAATCAAAGAGACTGACCCGCCTGATAGATGATGTGCTTGACATTGCCAAGAT
Organism: Candidatus Fermentibacterota bacterium; assembly: GCA_016928395.1. Lineage (GTDB taxonomy): Bacteria > JAFGKV01 > JAFGKV01 > JAFGKV01 > JAFGKV01 > JAFGKV01. The sequence goes on along the minus strand of JAFGKV010000078.1, from coordinate 9,084 downwards.
CGAAAGCGGCCAGACTGAGTGGCGGCTGCAGAAGCTGGATATTGGCGAACTGGTGCGGAACGTGGTTGAGCTCCAGAAGCCCTCGGCGGAGGAGCGAAAGATCACTCTTAAGGTGATGCCGGCACCGCTGCTTCAGGTTGTTATTGCTGATCGCGACCGGATCAAGCAAGTTCTGGTCAACCTCCTTTCCAATGCGGTGAAGTTCAGTCATCCGGGTGACGAGGTGCTGGTATCATCCCGTATGGATGGAGAGGAGGTCGCTATCACGGTTGCAGACCAGGGTGTCGGTATCCCCCAGGAGTCTCGACACCGGGTGTTCATGCGTTTCCAGCAACTGGGTGATGCGACCACCGGCAAGCATCCCGGCACGGGGTTGGGTTTGTCCATTTGCAAGGAGATTGTGTCGCGCCACGGTGGGAGGATCTGGGTAGACGACAATAGCCCCAGAGGGTGCGTATTCACTTTCACGCTTCCCGCGCTCGCCGAACATCCATCGGCAGAAGGGTGACCGGGGGGCGGGGTGGACGCAAACTATGTGGGGGCCAGGGTGCTTGTCGTCGATGATGACATCAACATCTGCCGGGCGTTGGAGTTTGCCTTACGGACACAAGGATACGAGGTTCAGACCGCCTACTCGGCCGAGGGCGCCACGGCGGTGGTTGAGGACTGGCTCCCCGACCTGTTCGTGGTGGATATCAAACTGCCGAAAATCGACGGGCTCACCCTCCTGACCCAACTGAGGGAGGATGCACGGTTCCTCCATACGCCCGTCATCCTCCTCACGGCCATGCGTACAGATGCCGCCAGCAAGGTGGAAGGTTTGAACCTGGGCGCGAATGATTACATGGAAAAACCATTCTCTCTGGACGAACTGATGGCCCGGGTAGGCACGAATCTCCGCATGGCCCGACTTACCCAAAGGCTGGAGGAGATGACATCCCGCCTGGCCGATCTGGCCAGCAGGGATTCGCTCACCGGCCTGCACCACCACGGCAAGATTGTCGAGCAGCTTTCAATGGAAGTGCTCCGAGCGGTGCGCCAGGGCACGGCGCTCTCCTGTGCCATGCTAGATCTTGACAGGTTCAAGCAGATCAACGACAGCTTTGGGCACCAGGTCGGCGACGATGTCATCGTTCAGGTCGCCCAGGCTCTCATGGCCAATTGCCGCAAGACAGATCATGTCGGCCGCTATGGCGGCGACGAGTTCCTCATTGTCTTTCCGCTGGCGGGCGTAGACGGAGCGCGGTCCAAGGCCGAAAACCTTCGAACTCGGATAGCCCAGCTCGCTGTGCCGTCGCTTCCCCGCACACAGACGATCAGCGCCAGTTTTGGTCTTGTGTCAGCGGCTACAGCTGATGATTTAGTCACCGACACGCTCATCCGGCGTGCGGACAGCGCGCTCTACCGTGCCAAGGCTCTGGGCGGAAACAACGTCGTCATGTGGTCCCCGTGAGTGTGCCCTCGCCGAGCGGTGGCACGGACCGCGGATTTCCTGTGCCTCGGATCTGGCTCTATAGGCATCTTCTGATTCAGCTTGCCCGGCGAGATCTCAAGGCTAGGTACAAGAATAGCGTGCTCGGTGTTGTCTGGTCTCTGTTGCACCCGTTTCTGATGATGATGGTACTGGCAGTCGTGTTCAGCTATGTGGGCAGGTTCAATGAGGGCATTCCCCACTATCCAGCCTATATCCTCTGCGGGTATCTTCCTTGGCTATTCGTGGCGACGAGTCTTTCGACGTCGGTCCGATCCGTGGTGGATGCTGCCAGCCTGATGCACAAGGTTGCTTTTCCCCGGGAGGTGCTCCCCCTGGCCGTAGTGCTCTCTAATGGCGTCAACTTCGTGCTGGCTCTGATCCCCCTCTTGGGGTACCTCGCCTTCTCAGGCATCGCCCCGGGCATTCGCCTCCTCATGTTGCCAGGCGCCATAGTCTGCCAGGTGGCACTACTGGCAGGACTGGCCATGTTCGTGGCAGCAGCCAACGTCTACGCCCGCGACGTCGGTGTGATTCTGGAAGTAGTGCTGTTCGGCTGGTTCTACCTTTGCCCGGTGTTCTACGCACCCCACATGATTCTGGATACCGCTCCACGGGCGTTGGCAGCCGCCTACTTCCTGAATCCGATGGCAACCCTGATGATGGTCTATCGTTCGGCGCTTATGAACATTCCCACTCCAGCCATTGACCTGCGTCTGTGGGGCGTGGTCGCCTGTGCCCTCTCCGGTCTTGTCCTGCTGGCGGGATGGGGATTCTTCAGTTGGCGCCAACGTTTCTTTCTTGAGGAACTATGACGGCCCCCGTGGTGGTAGACCGTGTGGCCAAGCGTTTCGCGTTGGAGCATCACCGGCCTACCAGTTTGCGGGAACGCTTCATCCGGACCAGGTGGCGGGGAGGCACAGTCGATGAACTCTGGGCGCTGCGGGATGTTTCGTTCCGTGTTCATGCAGGAGAAGTCTTCGGAGTGCTTGGCTCAAACGGGTCGGGGAAGAGCACGCTCCTGCGTCTCATCGCGGGCGTGATGGAGCCCACCAATGGGTCGATTCAGACCCAGGGACGGGTTGGTGCGCTACTGGACCTGGCGGCCGGTTTTCACCCTGAACTCACTGGCTTGGAGAACATTGACTTAAATGGGGCATTGTTAGGAATGGGGCCATCCGAAGTTGCCCAAAAGCGCGACGCGATCGTTGCGTTCTCGGGAGTCCGTGAGTTCATAGACAGCCCTCTGAAGTACTACTCGTCGGGCATGCTCATGCGCCTGGGGTTCTCCATTGCCATCCACCTAGATCCCGAGGTGCTTCTGGTGGATGAGGTTCTGGCGGTGGGCGATGAAGAGTTTCAGCGGCGGTGCCTGGAGAAGATCGACGCACTACGGGCCGCGGGGAAATGCGTGGTTCTGGTGACCCACGACATGGCGCAGGTACGACAAACGTGCCATAGCGCCATCTGGCTGGAACATGGTGCCATTGCGGCCTCCGGCAAGGCGGAGTCAGTGGTGAATGCCTATATGGCGTCTGCTGACAAATCGCAGACGGTATCGAATCCAGACGAACACGGCACGAGATGGGGCAGCCGCGAAATCGAGATTCAAGGCGTGGCGATTCACGGCGAAGGTGGCGAGGAGGATCTGCCGCTCACCGGGAAACCGTTCACGGTGAGAATCGAGTATCGCGCCCATGTTCCCATTGATCATCCGGTGTTTGGCATTGGCATCCATCGCCTTGACGGGGTACACGTGTCGGGACCCAATACGGCCACGGGTGGGTTGAATATTGGGAGGGTTGCCGGCCCGGGGTCGGTCGAGTTCCACGTCGACCGGCTTCCTTTGCTTCCCGGGGTCTATTTTCTGTCGGCGGCTGTATATGACCAGAGCATCCGGCATCCCTACGATCACCATGACACCATGTACCGGTTCAGAGTGGGCAAGGAAGGTACTCGCGAGAAGGAAGGGGTAGTGAATCTTGCCGGAAGCTGGTTTCACCGCCACGAGGAATCATTCTCCCCGTCTGACAGAGAGCAGGAGGTATCCCATGGGTAGGACAACGTGCATTGCACTGCTGTGTCTCCTCGCCTGCGCGGGCATGCGAGGGTCGTCGGCCACCCGAACCTGGGACGGCGGATCGGCTTCTATTCCAGTGGTGAGAGTGGAGAGTGCGGATCCATCCTTCGAGATCGTCATGACCGTTCAGCACCCGGGGATCGAGGTGCCCAAGATCCAACATGCCCTCAATGCGTATGGTCGGATGAATCTCACGGTCTGGATTCGCAACGGTGGGCGGTCCCAAGAGATGATCGAGGTCAAGGCCCGATTCTTCGATCCGTCGGGTTCTCTCCTGGACGCTACCGTAGATTGGACACAGGTGTTCGTCTCCCCGGGTGAGGTCCGCCCGTTGGAACTCCTCTGTGCCGAGGAGGGCGCGGCGACTTTCAAGGTGCTCCTGCGGTAAGAGGAGCATGCTCGCTGGGTGGTCTCGATCTCGATGAGGCTCACCCACTGCGCGCTGCCCGGGGCGGAGTATTTGTTCGCCGAGGCTCTGGCCCTCTCTTCCTGACAGATCAAAGAATCCGATTCGCACAGCACGCTCCCGCATCCTCCGCTCCCGCAGGTGTCGCGGGCACCGTCACCTCGATCGCTGCACGAACTCTCAGGCACGGGCGAGTCAGGATGGGTCTTTCCTTCCTTGGGCTTCAGAGACAGTTGAGACCGCTACCCGTTGCGGCCATGATAGCCTTGATACCCGGCCCCTCGAATGCGCTCAGAATCAAAGGCTATGAGGGGCCGGGAAGGTCGCCCGGTGCGCCACCCCTACGCCGTGAGGGGCCCCGCCGTCATCAACGGTATCACGGACAGACTCCAGAGACGTGTCCACTGCTGTGAGGAACTGCGATGATGCACGCGGTACTCCCTCCACAACCCTCTCTCCTGAGCGGTCGTGTCACGCCCCAGGCCAGTGACCATGCTGACCCTTATGACGCGTGACCGGTTTCGCTGGGTTCCGACAGAAAGGCCTGCGCAGCATCAGGCCGCGGGACGCTCCCTCGAGCCTTTCGCCATGACCCAGTAGCCCACCAGCACCGCAGCGAACAAGGCGAGGGAGAGGCCGCCTCGGCCTCCAAGATCGGGCAGCAAACCCGGCTTCAGGCAGATGGGTATTGCCAGCAGGATGCCCATGATGGCCTCGCCGGCGATGATACCCGAACCGAAGAGCACTCCCCGGTCATGCCCTGCCTGGGAAGGAGCGCGGGTCTTGCCGACAATGTGGCGAAGGAGCCCTCCCAGCAGAATGGGCACATCCAGCGACATGGGTAGGTAGATCCCCACGGCAACGGGCATGATGTGGGCGCGGAACGGGCTGCCGGCCCTGCCCAGGATCCAGTTGACCAGCAGGAGGCCCACCCCGATTCCCACTCCGATGCCCAGCATGTCCCACGGAAGGCCTTTGTCGCCGAAAAAACCTTGCACCAGACTGGCGAACAGGACCGCCTGAGGCGCCCGGAGACTGCCCGGAGCGCCGGTGCCGATGCCGTAGGCGTGGTGCAGGAGAGACAGGGCGGGAGCGAAGAAGAAGGCGGGGATGACCGCGCCGACCATCTCCATCCACTGCTGCTTTGCCGGTGTGGCGCCCACCAGAACTCCGGTCTTCAAGTCCTGTGCGATATCGCCCGCGGTGCAGGTGGCACAGCAGACCACGCCGGCCACGGACAAGCTGGCCAGGATGGCGGACTCACCCCGTATGCCCATGGCCAGCAGCACGCCGGATGCGACGAGCAATGCGCAAATGGTCATGCCGGATACTGGCGAGTTGGAGGAACCCACGAGCCCGGCGATGTAGGTGGCGACCGCCACGAACAGGAATGCAACGACAACCATGATGATGGTCATGATTGCCGCGAGATGGACCTGGGCGAGTACCGCATCGTAGAACAGGAATGTCCCCACGGTGGACAGGCCGAAGATCGCCATGAGGGCCAAGAGGGGGATATTCTGCTCGGTTCTCAGAATGGCGGAATCCCCGGCTGTAATGGGCCGCGGGCGACGCAGACCCGTGATCCCCGCGATCAGGCCTTGCCGTACGTTCCAGATGGAACTCACGCCCCCCACCACCATGGCGCCGACGCCCACGAAACGGATATGGCTGCTCCACAGACTCCCCGCTGCTTCCAGCGGTGAAGACCCGGCGGGCACCCCACCCAAGAGCGGCAAGACGATCCACCATGCGATGACCCCGCCGAGGGTGATAAGGGCGGCTACCTGCAGGTTTACGATATAGCCGACCGCCATCAAGGCAGGGCTCATATCGGCCCCAATATACAAGGCTCGGCCCGCGGCAGCGGTGGCCGATTCCACGGTCTCCTTGACCAGTCTGACTCCACTGACAAGGATCTTGAACACCGTCCCGGTGATCATGCCAAGCCCGATCGCGAGCACGCCGGAGCCGCCGCGCTCCCCTGTGACCAGTACTTCCGCGCAGGCAAGGCCCTCAGGGTAGGTGAGGTCACGGCGTTCCACGATGAGGGCGCGGCGCATGGGCACCATGAAGACGATCCCCAGCAACCCTCCCAGCAATGCGATGAGCGTCGTGGGGATGAACCTGAAGTCCTGCCAGGCACCAACCAGAACCAACGCGGGCACCGTGAACACGATGCCCGCCGCCAGGCTCTCGCCCGTGGATGCCATGGTCTGGACTATGTTGTTCTCCAGGATAGTGCCTCTACGGAACACTCCGCGTAGTATGGCCATACTGATTACTGCGGCAGGAATTGAGGCACTGACAGTCATGCCGGCATACAATCCCAGATAGGCGTTGGCCGCACCCATGACGACCGAAAGCGCAATACCGAGCAGCACTGCGGCCGCACTGATTTCAGGGATTTGGACATGGGCAGGCACAAAGGGCTCGTCGGCATGGGTATGAGTCATGACCCCGCTCCTTTCTCCTGATTGAGTCACGCGCTACCGGTCAGGCCCGCATGATCGCCAGGTGCTTGCGGATCGTCTCGATGGTGGGTGTCTCGCCGCTGATGGCTATGCGCAGGGAGAGATTACGGAGGGTGCCCTCCAGATAGCGGATATCGTCGGGAAGTTCCTGGGCAAGTTCGGCGATCAATGCGTCGGGTAGCCTGGTCTCGGATCGTTTCTGCTTTGCCATCAGGATTGCCGTCTTCAGAGCAACACTGGCGGTACCGACATACACCGCGGCTCCCGTGGAGAATTGTGAACGCACCTCGTCGAGCAGCACCTCGATCTCCTCCAGAGGTCGGTCACTCGTTGCCGCGACCTGCTTGCCCTGGGCACAGAGAAGGCGGAACAGCTTGGCGAACTCTTGCTGAACGCCCCGGTGGCGGGCAAGGAACTGTATGTCATCAAGCAGGAGGAAATCCGCACGCTGGTATCGTGTGTGAAAGCCATCCACTGACTTGGTCTCAATGGCCTCCGTCAGATCGTGTTCGACTTCGGTTGCGGTAAGCCACGCCACGCACCGTGAGGGATCCCGGGCCAGGGCCCGGTTGCCGATGGCACAGAGCAGATGGGTCTTGCCATGGCCGACTTCACCGTAGATAAGCAGGGGGTTTCGCGTGGTACCGGGATACTCCGCGGCCTCCTCGGCCGCAAGGAATATCGCTCTGTTGGCATCCCCGACCACGAATGTCTCGAAGGACAGCGTAGGGGGAGGCTGAGGGAAGACCGGTGCCGGGGCAGCGACGACGGATCCCGCAGCCGCCGCGGCACCGTAATGGAGGATGATGGCCCTGCTCAGCGTATCCCGCGGGCACAGGACCGGCCTCACCCTGCGGCGGAGATACGCCGAGATGGACTGCACAGCGCGGTCATTCATGGGGTTGGAAAAGGCGACGGTCACCTGATCGAAGGAGGCGCCGATGGGCATGGCCTGGTACTCATGGGCCATGGAGGCAGGAATCAGGTTGATGATGTCTGCGCTGATCTTGCAGTCCGCAAGGGTCGGCTGCAGACGTGCATAGTGTCGTGCCAGCAGCGGAAGCAGGACGCTCTCCTCGACGAAACCCAGTTCCACAAGGACATTGCCGAGGATCTGGCCAGTTCTATGTTGATGCTGGAGTGCTTCCTTGAGTTGATGCTCGGTGATGATCTGCTCTTCCACCAGCATCGTTCCCAGGCGTTTCCGTTCCTGCTTCACTACCCATCCCTCCCGTGCACGACTGGGGAACAAGAGAACCGGCGGCGAGACCGACTAGACCACCGCAGCGGTGTTTTTAGGACCCAAGAGGCCAAATGTCAAGAGAGGCCGCGGTGTTTTCAATGGGCGAGAGTAGTCGCGGTGACCACAGAGGCACGACCCCGGCTGGAACTCAGCCGGGGTCGTGCGTACGGAAGCTCAGCGCAGGACAATCATCCGACGGGTCGCGGCTTCACCTCCTGCGACGATCCGCAACAGGTAGCTGCCGGAGGCCACGGGCATGCCATGGGAGTCTCTTCGATCCCACGACACCGCATGGCATCCCCCGTCGAGGGTGCGATCTACTATCCGGGCCACCTCTCTCCCCGTCATGTCATAGACACAGAGACGTACCATCGACTTCTGCGGCAGATCGAACCTGATGGTAGTCTCATCGGTGAGGGGATTGGGCGCATTTTGATACAGCTCAAATGCCAACGGCATGGGTTTCGGCGGCGAGAAGGCCAGAGCCGCGCCGACGCCGCCGGTCACGGTCAAGGTATACGAGCTGGTGACACCCAGATACCCGTCCACCCGGAGGTAGTAACGCCCAACGCTGGCGGAGTAGCTCCCATTCTCGGGATTCGAGGTGGAGTAGCCCCGGGCCACCTCGGTCAGGCTGGAGTTGTACAGGAACCAGTCCAGATCGGCGGAGGAGCCGATGGAGAGGGAGATATTGACGGTGCCCGCTGTGGTTACATCGAAGTAGAACCAGTCGTCATCGGTGCTGGACGAGAGGGCGCCGGAGACCGCAATGCCGGAACCAAGGGGGCCGTTGGCCTCGGACGAGCTGTTGTTCGGCTCGGTCTCCACCGTGATGTATGATGGGCCGCTGTCCCCGGTTACACTGATGTCGTCGAAGGCCATGCCGTCGGTGGTCATGGGATAGTCATCGTACTGCTGGAACTTAACCATGAAGGTGCTCGTCAAACTCAGGCCGGCGCTGGCAGCCAACTGATCGACATCCAGGACGAACTGGCGCCAGACATTGTTCGTGTACGAGCCGCCATTGAGGTTGAGAACCTTGACGAAGCTGCTGCCGCCATTGTCGGAGAAGTAGATCCCGTCGCTGGTGTGGGTCTCGTCGCCGAAGTCCTTCCACCAGAACGACAGCTCCGCCTGGCTGTAGCCGCTCAAGTTCAGACGCAGCCGCGCCACGTTCGTGGAGTAGCCGCCGCTGGTGGCATCATCCATGCACATGTGGTATGATCCACTGTGCGGCGTATTGGTGGTTAGTAGGCGGATCCGGCCGTCAGTGGTGGAGCCGTTGACCCAGTACTGGTCAAAGGTGCCGCCTTCGAAGCCCGTGCTGTACGGAAGGGTCGCATACGCGCTGGGCACGGTAATGGTGAAGTTGGCATTGCTGACATCGTTGGTGGCCGCGTTGGCCGCATC
>JAFGKV010000077.1 GCA_016928395.1 Candidatus Fermentibacterota bacterium | reverse complement strand
CTAGACCTGGTGTTGATCACCCACAGCCATTGGGATCACTTCGAGCCACGTGCCGTTCGCCGTGCGCTGATGCCGACCACCACAGTCCTCGGCCCGCCCGATGTGATGCGACGCCTCAAAGGTGTGCAGGCAACGACGCTCTGGCCGGCCCATGGTGATGGCCCAGAAGGCCCCCCAATCCAGGTGGGGCCCGCCCGGGTAAGGAGCTATCGAACCACCCATGGGGCGCAGCATTCATCGTTCCTGCTGGAAGTGGGGGGGTTCAGGCTGTTCCATGACGGCGACAACGAGGACACCCGCACCATGTCTGCACAGGCATTGGGAGTGATCGATGTGCTCATGCTGTGCCCCTGGCAAGGCTCGGGATGGGCTGGTTTCGTGCAGGCGCTCTCGCCCGGCCGATGGATACTCTCTCACCTCTCTTCTGAGGAGATCGCGGCCCATGCGGCGGGCCGATTCCTGCCTGAGCTGTGCGACCAGATTCCCCTTCCCGAGCGAATCGTGGCCTTGAACCCGGGAGAGACCCTGGTGGTTCAGAAGCCCAAATCCGCCCCCTCCACACGGGCCTAAAAATACCCGAGGGCAGCGAGACGACGGGTCAGATCGGGCTGCGGCGTGGTTTCGTACACTATGGGCGGGGGCAAGGAGGGGAGAAGCGCCTGGCGAAGTCCGGATGAGAAATCGACAAGATTGCGACGTTCCTCTGGATCGGAGGCAAGATCGTAGAGCTCCGGGCCACCCAAGCCGGGAGCCCGTTCAATCAGCTTGTGGGATCCCGTCCGCACGGCGACCCCTCCGCGCCGGAACCCACCCATGGCCTCAACATACGCGGGATCATTGAAGGCGGCGTCCTCCCACGAGTGACGCGGGCGATTCTCGCTCACGATCTGCGTCACCATCGGGCAATCCGCTCCTTCCCCGCCCCGAGGCGACTGCACCCCCGAAAGTCTCAGGATGGTCGGCACCAGGTCCACATGGGACCACGGCGCGTCCCACGACTGACGAAGCATCGAGGCCCCGGTTCCCCAGACTATCAGCGGCACTGCCAGAACCTCCTGGTAAAGGTCGCCGTGATCTCCCGTGGGCCGAAACCCGTGAGTGCCCCAATACTCGCCGTGATCGCTGGTTATGAGGAGCAAGGTGTCACTGCCCCGTGCCCTCACGACATGGAGGATCCGCTCCAGGCAGACCGCATCGAGATACCGAAGTGATGCGTGGTAGTTGGCCTGGTCCAGCGGATCCTCAGAGACCCGCCATCCCTCCGGAGGCCAATAGGGGTAGTGGGGTTCCAGATAGTGGATAACGGCCATGAGAGGATCCGGTGTCTTCGACATCCATCGTAGGGCAGCATCAGTGGTGACTTCACAGAATCGAAGCGAACCGGCAACGACCCGATCCTTTGGGGGCTTGTAGAAGTGACGGCGAAAGAGAGGCAGATCCAAGATCCGCCCCAGGGAGAGATCGCGGTAAAGAGGTTCGAGGAACCCATCATCGAAGTGATGGAATCCCCTATTCAACTGTGTGGTCCTGTTCAGGACCGCGGTGGACGGGAAGAACGCCGTGGTATAGCCTGCGCCCTGAAGATGGGCTCCCACAGTGGGCACCCCCTGAAGGAGGGAGCCACCCACCAAAGTCGTGATGCCATGCTGATGCGGTCCCCGGCCCGTCAGAATCGAAGCGACGCTTATGGCCGTGCACGACGATGTGCTCTGGCAATCGGCTATGACCACACCCTCTTCGGCCAGACCCATGAGAACCGGGGTATGAGCGCCGCTTTTGATCCGCGTTGGAGCGGGCGCATAGGGCTCCAGTGCATCCCGACGACAGGCATCCAGGATGATGAGGATTATGTTGGGGCGTGCGGTCACGAGTGTCCCTCCTCGTCGGGTACGCGGGCAGCTTCACGAGGGACGACAGAAAAGCGGTATGAGGGGATGGCCCGGGGGCAACGCGTCAAGACCAATACCGCCCCCGTGCACGTTGGTCCTCTCCGTCTGCGATCGTGGCTTCGACGGGTCTCACTTCCCGCGATGAACCCGGCGCGAATCCGGACATGCCGTGCGTGGGTGATCCTGACCTGGCACCAGGCAGACGATTTCGGACCAGACCCTGACGTGCGGCCCCTTAGGACAGGTGGGCCTTGAGCCGCTTGGCGCGTTTGGCGTGGCGCAGGCGCTTGATGGCCTTTTCCTTGATCTGGCGAACCCGTTCCCGCGTCAAACCCAAATGCTGCCCGATCTCCTCCAGGGTGCAGGGCCGGTCCCGGTTGATGCCGAAGTACAGGGTGGTAACCTCCTGCTCCCGCGGTGTCAGGGTCTCCAGGGCCTTCGCAATGTCTGTGCTCAGGGATTCGTCCATGAGGTATTCGTCAGGAGCCGGCTGGAGATCGTCCTCCAGGAAATCCAGGAGCTTGTTGCCGTCCTCCCCCTTGAGCGTCGCATCCAGTGAGAGATGGTGGCCAGAGATTCGCAGCGTCTCGTTCACTTCATCCACACTCATGGAGAGTTCATCTGCGATTTCCTCAGGAGTCGGTTCCCTGCCAAACTCCTGCCCCAATTGATCCGAAGACTTCCCGATCTTGTGCAGGGCACCCGCCCGGTTGAGGGGCAGACGCACGATACGGCTGTGCTCCGCCAGAGCTTGGAGAATAGCCTGCCTGATCCACCAGACGGCATAGGAGATGAATTTGTAGCCTTTGGTCTCGTCAAAGCGGATGGCGGCCTTGATAAGACCCACATTCCCCTCATTGATGAGGTCGGGAAGGGAAAGCCCCTGGTTCTTGTACTGCTTTGCCACGCTGACGACGAACCGGAGGTTCGCCCGGGTCAGTTGGTGCAGGGCTTCCTCGTCACCCTGTTTGATTCGCTTGGCCAACTCGACTTCCTGCTCCTGCGTGAGCAGAGAGACCGTACTTATCTCCTTGAGATAGAGGTCGAGCGAGCGATCCTCGGCATCGCGATAGGTTGTTCTCTTAGCCAAATCTGAACTCCCGACTGATGCCGCGGGTCACTCTTCGGGCCGAATGGCCACAAAACGTGATCCGGAGGAGCTCTTTACCAGCAATACCACCGGCTTGTTGTCGGCCTTTGCGGTGTCGGTCAGCTTCTTGAACGAATCGGGCGAAGACACGCTGCTCCGGCCAACCTGGGTAATCACGTCTCCCGGCTGAATGTTGGCCTGCTCGGCGGGGCTCCCCCGTCGAACCTCGGTAACAACCACTCCTTCAGTATCGTCAATCCCGAGACTGCGAGCCTCAGGAGTCCCCGCGCTCACCACGTGCAGGCCCAGCCAATCGCTCTCTGCCTGACTCGGCGTAACGGAGACCAGATCCGACGGGCGCTCACCCAGCTTCACGGCCAGCTTCATCGTCTTACCGGCACGGTTAATCGTAAGGTTCACCTTGCTGTCGACCCGGCGCTTTGCGATGATGAACTGAAGATCCTTGGCTGTGGCCACCTTCTCGCCATCGATCTCCAGCACGACGTCACCGGCCTGGATGCCTGCATCCTCAGCCGGGCTCTTGGCAAACACATCGTTGATGAGCACCCCTTGTACACCCTCGAGGCCCAACCCGTCCGCCAGGTCTTTAGTCAACTGGCCGATCTGCACGCCTAGCCAACCCCTGACCACCCTGCCTTGATCCTTCAACTGATCGATCACTTCCCCGGCGATACTGATCGGAATGGCGAATCCTATGCCGATATTCCCCCCGGATGGTGAGCTGATGGCGGAGTTGACTCCTACCACGCGGCCACTCACGTCCACCAGCGGCCCGCCGGAGTTGCCGAAATTGATGGATGCATCGGTCTGGATATAGTCCTGGTAGGCAGGACTCTGGCTCCCGAACCTTAGATTTGAACGGCCAAGAGCAGACACGACGCCTACCGTCACCGTCCGATCGAATCCCAGAGGATTCCCGACGGCCATGACCCAGTCGCCCACACGCAGTCCTTCGGAATCGGCAAACTCCAAGGGTTCTGGAAGGTCCTCTTTCGTGTCGATCTTCAGCAAGGCCAGGTCGGTATCCGGATCGATGCCCACAACCTCGGCCTTGTACTCCCGCTCATCTGACAGGCGTACCACGATTTTGGCGTCTCGCGACTGGACGACGTGATTGTTCGTAAGCACGTGACCGTCCCTATCCACCATGAACCCCGAGCCGAGGCTCTGCTGGCGGTTCTCCTCGGGCATGCCTCGGAACCGGAAAAACTCGCGGAAGAACTCGTCCATGGGGCCACGAAACGGACTGTCGGAATCGGAGAGAGATGTGCGCACAATCCGTTCGCTGCGAACATTCACCACCGCAGGAACCACTTTGTCGGCGACATTCGACCATGAGGGAACGTACACGGAAGGTGAAGGAAGCTCTGCAGGACCCGCCTCGGTCGCTGGAGTGAGCGGAGTCGCCCCGATCAGAAAAGTCCCTATGAAGATACCGATCGCACCTGCGGCGGCAATCGGCAGGCTCGTGCGAACCGTGCCCATGAACTGCCCCTCCTTGGGTATGTGAGTCGTCTAGAGTGAACCGGAGAAAACCACGTATTTCAGCCCGTACACGGGTCATACCATTGTTGATGGTGATCACCTTGGCGTGACCAGCGCGACGCTTGGGGCCAGAGGCTCAAGGGTGATGTACGTACACTGCGTTCGTGCCGTTGCGTGCCGTCGTACCCTACGGCTTCGCGAGCGGTTCCACCACGCAACCAAACGAGGATCCGCAGTTGCGGTGCGGACAAACAAATGAATTTACCGCCCAAAGGCCGTCGGGTCAAGTTAGGGCTGAACCCACCCATCGCCACCCGCCCTGAGGCCGGTACACAGATGCGCGGGGCGACGCCCTCTACTCTAGTCCGCCTGCCTCCTTAGGAATGCCGCGATCTCGGGATCACGCCCCGGACTTGGATCCCTACCTTCGTTTCGGCCCGGAACCGCGCCGATGGTGGAATAGGGCAGATCCATTTTCCAGGGATCGTCATCCTCCTTGCGCTTCCGCGGCCCAAAAGGGAGGGTACTCCGGTCATCGCCCAAGAGATCGGTATCGCCAGTGGTCCCCGTACCGAATCCTGTCGCGATCACGGTCACGCGGATGGCGCCATCGAGACTGGGATCGACCCCGATGGCCAGCTTGATGTCAGCCTGCCCACCTGCGCCCTCCTGCACTACGGAAAGGCACGTGTGAACTTCATGAAGGGCCATGCTGTCGTCACCTGCCACTCGAAGCAGCACCGATCTCGCCCCACGGATCGATGTATCCTCGAGTAGCTGGCTCGTAATGGCAACCTCGGCGGCCTGTAGAGCCCGGTCTTCGCCGGTGGCCTGTCCGATACCCATGATGGCATCACCCCCCGCAGACATGACGGAGCGCACGTCCGAGAAATCCCGGTTCCACTCCCCCGTATTGGTAATGATCTCCACGATGCCGCGGGTCGCATCGCGAAGGATGCGGTCACCTTCCATCAAAGCCTGTCGAAGCGGCGTTCGCTCGGGCACGACGCTCAAAAGGCGATCATTAGGGATGGTGATAAGGGTGTTCGCGTACTTGCGAAGTTCGGCGATACCCCGCTCAGCGGCACGCATTCTCATCGGTCCCTCGAAACGGAATGGCTTGGTGACCACCGCAACGGTGAGCGCGTCCAGCTCGCGGGCGATACGCGCGACAACCGGCGAGGCACCTGTGCCAGTGCCTCCCCCCATCCCCGCGGTAATGAAGACCATGTTCGCACCCTCAAGAACCTCGCGCACATCGGTCTCGCTCTCCTCGATGGCTCGTTGCCCAACCTCGGGGTTTCCCCCGCATCCTCGACCCGCCGTCGCCTGGGCGCCGATGGCAACTTTCTTCTCCGCCAACGATTTGGCCAGGTCTTGGCAATCGGTGTTGACCGTGATGAACTCCACGCCATCGAGGCGCTCGGTAATCATGCGGTTGACGGCGTTCCCGCCGCACCCTCCCACGCCGATCACCTTGAGAGTCGCTCCGGTGGGTGAAGATACCGGTTCATCCGCAGGCATGATTCGAAATGTCATTGTGTGCCTTCCCTTTCCTTCGGCATCCTCGGATGGCCGAGACGAGACCTAATCCATAGTAGTAGACCGTGCGTATGGCAGATGATCATCCCAATTCCTTCCAGCGCTCTTTGAGCCAGTGCCACACGTTGGGCACAGAGGAACCGGCCCCGCTTCCGGAGTTCTGGTACAGAGTGGAGGCCCGGCGGAGGAGACCCATTCCAGTAGCGTGTTCAGGTGATCCCAAGAGCTCCGGCACACCAGTGACTCGGCGGGGATACCCGCAGCGAGTGGGCATGCGGAGTATGCGCTGTGCAAGGGGAAGCAGCCCTTTCATCTTGGAGGCGCCGCCTGTCAGGACTATCCCGCCGGCCAGGGGCTCACGGAAAGTTTTCGCATCCAGTACGGCCGCAACCTGTTCTAGTATCTCCTCGATCCGCGCGCGAATGATCTCGCCCACCAAGGACACAGGGATGGTGCGCGTGGGAGTCTCACCGATCCCGGCGACCTCCACGGTTTCCTCCTCGTCACCGAGGGCCGTGTGCACCAATCCTACCCGTACCTTCAGGTCCTCTGCCGCCGACATGGGAGCGCGCAGGACCATGGCAAGATCGCGGGTGACCAGTTCTCCGCCGAGGGATATCACGACACTGGACCGGATAGCGCCTCGTTGAAACAACGCCACGTCGCTGGTGCCTCCGCCCATGTCGATGAGGGCCGCACCGAGCATGCGCTCATCATCATCGAACACCGCGTCGGCTGATGCCAGCGGCTCGAGCACCAGATCGGTAGTGGCAACGCCGGCGAGCTGGATGGACCGGCGCAGGTTGTTTACCCATGCCAGGGATGCAGTAACCACCAGGGAGTTGAGCTCGATCCGGATGCCCCACATGCCCAGCGGATTCGCGCTGACCGTACGACCGTCGATGACGTACTCTTGCGGCTCGATGTGCAAGAGCACCTCGTCCCCCGAGATGGTGCTCGCCCGGATCTTCTCTCGGAGACGGATGATGTCCCTGGGAACGATTTCCCGGCTCCGTTCACCCAATGCTAACTCGCTTTGGAAGGGACGACTCTTGACCTCGCCTCCTGCTATTCCGGCGACCACACTCCTCACCCGGGCGTTGCTGGACGCTTCGGCTTCGGCGATGCTGGCACGGATGCACTCGGCCGCCACACCGACGCTACTGACCGCTCCGCTCCTCATGCCCTCGGAGGGAACCACCCCCATGCCAAGCACTTCAATTCCATCCCGGCCGTCACAACGTCCCACGAAGCAAGCAACCTTAGACGTCCCTACGTCCAGAGCCGCGAACGTATTGTGAACCCGAAATCGCCTCATTCCGCCGCCTCTGCCACCACGATCTGATTGACCCACCGGAGGTCGACCAGCGCCGCCTTCCCGCCCCTCGCCCGCACATCAGCAATCACTGTCGGAAGATATGCGACTCGGTGGATGAGACCCTCGTCCGGCGGACACGGAAGGCGCAATCTGATCCCCTCATTCGGGCACACGACATGTATGCTCCGGTTCCGTGGAGGCGCCTCAACTATGCTCCCTGCCCACATCTGTGGCGCCGTGGCCAGGCATTCCATGGCCTGAATCGCGGGCCGCCACGCATCGGAATCTTGCTGGGTCCATCCTTGGAGCATTGGCAACATGGCCGGTATGCCCTCGTGGGTCCATGAAACTCCCGATTCGTCGATGACCACTGGGGGTTGCCCGGCACACCGGGCCATGACCCGTCGTTCGGTGAGCCGGACAATGATGGATCGGGGCCACTGCCGCCTGATCTCGGCCCGCTCCACCAGCCAGTGGGCCTCGAACCGCCCCCGCAGCTCATCACGGGTGTCCGCGCTCATGGGGCGGCCGAGGGCCGAACCGGTGATCTCATCCAAGACCGATGCCGGGAGAAGCCGGGCCCCGTCCACATGTACCTGGCGAACGGTCATGCCGAGATGTCTAAGGTTCTGGCACACGCCAAGCCCGAGGATACAGGTAACCGAGAGGATCGCCGCCCGCATCATGCGTCACTCCCAATCATCTTCAACTCTGTCTCCAGGGACACACCCGTCACGTCGCGCACCCTTTCCCTCACGTATCGAATCAACTCGCGCACATCGCTGGCGCATGCCGGCCCGTCAAGCACGATGAAGTTGCCATGAAGCGCTGACACCACAGCACCTCCCACCCTGGCGCCCTTGAGGCCGGCGTGATCGATAAGCCTGCCGGCGGAGTCGCCTTTCGGGTTGCGGAATACACAACCGGCAGTGGGTTGACTCCATGGCTGTGTGGCAGATCGGCGTTCCCGAATGCTGTCCATTGCGGCCCGCATGGCCCCGACATCGCCAGGTTCAAGACGCCAAGTGGCCTCCACGATCGCGTGACCTGCCGGGACGCCTCCACTGCGATAGCCGAAGGTCAGATCACCGACCTCCTGTGGGACCAGTGCTCCCCCCCGTGCGATCAGAGTGACTCGTTGAAGACAGTCAAAGGTCTCGGCTCCGAACGCGCCGGCATTGCCGGCAATGGCGCCGCCCACCGTACCCGGTATGCCCCACAGCCTCTCCAATCCCGATAGGCCGCCCTCCACGGAAAGACGTATCACGTCGGTCAAGACGGTACCTGCCAGAGCCCGGACCTCCCGACCCTCCACACTGCTACCCCTGAGCGATCGGGTACAGACCACAACGCCCTCGAATCCGCTGTCGTCGCAGAGCACATTGGTGCCTGCTCCAATGATCGCCCAGGCGTCCTTTGGCACTGCCCTGGCCACCTGTTGCAGCTGCTCCACGGATGACGGCGCCACCCACACGCGCGCCGGGCCGCCCAGACAGAAACTGGTGTGACGGGAAAGGGGCTCGTCCGTGCGAACCACAAGCCCCTCGATGGCGCTCATATGCCGGGCGACAGCGTCGAGGGACCTCATGTCTTGCTGCGGTTCACTGCGTCGATGACGCCGATGGAGAAGAGGTTCACCGCAGTGCCCACCCCTCCGTATGAAACGAGGGGCATGCCCTGACCGGTCACGGGTACCAGAGCGGTGACAACCGCGGCATTTGCCACGGCAAACAGCGCCAAGTTCAACGTCAACCCTGCGGCCAGCAGAAATGAGTACAGGTGGGCGGCGTTGCGGGCGATGCGCATACCTCGGAGGAAGATCACGCTCCATGCCACCACCACGACGGTGGTGCCGAGAAGGCCCAGTTCCTCTCCGATGGCCGCCAGGGGGTAGTCAGTGTGGGACTCGGGCAGACGCCCGTACGAATGGCGGCCATTCCCCAGCCCTTGCCCTGTGAGCCCGCCGAATCCCAGAGCGATCAGACTCTGGCGCGCGTGATAGCACAATCGTCGCGGCGACCACTTCCAGGGAAAGACATATTCCCTGAGCCGTCCCCGTACATACGTCAACAGGGGTGGAGATTCCTCTGACGCTCGGATTACCCCGAGTCCCGTCGTCTCGGAAGCCTCGGGCGCGTGAGTGGCCAACGAACTGCTGGAAGCACTCAGCAGCATCAAGGAACCGACCACTGCGACGCCGCCACACGCCAGCACGCGAAGCCGCGGTGTGGGGCCGCCGGCCAGGTAGAGCATCGCCGCCGCCACACTGATGACGCCCGCGGCGGTGCTGAGGGCTGGCTGAAGAATGAAGAACAGCACAGCAGTACCGCACAGTATCACCGGGTAGAGCAAGTCTTTGAGCCGCTCGGGCCTGATCCTCGTGAGGGAAAGGAAGTGGGAGAGCCACATGACCAAGGCCACCTTGAACAGCTCTCCCGGCATCAGCGACAGCGATCCCATGTGTATCCATCGGTATGCACCGTTCCGTGCCACATGCACGCCCTCGATGCCCAGCCCGAATCTCGGGAGCACGGAGAACAGAAGAAGAGCCAACGCTGCGAGGAGAAATCCCTTGGCGTAGTGCTGCCATGCATTCACGGGGATCAGCGCTCCTGCGATACACAGAAGAATCCCCAACCCAAGTCTGGTGAGGTGCTTTCCGAGGATGGCGCCAGGTTCTCTTCCCATGGCGACGCGGGCATCGCTGATGCTGGCCATGGCGGCAATGCCTAGAATGACCAGAAGGACTGTGGCGCCGAGCAGAAACAGGTCTGGCCGGTTCCGCCGGGATGGCGGGATCCGCCGGAACCGCTCATCCATGGTCGACATCCGGTGAAACACTGACCCAGCCGTTGAGCGGAGCCAGCGAGAGTCGGGCCGCCAGCGCGGGATAGAGACACCCCCCAGGAGCCGCGATCATGTGATCAACCATCCGCTTGAAGACAGGAGCGCACACGCGGCCGCCGTAGTACTCGCCGCGAGGCTCTGCTACCAGCACCAGAATGGCGACCTGAGGGGAATCAACAGGAAAGAAGCCCGCGAAACTGGCGATGTGTGAATCGGGTAGATACCCCACGCCGCCCCGTCCGGCTACCTGTGCCGTACCAGTCTTGCCGGCTACGGAGAAACAGGGATGACGAGCCTCGACGCCCGTGCCCCCTTCGACGGCGCCACGCAGCAGTTCGGTCATGATCCGAGCAGTGGTCGGCGAGACGACCTGTCGCACCACGGTTGGCTCAATCCCCTCTGCACCGCATGCCAGCAGCGGCTGCATGAGCCGGCCGCCATTGGCAATGCAGCAGAATGCGTTGAGGAGTTGCACGCCAGTGACACTCAACCCCTGACCCATGGCCATGGCAGCCAGGGATGACCTGCGATGCGGACCAGGGTTCTGGAGATAGCCGTCGGCCTCGGCGTGCAAGTGACCGCTCGTCTTCGTTCCGAACCCGAAGTCCCGAGCGAGTTTGACAAAGGCGTCTGATCCCACCGCGATGCCTAGTTTTGCGGCCGCTATGTTGGAACTCTTCGCCACGGCGGTTCTCAACGGGACAATGCCCAGCGGCGAGGTGTCGTGCCACGTCTTGGCGGGCGTCGCCCAGGCGCCGTTCTCGCAGTCGATCATTGTCTCGGGTGCGACAAGGCCACCCTCCAGTGCCGCGGCAAGGGTGACTACCTTGAAAGATGAGCCAGGTTCGAACTGACGCGACCATAGCAGATTGGCCGTACTCAGACCCGGCGCGAAGTTCTCAGGATCCGCGCATGGAGACGCGGCAGCGGCGAGAATCTCCCCGGTGGCCGGACGCATGACAAGAATGCCAGTCCATGTCGCCCCATGCCGGACCCGGAGCGACTCGGCCTCGATCTGGGCCAGAGCTTGGTACACGGCGTCAACGGTGAGGTACACCGAGGTTCCAGGAATGGGGAGTCGATCGATTTTCAGAGGTTCGAAGCTGCAGAACCGGCCGGCGCCGGTAATCACGTAGCGGACTCTGCCTTCTGTGCCCCGAAGCAGCGGTTCATACTGGAGTTCTATGCCTTCCCTTCCCGTGAACCCATGGGGCGTTGAGAATCCCACCAATCCCACCACGGGTGCCGCGGTAGCTCCCAGGGGATAGCTCCGCCGGTAGGGGCCCCTCACCATCAAATCCTGCTGTGGTTCGACGGCCAACGTGCTGATGGCCAGCGGCAGCCCGTGGCGGTCGCAGATATGCCCCCGCTGTGCGGGGATGTACTCGACCCGGTCGATGACCACGTCGCGAGCAAGATCCTCTGACTTCACCACTTGAATCTGGACGAGACGTACCTGTATGACCAACCACGCCAGTAGCCCCGCGATCACCATGATCCGAGCACGCACATCACTGCGGTGGTCAATGGGCCTATTCATCCACGACTCCCCCGGTCGCATGCACGCTCGGCACACGACGCACCCATCCCCACAACCAGGCCTCATTCCCACGTACGGTATGATGATCCTCTCTCAGTTGCGCCGCCAAATGCCCGGTGAGCACACCATCGCCCGCCGGAACCTTCCCGGGGTAGAGCAGGAACCTGGCCCTGGCTGCATCGGCCACGACGAAACCCGAGTCACGCAAGGCGCAGAACACCTTATCGGCTCTACTCAGACGAACCAGGTCGATCCGCGCCGAGGACGCGGCGGCGTCCAGGCTGTCCCGCGTGGCACGTGTGGCCTGCACGTCCACCTCAAGCTTCCGCATCATCGTGGCCCGCTGGACCACCGCGAGCAGCAAAGCGGCCGAGATCACCGCCAGTATCGCAACTGCGATTCCCTGAACCCTGACATCACTGAACATCTGTGCGCTCCGATACCCACAACCGGGCGCTGCGAGCTCGTGGATTCGCGGCGACCTCCGCCGTAGCGGGTCGTCGTCCCTTCTCTATGGCACGAATCCGTGTGCGTGGTGTGCACGAGCACACGGGAAGCCCCGGCGGGCATACGCACTGGCCTTGTTCCCGGCGGAAGATGGCCCGTACTGCTCGCTCCTCACCGGAGTGATATGTGAGCACCGCGATGCGACCCCCGGGCCGCAGCAGATCGATTGATGCCAGAAGCCCTTGGCGGAGTTCGTTCAGTTCGTCATTGGCAACTATCCGAAGCGCCTGGAACACACAGGAGAGGTACTTGATCCGAAGCCGTGGAGGCGCCACGTGTTCCACCGCGGCGATCAGCTCAGCGGAGGTCTCAGGGGGGCCGCAGTGCAGAATAGAGCGGGCGACCCTCCGGGCATGGGGTACATCGCCCAATGTCTCAAGCCATCCGGACAGGGTGGCTACCGAGACGCCTCGCAGCAGCGCGGCTACCGCAACACCTGCTGATCGGTCCATGCGCATATCCAGGGGTCCGTCTGACTGGTATGAGAATCCCCGCTCGGGGTCTTCGATCTGAGTTCGCGAGGTGCCTAAGTCCATGAGCACCCCATCGGGCGCAGGATCCCCTGGTGCAAGGTCACACAGAGTCGAGAGACAACCATGCACCAAGCGGACTCTGTCGTGCCACGATGACAGACGCCGGGAGGTACGATGGATCGCGGCGCCATCCCGGTCGATACCCACCACAGTGCCGCCGGCTTCAAGCCAGGCCATGGCATGCCCCCCATCGCCGACCGTCGCATCCACCAGAACCCTTCCTGGGCCCGGCTTCAGCGCATCCATTACCTCGGCAACCATCACCGATACATGCCATGGAAGCCGCCCATTCATTGCCGAAAGGAAGGAGAGGTTAGAATGCTGGGGTGTCGCCGCACCGCCGCGCCCAAGGTTCTGGGCATGGCCCTGGCGACGTCACCGGCACAAGGGGATCGAGGGCGCGGGTGGCAGTACTCACCGATCAACCCCATCACCGCCCCCGTCTTCGCGAATGGTATCGGCGTAGTGGAAACAGGAGTCGTCATCGGAAGCTCCCATGGAACGCACATACTGCTCTCTCCGGGAGAGCGACCAGTACTCGACGTGATCTCCGAATCCAATGGCCAGGATCTGCCCCTCCAGCCCTGCGGCCCTGGCGAGGGCAGGATGTACCTTGAACCGTCCCTGGGTATCTGGTCTGACCGTGTAGGTCTTCTCCAGCACGGCCCGGTAGCGCTCGCGATTCTCCGGCGTGTCTGATTGCGCTAGTTCATCGACGCGCTTTGCGTAGATTGGATGCCACTGGGCCTCGGGGTACACTGCCACGCATCGTTCGGGGAACATGAGGGTGACCCAGTACTTCTCTTGACTTGAGGGTACCTGTTCGCGCATGCTCTTGGGAACCGTGAGCCTCCCCTTGTCGTCAACGAGACAGGCGTGGGTGCCCGAGAAGATGACGGGGGTTGTGTCCACGGATGACCTCCTCATGTGGGCTGTGAATGGGAACTCACACCACTTGAGCGCCACAATAGCACTGGTTTGTGCTCTTGTCAAGAGTATTATAGGGAAATTGTGGGATTCCTGTGGGAATACGCAGGGCGCCATACGTGACAATGGCCCCGACTCTGCCTGGCGCCCTCTGCGCGACCGGTAGGGAGGGGCTCTGCATCCGAGGAGTGCATCATGCTCGACATACTCACCGAGCCCGGCTGGGTCATCGACGCGTCCTCAACCACGAGGGACGCCATCCTTGAGAAGCTCGTACTGACCATGGCGCCGCGCCTTGGCTCGGTGGCTCCTGGCAAGGTGTTGCAGGCCATCCTCCAACGCGAGCGCCAATGTCCGACCGTGGTAAGCCAGGATCTTGCGGTGCCCCACGCCAGGCTGGCCGGGCTCGCGGCGTTCTATGTCAGCCTTGCCCGGGCTGAGAGTGGCGTGGAGTTCGCCCCGGGCAAACACGTTCGGATGGTCTGCTTGCTCCTGGGGCCCGAGGGAAACCAGAAGCAGTACCTCGACGTATTGGCTGCGGTGCTTCGCCTGTTCCAGGATAAGGGCGGGAAGCTCCTGCGCGCGAAGCCTGCGCATGCTGCGGCCCTGCTCTCGCTGGCCAAAAGATAGAGGAACCATGCTGGGAAGACTCATTCTCGTTGTCGTCATCCTCCTGGAGACGTGCCGTGCGGCAACCCTGAGCGTGCTCGCCGGCGACGGAAGGGATGTCTCGGAGCATGAGGCTGTTGGGGGGTTGTGCGTTGCACGGCTGGTGCCCCAAGGCGGCGAGATCATCCTTGACCCGGTGGTGATGGCGGGGGATCTCCGCCTCATCGCCGTGACTGATCAGCCTGTGCCGACCTTCTGGCTTCCCTGCGATTCATTGTCGGACCAGGTAGAGCTGCGTGCCTCCTGGTCCTCGCCCATCGGGAGTCACCATCGACTGAGCCGGACGCTTTCGGTGCGCAACCTCCCGCTGCGAATCCGGGTGGAAGTCGCCCCAGGGCTGGCGTCTCATCACCGGATATATGCCGCAGGGAGCCTCCATGCACTGGGCCGGCTGCCCGACGGCACCTGGCAGCCCCGGGCCTTTGCCCTCACGCCGCTGGGCGGAGGACATTGGTTCGGTGTGGTCATGGCCGGGCCGGGCGACGGGTGCATGGTGGAGTTCACAAAGGGCGGATGGGGCACCAAGGGTCGCACTGCCGCGGGTAGGGTGATCAAGCTGACTCAACCCATTGTCGCAAGTACCGGTATTTCCGCCCGCGTGGACAATTTCGGCGTGCGATCGGGCGCTGTGGGCACCATCGCCGAACACGTGTCGATATGCGGCCCCGCCGGTGATTGTCTCGCGGTGGCATTTCGAGACCAGCGCATCTCGCGAATCCTGGTGGGGCCTTCGCCGGGCGCTCTCTCGCCGCATCGTCTACGGAAGGATGCGGGCGGCATGTTTGCCGAGCTGTCCAACCTGCGGCCAGGCGAAACGCGCTCGTACGCGCTTGACCCCGGGGGCCAGCCTCGGCTTCTTCGAGTGCCGAGTTCGGAGGAGCTCATGTTCTGTGTGATCGGCGACATTCAAGGTAACCCGGAGATCCTCCCGGCGATGATGGCGCACGAGACCCCACAGCTCGTGGTTCACCCCGGCGACTTGGTGAATGCGGGCTGGAATGAAGAGGATTGGACCAGAAACATGGCCATCATCCAGCCTGCGGCGTCTGTGACGCCTTACATGGTGGTACCTGGCAATCATGAGGAGAACTCGCCCATCTTCGGTGAGGTGTTCCATTTCCCCCACGCCGAGTACTACTACGCCTTCGCCTGGGGTCCGGCCAGGTTCCTCATGCTTGACTCGGAGGCGCCCTATGAACCGGGAACCTTGCAGCGGGCCTTCGCGGAGTCCGTGCTGGCCGCGTGGGCGCCGGCGCCAGGACCCATTTTTGTGGCCCTTCATGCCCCGCCCTACTCCACCGGTATGCATGGTTCGGACTACGCGGTGCGACGGGAGTTGTGCCCGCTCTTCGAGAGCGCCGGCGTGTCCGTTGTGTTCTCAGGGCATGACCATGGCTATTCCGCGACCTGGCCTCTTCGCGACTCCGCACTGGCCGAGGGCGGCACGGTCTACGTGGTGGCCGCAGGCGGAGGCGCCCGTCTCTACACGTCTCGCCCCCACCAGCCTGCCTGGTGCCGTCTTCGCGTTGAGACGCATCACTGGCTGCGAGTACATGCCAGCCGAGACCGGGTGGAAGTCGAGGCCCGTACTCCTGACGGCGCCACCTTCGACCGGTTTCTCGTCAGGCCTGGCCAGACAAGTGAGACCCGAGCCGACTGACTAGGCCGCTGATGCCAGCCGATCTCCTCTTCTCCGTGGTCCGTGACCACCCTGTCTATCCGTGCGTCGCGGAGGCCATGGGCGCCGCCCGAATTGCCGACGGGCATCCCGTGATCGTAGCGGTGTCTGGCGGTGCTGACTCCACAGCGCTGGCGCTCCTGGTTGCAGCGTGGTGTGCCCAGCCTCGCCATTCCATTGTCCTTGCCTACTTCGATCATGAGCATGACGGCGCTCGCCACGCTGCCGAATGGCAACACGTCTGTGATCTCGCTCGGATCATTGGCGCACGCCAATCCAGAGGCGTGGCAGCTTCATTCGGCGATATCGGTGGGCGCGGCCTGGAAGAGACGTGGAGGAATCGCCGGTATGCGTTCTTGTCCAGGCTTGCGGGCCCTGAAGGTCTGATCCTCACCGGGCACACCATGGATGATGTGGCGGAGACATTCCTGATGACCGCAGTGCGTGGTGGTTCGGGATCTGCCATGGCCGGTCCCCGGGCTGCCCGGTGTGGCGTCGTCAGACCATTGCTGGCAACACGTCGCGATGCACTGCGGGATCTCTTGCGCCAGACCGGTGTTGGGTGGATCGAGGACCCGACCAATGTGGGAGATCGGCCCCGGGCATGGCTGCGCGCTCATGTGATACCTGCGGTGACGAGCCGGTTTGGGCCCAGCGCCGTCGAGGGATTGGCCCGAAGCGCGCAGATGGTGGAGGAATGGTCTGAAGCCATAGATGCCCACGCGGTCGCTGCCGCCCGGCTCTGTGTGCGGAGGGATAGGGAAGAGACCTTGCTTGACCTTGCCCTGCTGGAAAGCTATCCTCGTGCTGTGCGCCGAAGGATGCTCAGGGGCGTTCTCAGCTCCTGCGGTCTCCCTTCGGGGGCTCGGTTGAGCGCTCCGGTTGAAGGTCTGCTGAGGCTCTGCGACGGGGCTCGCTCCCGCCGCCTGCAGCTTCCCGGCGGTGTGTCTGCGGTGCGCTCCTGCGGGTTCCTTCGCATCGCCCCGACTCCGTCTCTGCCCGCGGCAACCGAAACCGTGCTCCCCCTCCCTGGGTGCGTCGCGTTCGGCGCCTGGGTTTTGACGGCTTCCGTCGTGTGGGCCGGGGAGGGGTGGACAGGCCGGATGCCCAGAGATCCTTCGGTCGCGATGCTGGATCGTGACGCGGTATGCGAGCCGCTGCATGTCAGAGCCCGGCAGAGGGGAGACCGTATCGTTCCCATGGGGATGGAGGGAACGGTCAGACTAAAGAGCTACTTGCGGGATTGCGGTGTACCTCTATGGTCACGCTGGTGTATCCCGCTGGTATGCGACGCGAACGGTCGCATCGTGTGGATACCTGGGATTGTCCGAAGCCAGGATGCGCCCATCATTGTGAAGACTACACGCATCCTCCTGCTGCATAGCATGGCGGCAAGGATGCGAGAGGAGGAATGTGGTGCCTGAGGGCAAACACTCCCGTGGCGACGGCCCTAATCCGTCTCGTTCGGTCCGGCCCGGCCGGGCCATGGTGTTTTGGCTGCTGCTCTTCTTGGTGATGTTGATAACGCTGAACGTGCTGGGTGTGGGGCGCCCTACTGCCCCACAGGTTGACTACAGCCAGTTCAAGGGAGAGCTGCGGCGCGACAACGTGACCCGTGTCACCTTCGAAGGAACCGACCTAATCGCCCAGCTTCGCCAGCGAACCACCTTCGTTGTTGAGGGAAAGTCGGTGGAGGCAGACCGCATCGTCTGCACCGTTCCCTTCGAGGATCCGACTCTGGTGGCCGAGCTGGAGAGCCGGGATGTTGCCATTCGCGCCAAACAGCCATCCATGGGGCTGGCCCAACTCATCCTGGCCAATCTTCCCTTTGTCCTGTTGGCGGCCGCATTCCTGTTTCTCATGCGTCAGATGCAGGGCGGTACATCCAAGGCGTTCAGCTTCGGGAAGTCCCGGGCGCGTCTTGTCTCCGGCGACAAGCCCGCCATTACCTTTGCCGATGTGGCGGGTGCCTACGAGGCCAAGCAGGAGCTGCAGGAGATAGTGGATTTCCTCAAGGATCCCCAGCGCTTCCGGCGCCTTGGAGGTCGCATTCCCAAGGGGGCGCTGCTTTTGGGCCCACCCGGGACCGGCAAGACCCTGCTCGCCCGGGCGGTGGCGGGTGAGGCCGGTGTGTCCTTTTTCAGCATGAGCGGCTCCGACTTTGTCGAGATGTTTGTCGGTGTTGGCGCCAGCAGGGTTCGCGATCTGTTCGATCAGGGGAAACGCCATGCGCCGTGCATCATTTTCATCGATGAGATCGATGCCGTCGGCCGTCATCGCGGAGCTGGGCTGGGCGGCGGCCACGACGAGCGGGAGCAGACGTTGAACCAGCTTCTGGTTGAGATGGACGGCTTCGAATCCAATGACGGCGTGATCCTGCTTGCCGCGACAAACCGGCCTGATGTGCTCGACCCTGCCTTGCTGAGACCCGGTCGATTTGACCGTCAAATCGTGGTTGACCGCCCCGATGTGGAAGAGCGCCGGTTGATTCTGGAGGTGCACGTCAAGGAAGTGCCCCTGGGCCTGGGTGTCGACTTGGCGACCATCGCCCGGGGAACACCAGGCATGGCCGGCGCGGATCTGGCGAACCTGGTGAACGAGGCGGCTCTCCTGGCCGCCCGCCGGGGCAAGGATGAGGTTTCCATGGCCGAGCTGGAGGATTCCAAAGACAAGATAATGATGGGCATGGAGCGCCGCTCCATGATAATCACCGACGAGGAGAAACGCGCCATCGCCTACCATGAGGCGGGTCACGTGCTCGTGGCGAAGATGATTCCGGGCAGCGACCCCATCCACAAAGTGACCATCATTCCCCGCGGCCGCGCTTTGGGCGTGACCCACTACCTCCCTCTCGATGAACGCCACACCTATTCGCGGCGGTACTGCCTCGACACACTGGCGGTGATGCTGGGTGGGCGGGCAGCCGATATTCTGGTGGAAGGCCAGCCCACCACGGGCGCCGGCGACGACATTCAGCGGGCCACCGAGTTGGCTCGGCGCATGGTGTGTGAATGGGGCATGAGCGATCGGCTTGGACCCCTCACCTTCGGTGAACGCGCCGAGCCGGTGTTTCTTGGGCGCGACATCGTGACACATCAGATGTACAGCCAGGAGACGGCCCTGGCCATCGATGCGGAAATCAAGACCATTGTCGATGACGCTTTCAACCGCGCCAAGACCATCCTCTCCGAGCATATGGACCGGCTCGACGCCATCGCTGCAGCATTGCTGGAGCGAGAAATCCTCGACTCCAACGAGATTGACCGGGTGCTCCAGGAACACCCGGCGGCCTCCTCGGGGGATGGCGGCTTCACGCCTGGGTCGCATGCCAGCAATTCTGCCTGACCAGCACGGGCGCCTCTGCCTTGTCACGCAACGGCCCGACGGCACGTGGGCCTTCGAGCACAGGAATGATCACATCGGTTCGAACTCTATTCGCCCGCTCCCCGCGGTATACACGCGCGTCTTCGACCGCTACGTGAACGCGTCGTCGACGTGTACCGTGTGGCGGTTCGATAGGTTCGCCTTCGACCTGACATCCCGGGTAGTGGTCATTGGCATCCTCAATGTCACGCCGGACTCCTTCTATGACGGTGGCCTGCATGCCGGCGCGGAGGATGCCGTGAGCGCGGGCCTAGCCATGGCGGATGAGGGCGCAGACATTATTGATGTTGGCGGCGAATCCACGCGGCCCGGTGCCGGGCCGGTGCCGGTGGAGGAACAGATGCGCCGGGTACTTCCGGTAGTCGAGAGGCTGACTGCGCGGGGAATTCTGGTGAGCGTTGACACCCGACATCCCGCCGTGGCCCGTGAGGCCATACGTGCCGGAGCCCGAATCGTGAATGATATCGCCGGATTCGTCAACCCTGAGATGGTGGACGCATTGGCGGAAACCGCTGCCGGGGCCTTCATCATGCACATGCGGGGATCGCCGGCCACAATGCAACGTGATCCTCAGTATGCATGGGTCACAGGCGAAGTCGCCGGCTTTCTTGGTCAGGCGCTGGATCGATTGACCGATGCGGGAGTCGACGCGGAGCGCACGGTTGTCGATCCCGGCATAGGCTTCGGCAAGACTCTGGAGCACAATGTCGAGCTGTTGCGCTCGGTGGGCAGCTTGCTCTGCCTTGGGAGACCTGTGCTCGTGGGCGTTTCGCGCAAATCGTTCATCGGCAAAATCCTCGATCTTCCCGCCGATCTTCGTCTGGAAGGGTCGCTGGCCGCCGGATGCGCCGCAGTGCTCCGGGGTGCCCGACTGCTTCGCGTACATGACGTGCCCGAGACAGTCCGTGCCATGCGGGTCCTGGAGGGTCTGCTCTGACGATGCCATCCTTTCTCAAACCTGGCATCATCGACATCCTGGATATCCTTCTGGTCTCGTGGTTGCTGTACCGGCTCTTTCTCATGATCCAAGGCACCCGCGCGGCTCACATGGCCTTGGGGTTAGTGCTCCTGGTAGTGGGCTCGCTCCTGGCCCAAGTACTCAATCTGCGAGGCGTGAGCCTGATTATCTCCAGCGTGAGGGTAGCGTGGGTCGTGGCCGTGGCCATCATCTTTCAACCCGAACTGCGCCGGGCTCTGGCGCAGCTGGGTCAGAATCCCCTTGTCCGGCGGGTGTTGCGCGTACGCGTCCCCCAGGCAGCCGATGAAATCGCCGACGCCGCCGCCCTCTTGTCTTCAAGGGGGTATGGGGGGCTCATCGTCATCGAGCGAAACATGGGCTTGAAGACCTACATGTCTACCGGGAAGCCTATTAACGCCGAGATCACCGCCGAACTCATCGTGACCATTTTCACCCCTGGCTCGCCGCTGCATGATGGTGCCGTGATCGTGCGCGGCAATCAGGTGGTGGCGGCATCATGCATCCTGCCACTATCTACACCCGTGAGCGGCCGTCGCGCCATGGGGATGCGGCATCTGGCGTCCGTGGGCATCACGGAGGAGACGGATGCGGTGGCTGTCGTGGTGAGCGAGGAGACACGTCGTATGTCATTGGCGGTGAACGGACGACTGGAGAGGGGGCTTGAACAGACCAGGATCCGAGGGCGACTCAGGGAGCTGTTGAGCAGGCAGTACGAGTGAAGGGACGAGGTGAGCAGATCGGATTTCTGGCGGTAGTCGCCGCGTCGCTTGTCGTGTATCTGTACACCATCGCTCCCACCGTGGCGTTCTGGGATGCGGGGGAGTTCATCGCCTCCTCGTACATTCTGGGTATTCCCCATCCGCCCGGCACGCCTCTCTACGTGCTCATCGGCCGTATCTTCACCCTCATCCCCTTTGCCTCCACCATCGCCATCCGCGTCAACAT
>JAFGKV010000076.1 GCA_016928395.1 Candidatus Fermentibacterota bacterium | reverse complement strand
GGAAGTCCTGCGCCGGCCCACCCACGTACTCCTGGATGTGTTGCCAGGAGTCAAACGCGATCCGCGACCCGTCGGGCGACCACGAGGGATCGCAGCACTTTCCCCAGTTCGTCAGCTTCCGCACCGCACCCGTCTCCAGCTCGATCACGTAGATGTTCTGCATGCCTTCCGCGCCCACGTAGACGATGGACCCGCCGTCCGGCGACCAGGCCGGCGCACAGCCATAGGTGAGGACTCGCCTCTCCATGGTCTCCATGTCAAGAAGCAGTATTCGGTTCCACCCGTGGCGGTAGGCGATGGTCCGCCCATCTGGTGACCAGGCGGGCTGATGATCGATGGTTGTCACGGTCTCGACCGGGAAGTAGCGGGGGGGTTCGGTTGGCTCGGAGCATGCAGATGCCATGAGCACGGCGCTCAGAGCGCCCAGGAGTGCGCCACGCCATTGGCACAACCTCCCAACAGCCGCACACCCATCGAATGGTCGGTCTTTGCCTGCTCGTCTTCTCATCTCGATCAACCTCCTCGGCCCCGGCGAGCCGAAAGCATCGGCTCGCCGGAGAACCAACCTAGTGCTTCATGACTACCATCGGTTGGGAGAACTCAAAGCCTCCCGCACGGAGTCGACACACATAGGCCCCACTGGGCGCAAGATCCGGCTGCCAGGTGACATCATGATAGCCTGCCGCAAGTCCGCCGTCAATCACCCGGGCGACTTCCCGGCCCTGAAGATCGTGCAATGAGAGGAGGACATGACAGGAGTATGGCAGCGCGAACTCCATGGCAGCCTCATCCCTGACGGGGTTCGGCCGGATCGGGCGGAGATCGAACCGGTCAGGCAACGCTGCGATCTCGGCCAGGCTCGATGCGCCGGGCCTGTCGGGTTGTGGTGAGCCTCGGGAAGGTATGCCCAGAAGGGTATACGCGAATGTCACCCCCGACGGCTGGCACGGGTACCAGCCGATCAGTTGTCCCAGCGCATTGTACACCTTGTACACATGGGACTGCAGCACGGCCTCGGAGCCTGTCGCGGAGACGACATGGCAGTATCCCATCTGATAGTTCGGATTGGCCGCGGACCATCCCGTGCTCTCCAGGCCCCGCCCCCACACATGCGGCCACAGGTAGGGCGTGCCCTGGTACTCATAGGAGACGGTTCTGCGCACATCACACCGCTTCACGTAGTACGACCCTTCAGCCAGGGGACCGTCGCCGAGAAACGTGCAGGAGTAGAAGCCGGTCGTCTGGACGACGGTTCCTCCCTGAACCTGGCAGTAGGTCAACTCCCAGGGCGCCGACAGTAGGGCCAGGGCCGCCCCGGCCTTGATCAGGCCGGCGCCATACTCGTCATCGTAGCCGGGAGGGTCATGATCCACGGCGGAGACCCTGATGAGGTTCTCGACATCGTCGACGCAGAGCTCGGGGTTCTGGGAGAGCAGAAGCGCCGCCAGGCCGGCGACGTGGGGAGCGGCCATGGAGGTGCCGCTAAGGCTGTCGTAGTTCGCGTCCAGCGGCCTCCACGGGCAGTACGCCATCGCCGGGGTAATGGACCTCGGCATCGTCGACAGGATGCATGTGCCGGGGGCCACGACATCGATGCCGTTGCCGTAGTTGCTGCCTCGGCCGACTCCCCATCCATAGTCGGGGTTCCGGGCGCGAAACCCTTCCTGGTTGACCGCGCCCACGGACAGGACCCAATGCTCATCATAGTCTGAAGGGTAGTTCAGATTGCCCCAGTCATCGTTGCCCTTGGCCGCCACGAACACACACCCTGCATTGGCAGCGATGCTCACCGCCTCACGTAGTGCCTCGCTGTATCCGGGCCCTCCCCAGCTATTGTTCATCACATCCAGGCCCAAGCTGAGCGCTCCTTCCACGATGGCTTCGATGGCAGCGGTGGTGCTGATGCTCCCGGAAGAACCGCCGATCTTCATTGCCCATAACTGCGCGCCCTTGTTGCCGGCGCCCGTTCTGTGATTGTAGCCCCAGCCGCCGGCAACTCCCGCGATGCCGATGCTCTTCAGAAGTCGCGAACCATCTCCATCAGACTCGGGTTCCTGCATCCGCGGCCAGAAGTTCTTTGTAAGGGCCGCGGCGATGCCGGCAACGTGCGTGCCGTGGAAGTACTCATCCGAAGGGTCGGAGTCCCAGGAGTAGTAGTCCCATCCTCCAGCCACCTTCAGGCCCGAGCCGAAGCCTCCGCCCAGATCATCGTGGCCATGGTCCACTCCCGAGTCGAGTATGCCGAGCTTGATCCCATAGTCGCCCGTCTGGACGTCCCAGGCTTGGGTCGCGTCGATGTCGACGTCATTGGGTTGCTCAAGACCCCACTGCCGGACGAAGTACTGGTCGTTGGGCGTGCCGAAGCAGGTGCGAAGGTAGTTGGGCTCAGCGTAGAGAACCCAGGGGGATCGGCGCAATGACTCCACCGCGGCAGCGACATCACTTCCCGCAGGAAGGGTAAGCAGCATGATGCGTAGGAGGCCCCCGCTGCGGATGACTCTGCCGTCCTTTGTGGTGTGGAGGCTGTCAGCCTCATCGAATCGACGCAAGAGCCGCCTGACTCGCTCCACGCCCGCCTCTGCCAGGAGTGTGCGCACCTCGGGCTGTGCGGATACTTCTGCGATAGGGATATCGGATGCACCTCGTGGCAAGGAGACCGCTCCCTGCCGAAACTTCACGATGAGCTGATCGGGGACCCAGGTGCCATCCATGCCGGGGCTGAGCGGCGTACCGTCGGGTCCGAGCAGTTCGGATGCGCCGAGCCGCGGCTGCGCCATGAGCAGCGCACATAGGAGCAACAAGAGACAGCCGGCCCTGTGGCCGGGGTTCAGGATACTTCGCATTGTGCTACCTCACTTTCGATGTGATTCGAACGCCTCAAGGGTTGTGACTAGATCCATGACTACGGTTCCTTCAACCTGACGGAACGGTGCGCGGAGGGCCTCTGGCCCTTGCCGATCTGGAATCCTCCACGGGTGTCCGGAGACTCCCGGCTCGGCCTCCGCGCCGCGATCCAGGGTGACAGCGAATCATCCAAGAACTGTACGACAGACTACCCACATCCAGGACCCCGTACAACAGGTGCAGATCATTCGCGAGAAGCACCCACTGCAAGGGCAATC
>JAFGKV010000075.1 GCA_016928395.1 Candidatus Fermentibacterota bacterium | reverse complement strand
TGGAACGATGGAACGATGGAATGGTGGAACAATGGATGGATGGAAGGATCGCGGCGGACGGTGAACTGCGAACCGGACACGCAGAGCGAACTGAAGCCTACCCTTCCTTGACGGCCTTGCCGCAGCGCAGGCACTTGAGGGATTCCTTGGAGCCGCGAACCCGTTTGCCCGCCGCAGGAGCTCCGCAGTGGGGGCAGAGGACCGCCACCGGTTCCGCCCAGGTCACGAAGTCGCATTGGGGATAACGGCTGCATCCATAGAACCGCTTGCCGCCTTTGCTCCGCTTCGAGCTTATCTCCCCGGTACAGCCCTCCTTGGGGCAAGGTACGCCCGTAGTCAGAGGACGCGTTCCCTTGCACGTGGGATAGGTGCTGCACGCCAGGAACTCACCAAACCTGCCCGACCTCATCACCATGGGCGCGCCGCACCTGGGGCATTCGCCCTGTACCACCTGTGGCGCGGTCTCGGCATCCTTCTTCAGTGGCCCCGCATGTCTACACGCGGGAAAGCCGCTGCAGGCTAGAAACTCCCCGTGTCGGCCCATCTTGATCAACAGAGGCTTGCCGCACTCGGGACATGTCTGGCCGCTGTCGCGCTGGGTCAGGCGTCGCAGTTCTGACGAGGAACGTTCGGCCGCGGACAGTTGTCCCTTGAACGCCTCGTAGAAATCAGAAACCACCGACACCCACGACGCTTCGCCGCGCTCGACCTTGTCCAACTGATCTTCCAGTTGGGCAGTAAACCCGACA
The DNA here is from genome assembly GCA_016928395.1 of Candidatus Fermentibacterota bacterium. Classification (GTDB taxonomy): domain Bacteria; phylum JAFGKV01; class JAFGKV01; order JAFGKV01; family JAFGKV01; genus JAFGKV01. The sequence continues at coordinate 4,780 of JAFGKV010000075.1, read as the reverse complement.
GCGAACAGGTCGGGGAATCCTCCGACAAGGATGGTGTTCACTGCCTTGCCCAGCTCGGTGGGCACAAGGCACTTGTCTTCCCGAACCACGTAGTTCCTGCGCCGCAAGGTGGACACAATGCTCGCATAGGTGCTTGGACGGCCGATCCCCTTGGATTCCAGCTCCTTGATAAGCGATGCCTCGGTGAAGCGTGGTCGCGGTTTGGTGAACTGCTGGGTCCGGTCGATCCGCTGGAGGGTTACCTCCTGGCCCTCTTTCAAGACCGGCAGTTCCTGCTCGTCCTTGGCTGAAGGCCACACGGCCGTATGCCCCGGAAACAGGCGGCGAAGGCCGTTGGCCCGCAATCCATACGGACCGGCGTCCACCATGACGGTGGTGACCTCGACCTTCTCCGCCGCCATTTGTGAGCCAACAAAACGCCGCCAGATCAGCTCGTAGAGCCGGGCTTGATCGCGACCCAAATGCCGTGCCATCTCGCCCGGTTCGCGCCTGACGCCGGTCGGACGGATCGCCTCATGGGCATCCTGGGCACGCTTCCGTGACCCGTAGAAAGGCGGCTTCGCCGGCACGAAGGCATCGCCCCATCGGTCGCGAATGAGCGACCTGGCCTCGTCTTGGGCCTCCTTGGCGATGCGGAAGGAATCGGTGCGCATGTAGGTAATGAGCCCGACATGCCCTTCGCCCGCGACCTCCAGGCCCTCATACAACTCCTGGGCCACCCGCATGGTGCGCTCCGGCGCGAATCCAAGCCGATTGCTGGCCTCTTGCTGCAGGGAGCTGGTGATGAACGGCGCCGGAGTCTTGGAGAATCGCTGCACCGTGGCGACACTGCCGACCGCAAAACGCTGCTGTTCCAGCTCGGCGCATGTCCTCGATGCCTCTTCGGCACATTCCACGCGTATCTTCTTGCCGCCCTTGGTCGCCAGAGTGGCATCGAACGCGGCCCCCGACGCATCTTTCAGGTGGGCCTTGATGACCCAGTATTCCTCGGGCTTGAAGGAGAGGATTTCCTCTTCGCGTTCGCAGACCAGCCGCAGGGCAACGCTCTGCACCCTGCCGGCCGAAAGATTCGTCTTCAGGGTGCGCCACAGATAGGGGCTGACCTTGTAGCCCACCAATCGATCCAGCACCCGGCGGGCTTGCTGAGCGTCGACCTTGTTCATGTCCAGCAAGCCGGGGTCCTGAATCGCGTGTTGTATGGCCGTCTTGGTGATCTCGTTAAACAGCACCCGCCAGACGGGTCGGTCATCTTGGGGAAGAAGGCTTTTCACGTGCCACGAGATCGCTTCTCCCTCCCTGTCCTGATCCGCCGCCAGGTAGATGGCGACCGCTGAGCGCGCCGCGTCTCTGATCTCGCGAACGACCTTGCTCTTGCCGGCGATGATCTCGTACTCGGGCGTGAATCCGGCGTCGGGATCAACACCCAGCGACCGCGGCGGCAGGTCACGCACGTGACCCATGGATGCCACCACCTGAAAACCCGTCCCAAGGAACCCGCCGATGGTCTTCGCCTTGGCGGGCGACTCCACGATCACCAATGACTTAGGCATAGTGCACACACGCTGAGTGTTGGAATCCTCGAACGGCCGATCATCCCGCGGGGACTGGGCGCGCCACCTGCGGGAGGGCCGAACTCTGTGAGCGGCCAGACTGCCCTGGTGGGCGCCAGACCACGGGAACAGGCGAGAAAACGGAGAAACAGATCAGTGAACGGTCGGAGGGGGCGCCTCGTCCGGACCGCGTTCTTCCTCTTCGTCGTCATCACCGGCGGACAGCCAGAAACGACGGGCACCATCCGACGATTGCGGGGGAAGGCACGCGAAAAGCCATCTCGCGACTGCCCCCGCCTCGACCCTCGTGAATCCCCCTGCGCGAAACGTATCGATGACATCGTCAAGATCGATGCCCCACACCGCACGGGGATCGACCTCTTCCAGATACATAAGCGCAAGTTCTCCCCAATCCTCCATCTATCCCTCCAACTTGCCGAAATCCTTGAGGTCAAGGTTGCGGAGATGGTCACGGAGCGCCTGAGCGCGATCCTCGGGACCTGGCTCTTCCGGTGTGCTCCCATGTTGTTCAAACACGGCACTGGCGACAAAGATAGGGGCCTTTGCCCGTAATGCCAATGCCACAGAGTCCGAGGGGCGCGCATCGACCGCTGCAATTCCACCCTCACCCCGGATGAAGATCCGGGCGTAGAATGTACTGTCCCTGATCTCCGTGACGACTACTTTCTGTACCGTTGCCCGCAGGCCTTCGATGATCGACAGGAGCAGATCGTGGGTCAGGGGGCGCTGGGGCTCCATGTCCTCCAGGGCAATGGCGATGGCGCTGGCCTCAGCCGGGCCTATCCAGATGGGGAGCATACGCTCCCCGTCCTTCTCCTTGAGCATCACCACGGGAACATGGGTTCGCTCGTCAAGCACCAGGGCCTTGACGGAGACTTCGATTGTCGTTTCACCGCTCTCAGCCACCGCTACCTCTCACCTTTCCGGGCTCGTCTGCTCACAATGACCATCCGCTGAATCACCGTCAGATGACTGGCGACAGCGACGAGCCAGATGACTCCGCGCAGCAGATCGCCGCCACACAGAAGCCCGACGCCAAGAAGCATCAGCCGTTCGGGCCGCTGCGCCACACCCTCACTGCACGAGAAGCCCACGCCTTCGGCACGGGCCCTGGCATAACTCACCAGAAGCGATCCTGCCAGAGCACCGGCTGAGGCCAGAGCAACGGTCATCTCGCCACAACGAATGAACCAGCCCATGAGGCCCACGTAAAGAAACATCTCGCTGTAGCGGTCAAGCACCGAATCCAGAAAGGCGCCGAATGCGCTGACCGTTCCGCCCGCCCTGGCTACGGCACCATCGATGAAGTCACAACAGCCGCCGGCCACAAAAAACAGGAGGCCAAGGCGAAACTGTCCCCGGAACAGACACACGCCGGCGACCAGGCACAGCACAGCTCCCGCTGCAGTAACCCCGTTGGCCGTGATCCCGATGCGTACGAGGGCACGCCCAAGCGGCTCAATACCCTCTCTGAAACGATGCTTCCACTCAGCTACGGTCATCTACCCCGCCTCTTTGCCGGCGGATCCTTGGGGGTTCACGGTTCACGGTCTACAGTCCGCCCCCATCCATCCGTCCATCCGTCCATTCGTCCATCCATCCGTCCATTCGTCCATTCGTCCATCCATCCATTCGTCCATCCATCCATTCCCCGCGTTGCGCATGTCGTGCGTCCCAAGGCTTCCGCCGCCCGACTGCTGACCGCCCTCACGCGATCACGCCCAACCGCTTCCCGACTGTGGTAAAGGCTTCCACTGCCCGGTCCAGATGAGCCTGCTCGTGGGCGGCCGAGATCTGAACCCTGATCCGCGCCTTGCCCCGGGGCACAACGGGATAGAAGAACCCAATGACGTAGATTCCTTCATCAAACAGAGCCCGCGACATTTCCTGCACCGCCTCCGCCTCATGGAGGATGATGGGTACGATGGGATGGATGCCCTCCCGCACCGCGAAGCCAGCGTTCTTCATGCGACGACGGAAATGGCGGGTATTGGCCTCCAATCGATCACGCAATGCCGTGGACTCCTCGATCAGATCGATGGCGGCCAGGGTGGCGGCCACCACCATGGGGCTCACCGTATTCGAGAACAGGTAGGGACGCGACCGCTGGCGGAGGATGTCGATAAGCGCCTGCTGACCGGCCACGCAGCCGCCCGAGGCCCCACCCAACGCCTTGCCAAAGGTCGTGGTGATGAGGTCAATCCTGCCCTCCACTTCGAAGTGCTCATGGGTTCCCCTGCCCGTGGGGCCGATGAAGCCCGTGGCGTGCGAATCGTCCACCATCACCATGGCGTCGTATTCTTCGGCGAGGTTGCAGATGCCCTCCAAGGGCGCCAGGTCGCCGTCCATGGAAAAGGCGCCGTCGGTCACGATCAGCCGGAATCGGCTGTTCAGGGTCTGTCGCAGACACTGCTCTAGGTCACGAAGATCCCGGTGCTTGTAGCGGTGGCGTTGGGCCTTGCACAGCCGGATGCCGTCGATAATGGAGGCGTGGTTAAGCTGGTCGGACAGCAAGGCGTCTTCCTCGCCCAAGAGGGCTTCGAACAGCCCGAGGTTGGCGTCGAAGCATGACGAATACAAGATGGCATCATCCATGCCCAGGAAGCGGGCCATCCTCTGCTCCAGCTCTCTATGGCGATCTTGCGTGCCGCAGATGAATCGCACGGACGACATGCCAAACCCCCGCGTCTCTAATCCTTGGCGCGCGGCCTCGATCAGGGCGGGGTGGCTGGAGAGCCCCAGATAGTTGTTGGCGCAGAAGTTGATGACTTCCTTCCCCGGCGCGCCCGGCGGGTACTCCACCACGACCAGCGGCGCCTGGGGAGAGTGGATGTACCGTTCCTCCTTGAGCAAGTCGGCCAAATCAAGCTCGACCAGCTCGTTCTCGTAGTGCGCTTTGGTCCTGAGGTGAAAGGCCATAATGCTCCTGCGGGAGGATGAGCCATCCCCCGCGGCGTCACGCCGCGGGGGACGAATTCCTACATGCCGTACTGGGCAATGATATCGCTCTTCTTCTTGCCGAGAATGCCGTATTTCGCTCCGACCTTCGTGAAGGCGGCGATGGCCTTGTCGAGATGATGCTTCTCGTGGGCGGCCGAGAGTTGCGTCCTGATGCGTGCCTGCCCCTTCGGTACCACCGGGAAGAAGAACCCGACAACGTAGATACCTTCGGCGAAGAGATCGCGGGCCACGTCCTGGGCCAGCTTGGC
>JAFGKV010000074.1 GCA_016928395.1 Candidatus Fermentibacterota bacterium | reverse complement strand
TCAGGTTATTGGGGTTGAGAGTACGCAGCATCGCACGTAGGCGGTGCCGCGGCTTCTCTGTAGGAGCGGCTTCAGCCGCGACACGCCGCCCATGTCGGGCCTGAAGGCCCTCCTACACTGGTCCATACACCCCTCGTCGCCCGCCGCCGGATCGGGGTCGGTATCGCTATCGTTGTCGTAATCGTTGTCGACATTGTTGTCGTAGTCGTAGGCGCACGAGCTTTGTTGCGTACTCTCAAACGCATCGTGGCTCTGGGCTCTCATAGACGGGCATTCGCGGGCAGGGCCTCGCGCCTCCAATGAGGGCCGCGCAGCAGTTGCCCTCGCAGGGGTGAGAACCGTTGGCCCGCATGTCCTCTCTTCCTTGACAGACATTGACTCTGGTGGCTACTTGTGAACCATCATTCATGCTGAGAACGTTCGTTCTCATGTCGAACACCCATTCCAGTTGACGCCCCCCGTGTGGTTATGGCAGCGGAGGCAGTGATTCGCTAGGCCTCGTGTGCCCCGTGGAGTTGAATGAAGGCGGCATCCTGATGACATATTCGGATCCCATGCATGCCCTCCCGCGGAAGGAGCGGGAGCGGGAACGGCACCGACTCGAGGCGCTGCAGGCCGCCGAGTCGCTCTTGGAGCACCGGCTCTACCATGACATCACAGTGCAGGAAATCGCGGCTTCCGCAGAGTTCAGCGTGGGCTACCTGTACAAGCTGTTCGCCGGCAAGGAAGAGATCTATGCCTCGTTGCTGAAACATCGGTACGACGAGCTGGAGGAGTTGGTCACGGCCCACATTGCACGACGTGGCTCGGTGGAAGACCGGATCAGTGCCGTGGTCCGTGGGGTATCTACCTGGTTCAAGAACAACCCGGCGTTCGCATCCAACTATTTAGGCGCCATACTGACCCTTGCCCGTACGCGTGAGACGATCGCGGCCGACGTCTCACGACATGAGGCCATCCTACAGGAAAGGCTGAATGCCCTGTTCCAGGAAGCGATGGATGAAGGAGTCTTAGCGCGGGGCGACCCGTCCGTCGTCACCGCAACTCTCCGCGCACTTCTGTGGGGTTTCGTGGCCAGGAATCTCGTGAGCTGGTTCGATCCAGCCAAAAAGGAAAAGTGGACTGACTATGCACCGACCATCGTTCGGACTATCACTCGGGCCTTCGCGCCCGAGAATACGTAAGACTTCTGCCGCGAAGACACGGCTTTCCGCGGAGACATGTTGGATGCCGGGAGTTTGGAGATGTGGACGGATGCTTCTGCTCTTGCTTCTCTCTCTGGCTTTTGCCCGCCCCGGCGATGTTGCCGCGCGGACTTTGTCCCTGGACGATGCCCGGCTTCTGGCCCTGGCCAGCAATGAGCAGATTCTCATCGCAGAGCAGGACGAACGAAAGGCCGCAGGCGCAGTGACCGAAGCCTATGCGGGCGCCCTACCCAGCATTGCCCTGCAGGCGCAGTACAGTGGCAACTTCAAGAAGCCCGCCTTCTTCCTGCCCTCCGAGTTCTTCGGAGGCGGGGAGGATTCGGCGAACGGTGGGGAGAATGGCGAGAACTCCAGCAATGGCCCCGTCAAGATCGAGATTGGCTCCGATACGGAGTTCGCCGGCGCCCTCCGCCTGGATCAGACCCTGTACGCCTTCGGCCGCGTGGGCAATGCGGTCAAGTTCGCGAGCATCTACCGGAAAATGGCCGGAGTGGGTGTCAAGAAGGCGCAAAGCGATGTGGTGTTCGGTGTGACCGAGGCGTACTACCGGGTTTTGCTTCTCGAGAAGCTCGTTCAGATCCAACGCCAGGCCCTCGAGCAGGCCCGGTCTCATTTCGATGATATCCAGGAAAAGCACACTCAGGGCATGGAATCCCGTTTTGCCTTACAGCGGGCCGAGGTTGAAGCCAAGAATCGGGCACCCGATCTGATCCGGGCCGAGAACGCCATGGCTCTGGCCCTCCAGGATTTGAAGCGCATCGTGGGTATCATCGATGAAGAGAATCCGGTTTTGGTCGACACGCTGGGGTACGAGCCCATGACCGCGGAAATGAAAGGCGCGTGGGCTGAGGCGGAGCAGAACCGGCCGGAGATGCGGGTTCTCGATCTCAATGTCCTCGGTCAAGAGCGGGTGCTGGCCATCTACAAGGCCAACATGCTGCCGGTAGTGGGCGCATTCGGCCAGGTCAGCCTTCAAGGCCAGGCGAACAAGGATGATCTCATGGCGGCATTCGATGAAAACAGCCAGGTGTCGATTTCCGCAGGAGTCGTGTTCAGCGCCCCGATTTTCGATGGGTTCCGGACCAAAGGCAAGGTTCAACAGGCCCGCGCCGCGCTGCTCAAGGCCCGGTTCGAGCAGGCTCAGGCACGGAAGGCCATTCGACTGGATGTGACCCGTGCGGTGCAGGACCTGCAGGGATTGACCAGGGAGTACGAGGCGCAGCGGGCCACGGTGGAGTTGGCCGAGGACATGTTCAGGATCGCAGAAACCCGGTTCAAGAGCGGCATTTCGACCCAACTGGAGCTGAACGATGCCGAGCTCGCCCTCAATCTCGCGAGGACGAACTACGCGGAGACTCTCTATCGGTACAATGTGGCGGTGGCCACCCTGGAGCGGGCATTGGGCAGGACCGCCGGCGCCGCTACTGAGACGATCGAATCGGGTGGCCCCAGAGGACAGGAGAAAGGCCAATGAGCAAGTCTACGAAGACAGTACTATGGGCGGTGGCGGCAGGTGTCCTGGTGATCGCATTCGTGATCACGGGAACCCGCCGGCTGCGTCGGGAAACCGTCGAGAGCATTGCGCAGATCCAGGAGAGGCTGGGAGTGCCGGTGGATGTTGTGACGGCACGGGTTGCCGTGGTGGAGGATTGGCGGGAGTTCACGGGGATTGCCCAGGGCATAGAGCAGGTCGATCTCATATCCGATTATCGGAGCAGGGTCACCGAGGTGCGCGCCCAGGTTGGCGCCGAGGTACGCAAGGGCGCGATCATCGTCTCCTTGGACCCCTTGGACCCCGTGCGTTTTGGCACCAACCTCCAGACCCTCGAGGCTTCCTACCGTACGGCGCGAAACGACAGCATCCGCATCGAGGAGCTCTACAAGACCGGGGCGGTCTCGGTGCAGGATCTGGATCGGGTACGAACCGCCACCCAAGCGGCTCGTTCCGCCTATGTCATGTCGGGAAGGGCAGTGCGTCTGGATACTCCCATCAGCGGCGTCGTCACCGCAACCTATGTCAACCCCGGCGACTACGCTGATGCCGGGCAAGTGGTGGCTACGGTGGCTTCATTTGACCGTATCAGAGTCCCCCTCACTGTCAGCGCATCGGAGAGGACATCCATCGAGGCCGGCCAACCGGTGAGAATCAGGCTGCGCGGCCCGGGGCTTGTGAACCGTTCGTGTAGCCCTGGGAGCATGGCCGTGGATTCAGCCGCCGTCAATGACGAGGTGACACTTACAGGCACGGTGACCAAGGCCGCGCTCAGCACTGACGCCTCCTCCCGGCTCTTCAGTGTGGAGGTCGTGGTCCAGAACACCGATCGGCGTCTGAAACCCGGCATGCTGGTCTCGCCGGAGATACTGGTCGCAGCGTCACAGGATCTCCCCGCAGTCCCGCCGATTGCTCTGTTTCAGCGCAACGGTGATCAGCTTGCCTACGTTGTCACCTCCCATGGCGACTCTCTGAAGGCGGCCCTTCGCACCGTGACCACCGGGGTCAGGAATGGCCGATTGGTGTCCGTTGCCAGGGGTATCGCTCCCGGCGAACGGGTCGTGGTAGTTGGCCAGAACAAGCTTGAAGACGGCGTGAAGCTCGCCATCCACAAGGATATGACAGCAGAGTACTACACGCCTGCGGGCACAAGAGGCTGATTTCCATGCTCATATCCAGGCTTTCTGTCCGGCGCCCGGTCTTTATGACCATGCTGACCGCGGCGTTCGTCTTGCTGGGGGCCTACTCCTACCGCCGGCTGGTGATCGACCTCATGCCGAACGTGGAGTTCCCCGTGGTGATGATCACCTCGATCTACCCCGGCGCAGGCCCTGAAGAGATGGAGACACAGGTCACGCAGAAGATCGAAGATGCGGTAAGCACCATGTCGGATATCGACCGCATCGAGTCATACTCGCGGGAGAGTGTTTCCTTCGTGATCGTGCAGTTCAAGTTGGAGGTGAATGCCAACGAAGCGGCCAATGACGTGCGCGCCAAGGTCGACGCAATTCTCAGCGGCCTGCCCTCCGGGGTGGAGAAACCCAAAGTCCAGAAGTTCGAGATCGGCGCGTTCCCCATCGTCTCTCTCTCGGTGTCCAGCGATCGCCCCGTCAATGAGACCTACGCGGTGGCCGACCGCCTCATTCGTGACCGGCTGGTGCAGGTCTCAGGCGTGGCGAACGTCGACATCATCGGCGGCCAGCGTCGCGAGATTCAGGTGGCGGCGGATCGGCGAAAACTGGAACACTACGGCCTCCCCATCTCGGCGATCACCGGGGCCATCGCCGCCGAGAACCTGAACATTCCCCAGGGAAGAATCGTGCAGCGCGAGCGGGAGTACATGGTCAGGACCGTCGGCGAGTTCGCGTCACTGGAGGAGATCGGCACGATCAAGATCCCCTTGGGTGAGCATGGGTTCATCCCGCTACGGGACCTGGCGGATATCCGCGATACCTACGAGGAGTGTCGCTCGGTGGCGCGGTTCAACGGCACGCCCGCGGTCCAGGTTGACATCATCAAGCAGTCAGGCGCCAACACCGTTGCCACCGCCGACGGGATCTACAAGGCAGTGGACGACCTGCGCCGCGAGCTTCCCGAAGGCTTCGAAATCGAGTATGCCGATGACAACTCGACCTTCATCCGCGATGCCGTCAAGGATGTGCAGCAGAACATGCTCATCGGCATTGTGTTGACTTCGATTCTCCTCTATCTGTTCCTGCGCAATGTGCGCGTCACCGTGGTCGCGGCCATCGTCATGCCAGCCGCCATCGTGGCAACCTTCCTGCTCGTCGAAGCATCTGGCTTCACCCTCAACATCCTGACGCTCATGGCCTTGGGTATCTCAGTAGGCATTCTTGTCACCAACTCCATCGTGGTGCTCGAGAACATCATCCGCCATCTGGATCTGGGTGAGCCTCCGGATGAGGCCGCCATCAAGGGTACGGACGAGATCGCCCTGGCGGTGTTCGCCTCGGTGATGACCAACATCGTGGTATTCGTGCCGGTGGCGTTCATGCGGGGAATCATCGGCAGATTCTTCCTCCAGTTCGGCATGACCGTCGTATACGCCACGCTGTTCTCTGTGGTGGTCTCATTCACCCTGACTCCCATGCTGGCCTCCATCGTGCTGAAACGGGTCCGAAGGCCAGGCGAAGGACACTCGCCGCAAGGTGACAAGGGCGACTTGCACATGGCCGCCCGATTGGTGGACCGTATGATGGTGCACTTGGCGAGTCAGTATCGAACGGCCCTGGCCTGGGCTCTGGCGAGAGGGCGCAACCGCGTCATTCTCGGCGCGGTCACCATTCTGATGCTGGTGTTCAGCTTCGTGCTCCTGGCGTTCTCCGGCGGCGAGTTCATGCCCAGGATGGATCAGGGCACCGTCACCATCAACCTGAAGCTCCCGGCCGGAACCTCGTTGGCGCAGACGGACCGATTGGTCGCCGAGGTGGAGGCAAGGCTTGCCGAGGAACCGAATGTGGCCTCGGTGTTGAGCACCGTTGGAGGATCAGACAAGGGCGTCAACGAGGCGGTTGTCCTGGGCAAGCTAGTACCCGCCTCGAAGCGCCGCATCTCGGACCATGGGCTGGCCAATCAGCTTCGCGCCACCTTTGCGGGGCTGCCGGGCGCCACGGTGTCTGTGTCAAGCTCGCAGGGAGTCGGCCACTCGACCTCGGATCTGGAGATCGAAGTGTTGGGGTGGGAAACCGAGCCGCTGCGTGCTGTGGCAGCTGAGGTCGAGCTCATCGTGGCGGCGACACCGGGCGTGGTGGATGTGCAATCAAGTTGGGAGCCCGGAGCCCAGGAGTTGCGGTTCATTCCGAATCGGGAGGAGCTTTCCCGTCGAGGGCTCTCCACCGCGGCGGTCGCCATGCTCCTGAGAAATGCCTATGAGGGTGACGATCAGGCGGTCTTCCGCGACGCGGGAGAGGAGTATGCCATCCGCGTGCAGTATGACGATGCGGATCGCGGTGATGTGGCGGGGCTCTCGGCCCTCCGCCTTCCGTTGGGGCCAGACCGGCTCCCGCTCACGCAACTCGGGGAGATCCAAGAACGGCGAGGCGAATCGGAGATCCAGCGCCGCGACAGGCAGCGCCGCATCACCGTTGCCGCCAACCTAGCCGGCGGGACCGTGAGCGAGGCCGTGCGTGCCATCCAGGCCCGAACCGACGCGCTCTCCCTGCCCGCCGGCTACCGGATTCGTTTCGCCGGCTCCTACGAGATGCAGGAAGAGAGTTTCGCATCGCTGTTCGAGACCATGGGCATGGCCGTCATCCTCACCTATGTCGTGCTCGCCATGATCCTGGAGTCGTTCATCCATCCGGTGACGGTCATGATCACCTTGCCGCTGGGGCTCATCGGCGCCGCGATCGCCCTGTTTTTCGGGGGACAGACGGTGAATATCCTGAGTCTCATGGCCATGATCATGCTGGTGGGCATCGTGGTGAACAACGCCATCCTCCTGCTGGACTATGTGGCGGTGCGGCGCCGGGACGGGCTGAGTATGAACGAAGCCATTCTGGATGCGTGCCCGGTGAAGCTGCGGCCCATCGTCATGACCAATCTCGCCATCGCGGTGGGCATGATCCCCCAGGCTCTCGGCGGCGCGGGATCGGAGTTCCGGGTGGCCATGGCCGTGGTGACCATCGGCGGCGTGCTGATCAGCGCGGTGTTTACTTTGTTCCTGATCCCGGCGCTCTACGCATCCTTTGAGACCTGGGTCGAGCGGCTCAGGGCGCGAAGGAAGGGGTAGGGGAGTGAAGAGGCAAAGAAGGAAAGAGGTGAAGAGGAGGCCGGGGCGCGATCGGCGCACGGTGGGCTTCTTCTTGGAGATAGGCGCACGGGGCATCCCGGCTCCCTTGGTCAGGAGGATACGGGCATGAAAACGAGAATCCGGGTATTGCTGACTCTTGTGGTGGTCATGGCCTGCGCCGGTGTGGGTCGGCGGTTCGCCGTGGACCGTGTAGCGGATCTGACACCGGGGGTCACCACCCAGGCGGATGTGATCAACATGCTCGGGCAGCCATGGCGCACCGGGCTCGACAATGGGCTGGTGACGTGGACCTATGCGCGCTACAGGTGGAGCCTCTTCTCGGGCTCGTCGGCCACCGACCTGGTGGCCCGGTTCGATGACCGCGGTGTCTTGGTCTCCTCCACCTTCAACACGACAGAGACGCACACGGGGGTTCCCTGAGCACGGGCTCAGGAGGCGTTCGAGGAACTCTTCACCCGGGCGATGAGCATGGTGAGATCGTCGGCGGGGGCGGCCTGATCTCCCGTATGGGCCCGTACCCGGTCCAACACGAACGAGAGGATGGCGGGCGAATCGGCGTCAGGGGCATCCCGGATCGCGGATTCCAGCCGATCCACGCCGAACTCCTCCTCTGAAGCGTTCATCGCCTCCGTCACGCCGTCTGAGTACAGGGTGAGTACGTCGCCTACCTTTAGATCGAAGTGGCCGATGGCATGTCTGGCCTCGGGAAACATGCCCAACAGCAATCCGCCGGGACCGAGCCGTACCGTGTCGTTACCGCGGATGATAAGCGGCTCATCGTGGCCCGCATTGACATAGTCGATCCGGAGGCGCTGGGCGTCAATCACGCCGATAAAGAATGTAATGAACATCTCGGCGGGCGAGTTCTTGCACACGACGCTATTGAGGCGACGAACGATTGTGTCCAGAGGAAGATCCTGGCTCAAAAGCACATGCAACGCGGATTGAAGGTTGCTCACCAGCATGGCAGCCGCGACGCCCTTGCCGCTGGCATCGGCCACAACCATGACCAGCCTTCCGGGCTCCACCATGATCGCATCGTAGTAGTCGCCGGCGACTTCCTTAGCGGGTCGGCTTATGGCCGCGAGTTCGATGCCTCCTACCTCCGGTAGCACGCCCGGCTGGAGGTTGACCTGAATCTCCCGCGCGATCTGCAGCTCCCGGTCAAGGCGTTCCTTCTCCGCTACCTGCCGTACGAGTCGCTTCAGATCATGGGCAAGGCGATTGAAGCTCTCGGCCAGCCGGCCCATCTCTCCGCGGGCCGGTATCTCGACGCGAACATCAAGATCGCCCTGACTGAGCCGTTGTGCGCCATGCTTCAGGGCCGCCATGGACGAGGTGATGGTGCCATTGAGGGAAAACCCGATGATGGTGGTGAACACCAAGGCTATCAAGATGAGGGCTGCCAGCACACCCTCGACGACCACAACTACTAGGTTGAGGCCCCTGGTCGAGAACAGGCTGCCCACCAGCCCGGCGAGGCTGGTGCGCACCACGACCACGCCGCGCAGATGACTCACCTGATCGGAATCCTGGGTCGCTCGCAGTTCGCAGATGCCTTGCCTGATTGGCCGGTGGAAGAGACCGCCTCCCACCGAAGCCCTGGTCGATATGGAAGCCGCGGGGCCTTTCTGATCCCTCTGACTGATGGTCACTTCCGATCCCTCAGGGGTGAACAGCATGGAGGCGGTCGGACTGATCATGAGATCGGCGCCGACGATCCTCTTGTAACCTTCCGCCACCCGTTCGTTGAGGGGCCGTGCCAACACGTGGACCATATCTGACGCTTCCAGGGATTCGGCGGCAACAAACGCAGCCCCACCATTACCGACGGCAACGATGGCGGCGCCACGACCCGATGCGGAAAGCATTTCGTGGTCAACCATCAGCGTGTCGGGCAGGATCCACGAACCACGCTGGGCCAACTTGATCCATGTCTCTGGCGTGGCGGCCACCGTCCGGGAGGCTGCTACGTTCACGTTCAGGGGCCCTAAGTCTCTCCTCAGGAGGGAATCAGCAATGGATGCGAGACCGAAAGGCACGGCGACGGCTGTTGCTGCCGTCGTGTCCGCTCTGCCGCGGGCATAGAGACCGGCGGTCAGACTATCCAGCTGGTCGGATGCACCAGGCACCCCATGATCAAGCTGCGATGCCAGGGTCTCGAGATCACGCACGATCAGGTTGCTGGCCACGCGCGCCCGCAAGGTGCCTATGCCCGCGAACACCACGACGCCGACCAGGACCAACGCAAGAAACCCCGGCAGGAGCGTGCTGAACACGTAGGTGAGCACCAGCCGCATCCTGATGGAAAGCCCCAGCATGAGATGCCGGAAGCTTCGAAGCAGGAGCCGGGCAGGAAGGGTCAACCAGACGAAGAGCAGGAGAGTCTGAACACCTCCCAAAATGCCGGAGGCCGTCTGTTCTCCACCGGAGATATTTATCTCATCCCCGGCGGCACGGATCGAGGAGCCGAAGATGAAGGCCAGGGGAGTCATCAACACGAGGAGCCATTTCTGCCATCTCCCCGTGCGGCCTCGCAGCTCGTGCAGCCAGTGAGTGGGAATGCCCCACAGCGCCAGCGCGCCCAGGAACACCGCGATGGAGGCTGAGCCGGCATTCACCGAGATCAGAAGATACGCGATCAGCGCCGGGACCGCGGCCCGCCATGATGCGGTAGTCCAACTGCCCTTGCCGAGCCGGAGCAGAGCCAGGACCGACCATCCGAGGCCGAGGGACTTCAGCCCCAGCTCGACTACCTGCAGAAGAGGCGGAATCCTCCCGCCCAGCACACCGGAAAGCAGATCGCTCACTACTACGGCCACGAGAAACACGGGCGGCCCGGCGATGAAGCGCCAGGTTTCGCCGGTCACATCCTTGCGGCGCACCACGGCTGCGAGCAGCCCCACGGCCAAGCCGACGGCCGCCAGCTCGAGGCGGACTTCACTTGGGGCGAGGAAGGTAGGCAGTAGAAACAGGGCCACCATCACCACTACCCATGGCCGACGCCTATTCGGCCCCGTGTTCCGCGTGCTCACGTCTCTATCTCTCCCCGCGGGATAGAACACACGGGCCGTGCATCGTGTGCGACGAACGCATCACGATGCACGGCCCGGTCTACCTTCGGCTTCGGGCTACTGCACCAGCCCGAGCCAGTCCCTCAGGAGGAACGTGAAGCGCCCGATGGCCAACGACATACGCGCCATCACGGTGAACCCGAATGATGCGCCGAAGCCCACCATGATGAAGATGATGCCGATGTAGGAAGTGCCCTTGAGGAATCCCTTGTGCTCCTTGGAGAAGAAGAAATAGCTCAGGGTGCACAACACGCCGATCAAGACCAGCACGGCTACGGCAGCGGTGCCGGTGGAGGCGAAGCTGTTCCTTGTCAGCACCGTCGCGCCCATCTGGGGCAAGATCGAACCCTGAAAGTATGCGGGCACGGAGAGCCCCGTGTAGTAGCCCATGAAGATGCCGATGGGGATTCTCACGAGCCAGGAGACCTTGGGGATGAAGCGCGTGAAGTAGAGGCATCCGATGATGCCCCAGAGGATAAGGAGGAAGTTCGTATCCTGGTACGGATCGAACAGCTTCCATGAGAGGCCTTCGCTGCCCGCGGTCTTGAACGTCATGTGGACCCGGTCGATGAGCACGGGCTTGATGACATTGTTCCACATGAAGGCCAGGCTCCAACCATTGGAGACGCCGACGAAGAGATGCTCGCCGAAGCGGTAGAACCCGTTCTCTTTCCAGAGGAAGGAGAAGATGGAGAGGGTCAGGAACACCCCAACCCAGACCCAGGGATCTGTGCTGATATTCATTACCGCCTCCTCTTGGTGGCGAAGTAGCCGATATTGCCGAAGACGATGAAGGCCATAATCGCCAAGTGCGCGGCGGATTGCGAACTCATGCCCTCCGTCGCCTTTCGTCGCCCGGGCACTCCGGTCACGGTGGCGACCAGTTCCTCGTACTCCGAGGCTCCCTTCATGCCGGCGAGAAGGCCGCTCAACTGGCCTGACTCCAGATAGGGGTAGAAGTCAGGAACGCTAACCGCGGTAACGCCGCCACCCACCTTGACGCCATATCTGGTTTGCGCGAATTGCACATACCAGATCGGGGAGCTGCCGCCCGAGAACGCCACCACGATACTGATGTCGTCATAGGTATTGATGCCATTCATCACGGGCATACTGGGCACTGGCTGCTTGTACCAGTCGACGGGGTAGACATCGGTAATGCTGCGCCCCATGCCTAAGATGGGAATGATGGGCGGCGGCTGCCACCCCAGATAGACGATGTCCCTGCCATAAATGATACTGTCAGCATTGGACGTGGCGCGGGAGTTGAACTCCTTGATGACGGTCTCCACCGCCTGTTCCGCCAGCCCGCCGGCTTCGACATAGAGGGTTACCACCAGGACCCTGATCTTTCGCGCGAGGCAGTGCCTAAGCAGCGAGAACATCATGGGGTGGAGCTCGGGTTCCGTCTGGGGAGCGTAGTCGGTCGAGATCAGCACCGCCTTGTCGGGGGGCGTGGCGTCAACCACGTCGAACAGTTTCTGGGTACGCTCAGTCACGGTAATGGGAAGGCCGAAGGGTACGATGATTGGAATCCCGATGACCAAGGCCATGACCAGGAAGATAATCTTCCGATCCAGCACGAGAAGCTTGGCAAGGTTCATTCGCCACCTCCCATCCAGCTTCGCTCGATACCCGCCATGATTTTGAGCATGGTCGCGATCATCCCCAAAATGATACCCATCTCGATGCCCCGTTTGCTCGCGGTATTGGGCACGCGCATGATGAAGTCGGCGATGTCGGGGAAGTGACGGCTTATGGCCGCACCGACGGGTACCTGGCCCAGCATGACCACGAATGCCGAGAGCAAAAGAAGGACCGCGAGGAAGCCCTTTGCCCTGAAGGATCGGTATGCCGCCGAGGCCATGAAGAAGGCCAGGAGCGCAAACATGGTGGCGCCCAGGGGTACGATGATCTGGAAGTAGATGGTCATATCATCGAACTTGAACCCGTTGATCTCGGTCCTGAACATGCCCACTCGGCGAGGTCCATCTCCAAACAGGCCTATCGTGGCGGCCATGAGAAACCCGACGAGAGTGACGATACTGTAGGGCCAGTTTTGAGCGCGGCGCTGGATTTTCATGACATGGGCGCGCAGGAGATTGCCCAAGCCCAGAATCAACGCGAAGGCGCCGATGATCCGCAGCATGTCATTGCGCAGTATGTCGTGCGTATCCTGCCACCTGGGATGAGGGCTGAAGAGCTGGGCGAAGCCGAGAATTCCCATGATGATCAGGAGGGCGAGCGGAAGCTTGCGTTGCATGGCAGACCCTCCTTACTGGGAGCGGAAGATGGGACTGACGTCCACGTTGAAGACCAATGCCAGCAAGGACGCGATGATCAGCACCGCCGCGATGATTGCCTTCCCCCAATCTTGCCCTTTGAGCGCGCCCAACATGAGAGGCTCGCGGGAGAGGTAGGCGCTGGCCGCGTAGAGTTCCTCGCCCAGCAGTGTATAGTCGCACGCAACAACGAAGAACGGAAGCTGCGTGATCGCATCGGTACCCGCGATCTGGATCGCGCCCACCGAGGCGCCGGTTTCCGCAAGGATGAGACTTTCCGCAGCGAACGAACCCAGCAGGAAGATGGTCGCCGGCCTTTCTCTGGCCATGATGCCGTCGATGGCAGAGGCATAGGCCAGACTATTCTCCACGACGAACGTGACGCAATCCGGATCGAAGGCGTCGGGTTTGCCGACCTGGAGATAGGCGCCCTTGACGATTTCCCGGGTTACGGTGAACACGATGGGATCCCGGTTGGGCACCATGATGTGGGTGCCGTATTCCGCCGCCTTCTTGGCGATTTCGCCCAGGATGTTCATGGAGGCGATGGTGGCGATGCTGTCCACATACCCGGTACCCGGGATATAGAGGATGGCGCGGCCCATCTCAGTGGCCCGTCCGACCGCCTCGTCCACCGCTTCGAGCCCGGCGATACGCCGCACGAAGAGGTGCACTCCGCTGCGGGCCTTGGTGACGAAGTAGACGACGAGCCCCGTGAAAAGCAACAGACCCACGAGGATATTGGCACGATCCCAGTTGAACCACTGGGCCTTTGCCATGGTCTCGCGGCTTGTTGCCCCTGCCAGAACGGTGTCGGGGTAGACCGCGTCCACGCGATAGCGATAGGGCGTATCGCGGGTCGCAGACTCGTCCGCGTGCTCCCGGGCGTCGACCGGAAGCTGCTCAATCTCGGCGAATTCCTCTCCGGGACCGGCCCGCAGGATCGACAATCCCGTCGCGCTCTCGGTTTCGTCATTGAAGACCCATCGGAGGGTGACGCTGGATCCCTCATCGTTGGGAGTATCTTTGACGGTGAGATCTGACGGGGCGGTGAGTGCGATGAAGAGAAGACACCATGGGGATAGGATCATCCAAACCCTCCTTCCATCCGGCGGGCACGACGAGGCTGTACCTCGCAAGAACCGAGTGGGGCCAAGGATACGCCCCGCCGGCCGTTCTGACAACCACGATGTGGGGGGGGAGGGGGGCTCGCTTCGCGAGCAGGGTTCAAGTTCCAGGGTTCAGGGTTCAGTGCGGCCTCTGAGGACGCCGGGCTCCCTCAGAATTCTCAGGGTTGAGAGTACAGCCGGCAGTTGGCTC
>JAFGKV010000073.1 GCA_016928395.1 Candidatus Fermentibacterota bacterium | reverse complement strand
GAGTCAAGGGCTCTGGATATCCTCGGCACCACAGCGATGTATCGGGGAGACTATGCTCGCGCACAGTCGCTTCATCAGCGTTGTCTCGAACGCGCACAAACCATTGGGAATACACACATGGTTGCCGTAGTGCTGAACAACCTTGGCAATGATGCATACTGCCTGGGGCACTTGGACGCGGCCTTTGAGTCCTACCGTCAGGCCGTCGAGTTGAACAGGACTACCGGCTACAAGCCGAGTCTGCGTACCGCGCTCGGCAACCTGGGTAATGTGGCCTTGATGCTGGGCAAGTACTCCGAGGCACAAGAGCTCTACCGCGAGAGCCTGCAGGTTGCCAGGGAGATCGGCACCGATCATGGGATGGCGCATGCACTGTACCAGATGGGGGTTGTGGCGTTCGAGCAAGATGATTTTGAGGAAGCCGAGAGGCTCCACCGCGAGAGCCTGGCGATCCACCGTCGGACGGGCGAGAGGAGAGGCCAGGGCCTCACTCTGACTGCGCTGGGCAGGGTACTTCAGGCCCGTCATCAAGTGGAAGATGCCCAGCGGTGCTACAGAGAGAGTGAACAGCTCTTCAGGGACATCGGTGAGCGCTGGGGCCTGGCGGACACCCTTAGTACGTTGGGCGCGGCATGCCTTGAACTCGGAGATCGGCGGAAGGGGCGTGAGGCCCTGCGTGAGGCCCTTCTGCTAGCCCTGGATATCAAGGTCGACAGGCTCATGCTTGAGGCCTGCGAAGGTTACGGGAAGCTCCTCGATGCGCTCGGGGAGGATGCGGCATGTGTCAGGATCTTCCGCATGCTCGCCACGCACCCGGCCGCGGGGCAGAGGACGAAGCAGTACGCAACCGAGAGACTTCCCCGGGTGTCTGCGAGACTCTCAAAGAGAGAACTGGAGAGCATCGAGGAACAATGCAGGACCCTGACCCTGGATGGACTGGCCAAGGAGATCCTGGCCGACGACCGTTGCTGATGGCTTCGACCCGTTCATCGAGACGCCCTGCGTCGGCTCACGAGATTCTCGTAGGGTTACTTCCCTTTCACAGACGCCGAACGAGGGAGCCGGGGAAGTACCGGGGCCTCTGGAGTAGCCGGGAAGGGTCTCAGATCCCGGATCCTCTCCAGTTCGGATCCTCGAACCGCTGGATCTCTACCAGGTAGCCGTTGGGATCCCGGCAGAACAGGTGGTAGATCCCGTATTCCGGGTTGAGTGCCGGCGCCTTCTCGATGGGCACTCCATGGTCGACGAGTCTCCGGTGCCACCCATCGACATCGTCACTCACCAGGGTCAGGATGACCCCTTGGGTGCTCACCGAATCGCGTAGGCAGAACCCGACATATCCCGCCCGGGCGGCTCGCCAGATCCGGCATCGTCCCTGGTCGAGCACCAGCGGGAGGCCGAGCACCTCGCCGTAGAATGCCGAGGTCGCCGCAAGATCGGTCGTCGCGCCAAAGGTGATGAAGCTGTCGAATGGGGTCATGATCTCCCCTCCGGTCGGAGTGGTGCGGTTCGCTTCTCCCGCAGATGGGTGAACTGAGAGTCCTGACCAAACATCTGCTCATCGAGCCACAGGTCGATGACGCTGCGGCGGAACCGCCACTCCTTGCCTAACTTCGCCGCGGGGATGCGCTTCTCCTGCGCCCACTTGTAGATGGTCTGTGGTTTCAGGCGCAAGTAGGAAGCGACCTCCTCGATGGTCATGATCTCGTTGAGGCCATGGCCTTCCTGGAGAATCATTTCCCCAGCGCTCGATTCCACATCAGTGTATCCATGTCGGCTCCTCTGAAGTCATCACTCAGGGAATCGTGCCCCTTCGATTGCCCCTCCCCCTTTAGAAGCTTGTTGAACGAATAGACCACGGCGGTGTAGAAGTTGCCTTCATAATGCCTGAAGACCTGGAATGGCTCGTTCCGATCCCCGAGAAACGGCCTGAGGTTCCAGGACATCTGCACGCCGACGAACGCAAACAGGACAACCCAAACCCGCAGAATCGTCAATGCCTTTCGCGGATAGATGCCATGCTTCTCGCAGACATAGGAGAGCCCCTCGTGCAGGGCATACATGCCCAGGGATCCGCAGACCAAGACGATCAAAAGGTGCAGCAGCTCCAGGAAGTAGTAGTTGGCGCCGGTGACCAGGAAGAACGCCACGATGGGCACGAAGGCCGCCAGAAGCACGGTGGTCAACGCCAGGGCCCCGGCCACGAGTATGACGACTTGGAGCAGCTTCAGCTTCGATCCCACGAGGATTTGCACCACGAAGAGGGCGGGGAAACAGATGACGAATGTCGTGACAAAGAGGAAGGGCAGCTTTACCGCCGCGCTCAGGGCCTGGAGCGCGCCGGCGTAACTGCCGGCTACGGCGCCGTAGAAGGCCGAGAGGGTCAGGATCGTGAGCATGGCGTACCGGAGCTTGCGTGACAATCCTCTGTCCCCTACCACGTCACTGAAGAATTGCTCCCGATCGCTGAGGATTGACGCGAGAAACGCCTGATATCCCGCATCGCGAATCGTCTCGCCGTCTGGCATCAT
>JAFGKV010000072.1 GCA_016928395.1 Candidatus Fermentibacterota bacterium | reverse complement strand
TGATTCGACGTGAAGGTGATGTGGTTCGCGGGATCGCCATCGGCAATGAGCACTCCGTCTACCCTGAGCTTGTAGTTGCCGTTGAACCGAACATCACAACCCGGCTCAATTGTCAGTGTGGCGCCATTGCCGACCGTCACATTCCCGGTGATGTGGTGGGGGCTATTGGCCAGGGTCCACGTCTCGGTGCCGATGGTGCCGCTGTGATCTTCGCAGAAGGCGACTGAGGCGAAGAGGGTGATGAGGGCGGCGACCACAGAACGGCCAAAGCTTGTGCGGCGCATGACAGGCTCCTTGGGACGGGGTAAGAAGGAGGGGACAGTTACGACACGGGCAGTGGGTGAGCCACGGAAGAACGAATAAGGCCTAAGAGAAGGCAGGGCACGGAGGTCTGGTGAGGATGGCCCCATGGAACTACTCCCTTTGGGGTTGACCGTCCCGCGGGCGCATGGCCCGTCGTGTCACTGAATGCACTGAGGATATCGCGGGCCGTGCCCTTCGTCAATGGCTGGGCTCACACCGCCGTGAGTCGAGGTCCTGATGCACGTACAGCTCGCCCAGCCTGAAGCCCCGGGCTCGATAATAGGCACGCGTGCCGATGGCCGAGATGACTGAGAGGCGGCGGAAACCGGCGTTGCGGGCGATATGCGCGGCCTCCTCAAGGAGCCTTGTCCCGAGGCCGCGATGCTGGGCATGGGGCGCACGGGTTCCCAGGGGCAGCGAGGGGCCATAGACGTGGACTTCACGGATGAGCGCCGCACCCCTGAGCTCCGGCAGGACGATCCCGCGCACGTCGGCAGCCTGTGTGGGCAGTGAAAGCCGGAGAAAGCCTGCAAGCCGCGACGGCTCAGCAGATGTCGAGGCAGCGACGAACGAGAGAAAATGCTCGGTGCTGGTCGGTGTCTCATAGATCGTGTCGTCGAGAACTATCGATTGTGGATCAACATCACTCACGCGCACTTCGCGGCAGCGGATGCATCGGCAGCGAAGCCCGCGCTCCCCCATGTTACGACGCACGGTCTGCCGGAGATTGGGAATCCGGCATCCTGCTTCGATATGATGCACCGGGATATCCCGCATGAGGCGCGTCACCCGGCAGTACGGCGGGATTATCGCCTTGCATCGGGCCAGGAGTTCGATCAGCTCGTCATCCGAATAGGGTACATACTCTCCCCCTTCCCAGAGCCGGTACAGCTCCGTGCCCGCGATGAGGGAACACGGGTAGATCTTCAGCTCGTCGGGCCGGATGGCCGGATCGTCCCAGAGCCGGGCGAAATCCACAAGGTCAGACTCAGGCGTCGCACCCAAGAGGTTGGGCATCCAGTGGGCGTGAATCTTGAATCCGGCAGCCCGCAGAACAGCGAAGGCCCGGCGGGTGTCATCAGCCGTGTGCCCGCGACGGTTCAGCGACAGAATCCGGTCATCGAGGCTCTGCACGCCCACCTGCACCTTGGTGACGCCGAGCCTGCGCAACCACGCCGCCTCGTCAAGCGTCACCAGATCCGGCCGGGTCTCAACCGCGAGGCCCACATTGCGGTGTTGCGCGCGTTCATTTCGCTGCTGGGCGTCTCCCAGTGTCGTAGAATCAGACTCATTCATCCCGTCGAAGCAGCGCCGAATGAACCGCTCCTGATACTCCCGGGGGTACGCTGACCACGTGCCCCCCAAGACGATGAGTTCGATCTTGTCAGTCGCGTGGCCGATGGTGGTCAGGGCCTGGATTCGATGTCTGGTCTGGCGATACGGATCGAAATCAAGCTGAAGGCCCCGAAGGGCGCCAGGCTCATCCGTGATGTAGGACTTTGGCATATCGTCGAAATCAGGACAGAAGATGCACGACCCAGGGCATGGGTGCGGCTCGGTCATGACCGCCACCGGGGTCACGCCTGAGATGGTACGAGTCGGCTTCAGGCAAAGCGCGGAGAGGAGCTCGGGGCGTTCCTCGGCCAGCCCCCGCGCCACCAGGGCCCGGTATGCCCGCAACACATCGACCTTTGACACGGTCGGCCCCGCGATCCGGTGGATCAGGGTTCTAACCTTCTGGTGCGTCGGCGTGTCCACGGCCGTCAACCGGTCCATGAGCGTGACAAGAGTGGCGTCGGAGAGGGCACTGCCCCCATCTTCATGCCGGGCTGTCCACTCTGCCCACCGTTCCCGGAGGTTCTCATGGTGAGTCATCGTGTCCTCGTTCCCATCGGCGCGGGGTTCCTGGCGCCATCGACGCCCGCAGAATCGTGGCTTTGCGCCCGACCAGGGGCTCGGCGATGAGCCCCGATACGGCTCG
Source organism: Candidatus Fermentibacterota bacterium (assembly GCA_016928395.1). Lineage (GTDB taxonomy): Bacteria > JAFGKV01 > JAFGKV01 > JAFGKV01 > JAFGKV01 > JAFGKV01. Next base: position 40,973 of record JAFGKV010000072.1, on the reverse strand, counting down.
GCGTCTCCTGGAGATCAACAGGGCTTTCTATGAAGATCACGCCCGGGAGTTCAGCGACACCCGTTCGCCCTCAGGCTCTGAGCTTGAGTGGATTATACCGTGGGTCCCGGCCCGCGCAAGGGTGCTGGATCTTGGGTGTGGGAACGGAAGGGTGGCACGGCTGCTCGCGGCACGGGGGTGGGGCGGCAGCTATGTGGGAGTAGATGCATCAGCAACACTTCTCGATGAGGCGCGGGAAGGCATGACCACGCCCGGGGCGGGATCCGTCTCGTTCTTGCAGTGCGATGTGGTGAATGCCGACCCATCAGCCGTGCTGCGACAGGCAGGCATCGCCCCCCTCTTCGACACGGTACTGCTTCTGGCCCTCCTTCATCATATACCCACGGCCCAGGCTCGTCAGGCCATGCTTGGGCGCGCGGAAGGGTTGATGGCGCCGGCGGGCAGGATCCTGGTGTCTACATGGCAATTCCTGGACAACGAGCGGATGCGGAGGAAGCTCGTTTCGTGGAGCGTCGCCGGGATCGACGAAGGCGACGTGGATCCCAACGATGCGCTTTTGGGTTGGCGAGGAAGCGGCGCATACCGCTACTGTCACTGGATCGACACGACCGAACTGGCGGATCTTGCCGGAGGCGCCGCGCTGAAGGTCGCGTTCGCCACCAGGGCCGGCGGAAGGGAAGGCACCCTTAGCCTGTGCGCGGTCTTGGCCAGGGGCGGCAGCAGCAGGGCTGCCGAGGTATGAGGAGCGGAGGCTTCAGTGGGGCCGCGCCGAGGTAGAGGCAGAAGAGGGGGATGTAGCCTGCATACGTCGCATGGGACCTATGAGACCTACGCGGTACAATCGATGCGGCGGCGCTGCGTGGGACGGGTTGAGTCCCGGCGGTTGATTGAGGCCATACCAATGCCTATACTTGACGCCCGCGTCCCGTGACCGGACGCGGCAACCCGCCGACCCAGAACGGGATTCGCCGTTTGTGAACCGCCCAGGAGGCCCATCAGTGGACAACGAGCACAACAAGCCCCTGAAAGTCGGGCTCCTGATGGACTCCACCGAGCTGCCTGCCTGGGCATTCGAGATGCTCAAGAGGATAGTGAACTCAGACTATGCTGCCGTGAGCCTCATCGTGCTCAACGGGGCCGAGAAACCCAGGCAAAGCATTCTGGCCAAATTCTGGCGCAACCGGCGCTTCCTGCTCTACATGGCCTATGAACGTCTTGATCGGCGCCTGTTCCGGCAGAATCCCGAGGCCTTCGAACCCATGGATGCCGAACCCCTCCTGACCGGGGTTGCCCGAATGACGGTCACTCCCCGGCAGACACGGTTCTGCGACACCATCTCCGATGAGGACAACGCCCGGATCGAGCCTCACGGCATCGATGTATTCCTCCGCTTCGGGTTCAGGATCTTGAAGGGGAGAATCCTCCAGAGCGCACAGCACGGTATCTGGTCTTTCCATCATGGGGACAATCGAATCAACCGGGGTGCCCCGCCCGGGTTCTGGGAAGTCATGGAGCACCATCCGACCACCGGCTCGGTGGTGCAAGTACTGACGCCGGATTTGGACAATGGCGTGGTCCTATGCCGGTCATACTCGGCCACGGATCAGCTCTCGGTGAACCGCAACTGCAATAACTACTACTGGAAGTCGCTGTCGCTTGTGCCCAGGCTCCTGGAAGAGCTGCGCCGGGGACCGGAACGCTTTCGGGCACGCGTAAGGGCCGAGAACCGGAGCCTGGCCTTCTACTCTCATCCCCTCTACGTGCAGCCGAGCAATGCCGAGTTCCTCCCTCTCCTACTGAGGCATTGGTGTGGGTATGCGAGATCCAAGCTCAAGGAATGGCTCTCGTATGAGCAGTGGATTCTCCTGTGCGACCTTCGAGACGACCTCTCGACGTCGTTTCGCCGGTACCGGCCCATAGTCCCGCCGCGGGACAGGTTCTGGGCAGACCCCCACGTCATTCACAGAGATGGCAACTACTACATCTTCTTCGAGGAGTTCCTCTACGGCCGCGGCAAGGGGCATGTCTCAGTCATGGTGATGGACGAACATGGGGCATATGGAGATCCTGTTCGGGTTCTGGAGAGGCCGTATCACTTGTCATACCCCTTCGTATTCGAGTGGCGGGGACAGTACTACATGATTCCAGAATCCATGGAGAACGGGACCATCGAAGCATACCGATGCGTCCAGTTTCCCCGTGAGTGGGAGTTCTGCGCGAATCTCATGACAGGAGTGGAGGCGGTGGATGCCACGCTGCTGCACCACGGCGCCAGGTGGTGGCTTTTCGCGAACATGAAAGAAAACCGGGGAGCATCGATCGAAGACGAGCTGTTCCTCTTCAGCGCCGACACGCCGCTCAGCGAGGAGTGGACTCCGCATCCCCAAAATCCCATTGTGTCCGACGTGCGAAGAGCCCGGCCGGCAGGCAGGATCTTCCTGTACGACGGCCAGCTCTACCGCCCCTCCCAGGACGGCAGCATGGGCTATGGCTACGGCATCAGAATGAACAAGATCGTCAGGTTAGACGAAGAGGAGTATGAGGAGCGGGAAGTCGACATGATCGAGCCCCGGTGGAATCCGCGTATCGTGGGAGTGCATACCTTCGCCCATGCCGATAGACTCAGCATGATCGATGGCCGCCTCCGACGACGGAGGCTACCGCCTTTCCCTGGAGACAGGTCGAGAAAGAGCACCCCGCCATCGGCGTCGGGCCGATCGGCCCGGTGACGAGAGAGGTCGGAGGCTGAGAGCCTAATGCTCCCAGCCTCCTGTGCCGACAGGACTACTGGGTCAGTGGCTCGATCAGGGCATTGCCGCTGAAGGTGTCGATGGTCACCTTGGCGCCGCCGTCGCCCAGCACGAACGAGGCGTCCTTGCCGGAGACTCTGGTTCCCTGAATCTCGTTTACCGCCTTGCCGCTGAACGTCGACATGGACACATCGGCATCGGTGTCTGCAGGGAGCCGGAGCGTGACATTGCCGCTGAAAGAGTCGAAGGAGTAACGGCTGCCGCGGGTCAGCGGACCGGCGAACACCACCGAACCCGATACTGATTCGCACGATGCGCCAGTGATCTCCCGTCCCAACACCTCGATGGCGCCGCTCACCGTGGAGGCATCAACCTCTCCCGCGACCTCCTGCAGCCGCAGGGTGCCGCTCACCGATTCCGCCTTCACCTTCTCGATGGCGCCCTTGAGTGTCACATTGCCGCTCACCGTTTCGACCTTCACATCGCGAGCTCGCCCCGATAGGGTGACGCTCCCGCTAACGCTCTCCAGATCCACCGATCGCTCGAGCCCAGACACATCGATGTCGGCGCTCACGGTCTCGACCACTACCGCGCTGGCCTTGGGAATGCTGATCTCCAAATCGGCCTTGCCCCGGCTCCCCTTGAAGCCCTTCTTGAGCTTCACCTCGATGGTGGCCCGGCTGCCGCTGACGGTGAAGTCGACCGCCTCGACTCCCTCGCCGGCCGTGCCGGTGACCTTGATTTCCTTCATGTCCCACCCGACAACCCGGATGGACCCCGCCACATTCTCGATCTTCACCGATCCGTCTGGTGAGGCTGGCTTGCTAAGGTTGACCGGCGTGTCAGCCGCCATAGCGGCGCACCCCCACACGCCGAGAATGGCGAAGGCCGCGAGGCTGGTTCTGAAGTGCATCGGAATCCTCCTAACTGGTGGTGGGTACTGCGGCATCCATCTCATCCATGAGCCGTGCCGTGTTTCGAACGAGAGAGACCTTGCGTTGGAACTCCTGGCGGAGCATGCGGACGAGTCTCAGATCCGTCGGATCTTCCCGGAGTGCGGCAAAGAGCTGGCCGATGGCGTCGTCCACCATATCGATGTGACGGGACATGACCGCTTTGACTTCAACCGCAGGCCGGTTGCCCAGGACGCTCGCCGGCTCGTAGCCGGCCAAGCTCCCGCCGTCGCAGCCCACGAGGCGGGATGCCATCATTGGGGCCTGGCTCCATGGGGCGATAAGGGTGAACAGCACACAGACCCCGACACTGAACGCCCATGCCCACGCCGGGTGGAGAATGACCCGCCGCTCGAGACGAATGCTCGCAGCCCGCCGCCGTGGCGCTGCAGCAGTGCGCGCTCGGATTCCCTGCCAGAGGTCATGCCGGGGAGGCAGGGCCGTTGGCATGCTCCGCACCTCTGCGCGCAGGGATCTCAGCCAGCCCACCTCAGCACGGCACTCGGCGCATACCCGCAGATGTCGCGCTATCTCCCGCCGCTTTTCGCGCGGCAGCGCGCCGTCCACGAAGTCGTTCAGGTTGAGGGGTTCGCAATCGCCGTGCATGATCAGTCCTTCCGGTGAGTTCGGGCCCCTGAGGGTGCCCGAGGGTCTTCACCGGGTAAGACGGTTAGACGACGCGAAAGGTTGGAACCCGGCCTCCGGGGCGACGACGACCCTTCGCGAGCTACGGCCTCCCGATCCCTGCACCGCCGCCACATAGAGCCCGGACGGCAGGTTCACCGGAACCACCAGCGTATGCCGGCCTGCGGCTAACTCGCCGTCCCATGGCCGGGAGACTACCCTGCCCGCAAGATCGTAGAAACGGAGCGAGACCTGACCCGTCTGAGGCACGCCGACGCAAAGAGACAGCAGTGACCGTGCAGGATTGGGCCACACAGCCTCCAGGGACAGGCTAACCGGAAGTACGCTGTCACCCGGTGGGCCAGCATCCAAGGGTGCGTTGGCAGCGCCCGGGGTCGGGGTCACAGTCTGGCCCCACGGACCGGTGGCGTCGGGAAACCGGCCGAAGGAGACATCGGTCGTCTGGGATCCAAAGGTGAGGCCATCGAGCTGCACGAAGATCCCCCGCGCCTCGAAGAAGAGCCCCAGCTCCTCACCCGCGGCATCAAGCCGAAACGGCATATGGAGGGGGCCTTGCTCGGGCTGACCATCCGCCCACAAGAGCAGGAATCCGCCGGGTCCCACCTCAGTTTCAGGCGGGAGATGCCACTTGTCTGGCCTGCTCAAATCATCGGTCAGGAAGAGGGCGAGGTCCCCGATGCCGGCCGGACCCGGGGCGTGGAGCTCGACCCAGTCATCATACTCTTCCCGGTCATCGACTACGGTGCCGGCATTGCTGGCCATGAACTCGTTCAGTCGGAGCACGGGCACCGGGAATCCGACTACGAACATGGCGGGAGCCTGGGAAGACGGGTAGACAGTGACCGCTCCGGAACTATCCTCGGCGCGAACGACATAGCGTACGAGAAGTCCCTCCTCCACCACATCCATGATTGCACCGAATATGCCGTCGCCTGCGGTTCCATCACCATGGGCGCCGTCATCGTACATGGGTGAGGGATAGAATCCGGCGCCGTGATCCAGGAGAAGTTGCACGGAGGCGAGGTCGTCATCGGGATCGGTGACTCGGGCTGAGATGGTCACCGAGCCGTTAGGGAGGGGAACCTCCGGGGAATGAATGAGGTCGCTCACCAGAGGCGGCATGCCCGTGACCAGCGGGTTGGCGTTGCCGGGCGTGGGTGAACCCACCCGCCAGACGGAAGCCCCATCGGGCGTGCGGCACAGCGAGAGGTCCTGCCCGACCCCCCCGACGGTGACGGTATCCACAGCCCCACCGCCCGGGCGTGCCAGGCGGATGTGGCCTCCGGAGGCCTGAAGCCGCCACGGGCAATGGAGCGCTCCCTCGGAAGGCTCGCCGTCCAACCACACCATCAGGTGGCCCCCCGGCCCGACGGCAGTGTCGGGAAGAATCCATGGGGAGTCGTCCACACGAAGCTCCCATCCGGCCAGGCTCACGGCGCCGGGGCTCATGTTCCATAGCTCCAGCCAGGGGTCGAACTCGCCGGCCTCATCTGCCGCGGTAGCGTGATTGTCACTCTGGACCTCGTTCAGGAACACATAGAGAGTCTCCGGGGGGGCAAAGATCGCCAGTTCTCCCAGAAGGTAGCCATGGCGCATGGCCACGAAGTCTACCAGCTCCTCTTTCGACCCTGTGAAAAGGGTACTGTCCTCCCTGCCGAGTTTCAGCACATCGAGCATGGCATCCGGGGCGACGAGACCGTGGATAGACTCGATTCTGGCTGCCATGGCGGAGGGAGTGAAGTCAGTCGAAAGCAAGTGCTCCAGTTGCCGCGCGTAGAAGCTCTTGAAGGCGGGCACGGCCAGCACCCGGTCCAGCAGCATGTTGGCACCGCCGATGCACTGGGGGCTGGCCAGGGTGCCGACATCGATGGGCGGGTTGCAGATCTCCTCGAAGGCGAAGGGAAACCCCAGGCCGAAGGTCAGATCCAGGTCCCAGGGAATAACCTCCCAGCGGTCCCGCGAGCCGTCGTGGACCAGGTAGTAGTTTCTTTCCGTGAAGTCATTGTTGGCCGTTGCCACGATCACCGCATAGTACCGAAGATAACTGGCTACATCCACGCCGCGCAGCAGCAGTGGAGGCAGAGCCTGGGTGGAGCTCAGGTTGATCGCCTCAATGAAGGCGATCAGGTCATCATGCCCCGTGCCCGTGTTCGTCTTCTTGTCATAGCAGCGCTGATAGTCCCCGAGTGTTGGCAGCAGGCCAAGGTTGCCGTTGCACTTGTAGATACTGGCGGTGGAATCGCGCCCCGTGCGGATGAGGAATCGCTCGTCGGGCTGTTCCACGTCAAGGTACACCCCGGCGAAGCGGCCGTTCAGTTCGAGGTGCACATGCTGTGCTTCTGGCGGCCGAACGGCCACGCGCCAAAAGAGGTCAAACGACAATGCACTGCGAAGCAGGGACCAATCGGCGTAATCGGCGTTCAGATTCACGATTCCCCGACCCTGGAACAACTCATCTTCCAGGCGGATCTTGTATGACTTCTTCGTGAACCGCCTCCCGACATTGCCCCGGAAGCGGAGCCCCGCGGGATCATAGATGGCCCCCTCCGCTACAAACGAAGCCGGGACATAGGTGTCGGTCCACGGATCGTCTTGGAGAATGGCGAGATCTGCCGGATCCACTTCAATCCCGAACACGGGAAGTGGAGAGTCTTCCGGAAGCATGGGCTGGGCATCCATCCATGCCGTCGCAGAGCTTGCATTGCCGAAGACATCCACGGCACAGAGAGCATAGCTCGCGGGACCCGGCATGGCATGGTCGAGCAGTAACGGAACCGGTACAGGCGCCGCCGTGATGCATTGCTCCTGGCCACTATGCCGCCGATAGACCAGAATGCCCGCCGCGTCGCCCTCGGGAGGCAGGTCCCACGTGAGCAGGGCTGATCTGTAGCTGCTGCGAGAGAGGAACCCCTGGGGGATCGCAGGCGCACTGGTGTCCGGGCTGCACGACACCAGTTCCAAGCCGGAAAGGATGTTCGGTCGGTAGAGGCTTTCCAGACGCAGGGTAAGCTGCCCGTCGGCCACGGTCACCGTATCGCAAAGTCTGAGGGCATAGGCATGGTTCGCCGCGGCGAACACGTCGACGGTATCACGAAACGACTCTTCCGCCACAAGACCCATCACGCGAAGCCCTGGGCCGAACTTCTCCAGTTCGCACAGATGCAGGGTCATGACATAGAGGCCGTTGGGCACATCGGCGAGGAAGGCATCGAAGCCGGTCCGGCCTGTGGCGTACAGCTCCGGCATGGGCGTGCCGCCGATGGGATCCCACGCGGGTGGCAGGCATTCCCCGCCCGTGAAACCGGCGCCGCCGGGCGTGTAGTCTGCATCGGCGCAAAACTGCACCCCAGACGGCGAAGTGAACCCGGGGCCTCCGCAGTTCAGGTGAAGCTCGTATGCCGCAAGCGGGCCGCTCACGAGAAGCGCAACGATGACCAGCCGCATGGGGAACCTCACGCTGGGGTGCCGAGTAGAGCTAGTTCAATCAGGAACCGTGCAGCTCTTTGACACGGAGTGATTCGAAAGGATTACTCCCCCTCAGTTCGGGCCATGTCTCGCGATAGCGCCAGGCGAAGGCGAGCACGGTCTTGATGTAGTACCTGGTCTCGCCGTAGGTGATGCACTCCACCCAAAGCTCTTCGTCACCGGAGGGAAGGTCCCTCATCCAGCGGCGAAGGGGGTCCGGCCCCGCATTGTAGGCACCCAGCGCATGAACCACGTTGCCGTCGTGTCTGTCCAGCACCCAGCGCAGGTGCAGGCATCCTAGCCTGAGATTAGTCTCGACCTCGGTTCGTCGTTCGGGATCCAGCCCCGGCGCGAGCCGGGCCGTTTCCTCAGCGGTACGAGGCATGAGCTGCATGAGGCCAACCGCCCCGGCGCGGGACACCGCAGATCGGTCATAGAAGCTCTCCTTGCGGATGAGCGCCGAGACCAGAGACGGATCTAGGGCGCTTTCTCTCGCGATGGGCAGCAGCGTCTCGCGGAATGGCACCGGTAGGCAGAGCCGGTCCATCCATCGCGGGGGATCCTGGCCCGTGGCCGATCGATACCGTTCGCCAAGGCGCGACGCGGCAACCGCTACGATAGCGGGGCTCCCCCAGTCCTTCGCCTGTTCCAGCACGGAAGCAATGGCGCCGGGCGACCGCCCTGCCGCGTCCAGGGCTTTGGAGAGCTCCTCTGCCGCGTCCTGCGCAAAGCCGACAGCGTAGAGGGTGCGCGCCCGTATCATCGCGGACGAGGCAACGGCCAGTGTGTCGGCAGTCCAGGTGCGCAGCCATGTGCCAAGATTCCTGGGAGGTCGCGGCGAGACCAGAGGAGCGCGGGTTCGCATGTCGCCGGCCCTGAGGCGACGCTGAGCCCGTAGCCCGTAGAATGAGCCTGGTCCCGCCTCTTCTGCGGCTCGCCACCACTGGCGCGCCTCATCGAGGCGCCCGTGTGCGAAATCACCCTTTCCCCGCCAATAGGCGACGGCCGCCTTGGCCCGCTCGTCCCGGAGGTAGGGCCACGTGGTGGTCCAACGCTGCAGAGCACCGCGAACGTCACCCGACCGCCAGGCTACCAGACCCCAGCGGAACCGGCTATTGTCGGCATTGAACCCCCTCGGCCATCGCCTAATCCCCTCACGGTAGACTGACCCCGCCTTCTCAAGCTGACCCGTGCGCTCGAAGGCCCACGCGGCTTCCCACGCCGCTGCCTGCGCCCGGGCGTGGCTCGGAAACCTCTGAACCAGCGTATAGTACGTCGTTGCGGCCAGGCTGTCGTCGTCAACCCGCTTCTGGTGGGTGGCCAGATACCACAAGGCATCGGCGGCAATGGGCGTGCCGCGCCGAGAAAGCCGGCCCAAAACGGCCACCCCCTCGCTGCGGCGACCCGCGGCCAGGAGACACCGCGCCTTGAGCAGATGCTCGGCATCGGTGGCGGGAGAGGCCGGCAAGACACTCAGAGCCGCCTGGGGCTTTCCGCCAGACAGAAGGGCAGTGGCCAGAGTCGACCGTCGTGATGGCGTCAGCGATCTGGTTTCGATTCTTCTAGCCAGGTCTTCCGCCGCGACCCCTGCGTGGGGAGCCGCCTCCGTATCCACCACTCTCCACAGGGCGGCTGCCGCCGAGTCCTGCATACCCGCCCCGTCATAGCCGGCAGCGATGAGACGCCAGGCCCGGGCCCGGTAGGTCGCCGGCCAACGACCCGTCTGCTCTCGTACGGCATCGACCGCCTCAAGGCCGGGCGCATCCTCCAAAGCCGCCAAGGCGCACTGGCGGCCGACGGATGTCGCGGGGAACCGTCGCCACAGGGCCATGAGCTGGGCACCGGCCTGAACCCCCGCAGCACGAAGCAGCAGAAGCCGCCGCGCTTCCAGAATCTCCCACGCGGGCAGGGAGGTGTCGGTGCGGGCGGGAAGCCACCCCATGGCGGCGGCACTGTCTCCGGTGGCAAGATGAACCGAGACCATAAGCACGCTGTCATCGTGGGTCGGCAAGAGTGAAGATGCTGCCAGAAAGATATCCGGCCGCGCGCCGAGCCATAGCCAGCGTCGGACCTCATCACGGGCAGCCGCGGCTGCATGCCCCAGGAGGCCCTCGGCGGCTATCAGCAGGATCAACCCCTGAACCCCCGATCTCATTCTTCTCATACCCCCTCCATCGGTCGAGTCATCCAATCCTCCAGTCATCCACCATGCCACGCCCGGCGTGCGTGAGCGTTGGCAGTACTGCGATGCCACGGCACTCGCCATCGCAATCTGTCTCCTGGTCGAATAGGCGGATGATCGTCTTCGAGAGCGATGGCGTCCCCGAGCCCCTTGCGGGCGAAGGGAGACGGTCGCCCCTACGACGGCAGAGCGTCATCGCATACGCTCTCAATCCCGAAGCCTCTGACGGCGTGCGCCCTCAGGGGCCCGAATAAACTCTGACCCCTCGGAGCCATTCCCTGTGTCCTGTCCACCATTGCGGTCTTGCGCACAACCACTGGGGTGCACATTATGGAGATGGGTGGCAGACAACCTGAAGTGACGGGCATATGGCAGGTACAATCATCGGAATGTTCCTGGGCGCCTGTACAACCCACGCCAAATACTCTGCTCTCATGGTGCGGGAGGATGCGGAGGAATTCTCCTCCCTGACGTACCGGCAGTTCGGCGAGGATGTCGAGGCCCTGGGGTTCGGTCTGCTGTCCATCGGCGTGCAGCCGGGCGATCATGTCGGGCTCATCAGCGACAACCGTCTCGAGTGGATTCTCACAGATCTGGCGATCCTGGGCATCGGCGCCGCTGACGTGCCTCGAGGAAGCGACACCACTGTTCAGGAGCTGGCGTACATCCTCCAGCACGCCGAGTGCAAGGTCGTTGTGGTGGAAAATGCGTCGGTGCTCTCCAAGGTGCTCAAGATCAGGGATGAGCTTCCGGATCTCAAGACCATCGTGGTGCTGGATGAGGAGTACCACGGAGGCCCCGAGAATGCGATTCCACTGGATGTGCTGTTGAAGAACGGTCGGAGAGAGCGGGCCATCAGCCCCCGAAAGTTTCTGGATTTCGCCGCCGAGGTGAAACCGGCCGACGTCGCAACCATCATCTATACCTCCGGCACCACCGGCGTGCCCAAAGGCGTGGTGCTCACCCATGCCAATGTGATGCACAATGTCGATGTCTTGCCCGACTACTTCGGCATCAAGCCTGGGCACATCTTCCTCTCCATCCTCCCTCCCTGGCATGTGTTCGAGCGCACGGTAGAGTACATCATCCTGGCCAGCGGCGTCAGCCTGGCCTACTCCAAGCCACTGCGTCAGGTCCTCCTGCGGGATTTTGAGCTCTTACGGCCCCATTACATTGCCAGCGTGCCCCGCGTCTGGGAAGGCCTGTACAAGGGGATCCTGAACAATGTGCGGCAGCAATCCGCGTCCAAGCAACGGTTGTTCTTCACGCTGCTCCGGCTCTCCATGTGGTACTGCCGGTCATGGCGCGTCATTGAGGGTCGGGACCCGCAATTCTCGCCGCTGCCACCCTGGGCGCAGTTCCTCCGCCTGGCCAAGGCTGTGCTGGTCGTAACCGCTCTGGCCCCCCTCTACCGCTTCGCCAATCACAAGGTCTTCTCCACAATTCGTGGGAGAATGGGCGGCCGGATGATCCTCCCCATCTCGGGCGGAGGCGCCTTGCCCCAGCATGTTGATGAGTTCTTTGATACCGTCGGGCTTCGTATAGTGGAGGGGTATGGTCTTACCGAGACGTCACCTGTGATCTCGGCGCGGCTCCCCCGCAAGTCAATGTTCCGAACGGTCGGCCCGCCCATACCGTTCACCAAGGTCGAGATCCGGAGCCTGGAGAACCCGTCCAAGCAGGTGCTGCAAGGCCACAAAGGCCTGGTATTCGTCAAAGGACCCCAAGTGATGCGGGGATACCACAAGAACGCCGAGGCTACCGCAGAAGTGCTCAGCGAAGATGGGTGGCTCAACACCGGCGACATAGGGAGGCTGACCGTTCATGGCGACATCCAGCTCCTGGGCAGGGCGAAAGACACCATCGTGCTCCTGGGTGGTGAAAACGTCGAGCCCTATCCCATTGAGGCCAAGCTGGAGGAAAGCCAGTTCATCTCGCAAGCGGTGGTGGTCGGGCAGGATCAGCGGGCCCTGGCGACCATCTTGGTGCCTGATTTCGATGCCCTGACCAAGATCGCCCCAGAGAAGGGCTTCCCCACGACACCGGATGAGATGATCGGCAACCGCAAGGTTATCGAGTTATTCCAGGATGAGGTCAAGCATCTCATCTCACCTGCCAACGGGTTCAAGACCTTCGAGCGCATCTCGCAGTTCCGGTTGATATGTGAGGAATTCAAGGTTGGCGACGAACTGACCCATACCCTTAAAAAACGCCGAAACGTCATCCAGCAGAAATACCGCCGCGTCATCATGGGAATGTTCCAGAAGTAGCAGGCGAGACTCGGTCCGATGCCTGAGGCACGGGCACACCACGTCTCTATGTATCGTCGTGTCAGGGGTTTGAAGGAGGCGCCTCGCGATCCGGGGCGAAGACCCGCCAGGTCGGATAGGCAAACTCGATGTCGCCCCTGCCCGCGAACTCCTTAAGGACATCCTCCCAGATCGCATGTTCGCTGCTGCGGCGTTGTCTGGGATCGCAGAGGTAGCGCATGGTGAGGAGCACGCCGCTGTCCTTCACCGATGTGTACACGATCGGGGTAAGATTCGGGTAAAAGATCATGAAACGGCTGCTGGCCTCAATCACCTGGCGCCGTGCCTCCTCGGTGAGATGTTCAGCGTGGGCCTCGACGACCTGTAGGAGGATCCTCTTGGCGTCCTGCCAGTTGCTCTCGAAGGTGACCAGAACTGGCAATTCGTTCCAGATGTACTTGAACCCCTTGCTGTAATTCGCCAGCGGGGCGTTCATGATCATGCCGTTGGGGACATGGATTATCCGGCCAGTGCTCTGATCTGCCTCGACCCAGTTGCCTATCTCCAGGATGGTGAACTGGAACAGCCGGATATCGATGACATCCCCGCGGAACGTGCCGATCTGTATGCGATCCCCCAATCCGAACGGACGCCGCCAGATGATGAACAGCCATCCGACAAAGTTGGCGACGAGATCCCTGAGGGCAATCGCCAGACCAGCGGCAAGAATGCCCACGAAGGTGGCGAACGAACGGAATGTCTCCACCCACAGCAAGGCGAGAAAGGTCAAGCCGACTGCAACGGCGACATAGCCTGAGACCTTCTGCCAGGCATAGCGTGTCCTGGGTTCGGTGGTTTGCCGAAGGACTGCCCGGAGAATGAGAGAACGCAGAAGCCACAGCAGCAGCACCGTGACGAGCGAGATCAGGAGCCTGCTCTGGTCGAGGGAACCGATTGCGACCGCCCCATCCGAACCGGTTGACCGAAGCAGCCCGTTCATCAAGAGCGGCTCGCACGGGGCATCGGGGCCAGTGCCCCCACGATGTGCCTGATCCGCGCGGACACGGCCGGATCAGGCACAGGGCGGCGGATAAGGCTATTCATCAGTTACAGCAATCCAGCCTTGTCCTTGTTGACCCAGCCCGCATCCCATTGTGAGTCGGTCTTGTAGATCACGAGGTCGGCGTCCGAGCGAATGTCCGTGAAGAACACAATCTTCTCGGCGTCGGAGCGGATATCCGTATAGTACCAGACCCCGCTTTCGGTCGCGTCCCAGGAGCTCCCGGTCTCATAGATCGAGAGGTCAGCATCCGAGCGAATGTCCGTAACATACACTTTGAGATCGGCCTCGGAGGCGACATCGGTTCGGTACAGTTTCGGCATGACATACCCTCCCTATTGGTTCAATTCACAGCGTCGCGTTCGGACTTCGGACTCGCGCAGACACAGGCATGAGTGGGATCCGAACTATCTGTACAACATAGCGACCCCTGCTGGGCCCGCGCAATCACGGCTTTCCGTGGTTGCGATGTTGCCCCCGGAATCAAAGACGCTTGACGGATCGGTGTGGCGTCGCAAAGCTATGCGGCAGAGTCAGTTAGCCTTCAGTATCCGCCCGGGCGGATACTGGGCCACGAGGTGTGCGCGAACGTGTTACCCCTCGCATCGGAGGTGCCCATGCACCCGCCGCGTGCCCTTCGCCTTGCAGCCATTCTCTCCGCGTGCTGGATGCAAGTAGCCGCAGCGGAACCTCCTGCCACGGTGGCAGTCCTAGATTTCCTCAACAACAGCTTGACAGACCGAGCCACGTATGAACCACTAAGCCAGGGCTTCTCAGCCGCTCTCACCACTCAGCTCTCTATGGTCGAAGGCCTTGAGATCGTCGAACGATCCAGGATAGCACAGGTTGTTCAGGAGATCGGGCTTGGGGCCAGCGGCGTGGTAGATGACGGCACCGCCGGGCGGATCGGCCGAATCGTGGGCGCCCGATATCTTCTGTTGGGGAACTACATGGTGATGGGAAAGAAGGTGCGCATCGATGTCCGCATGGTCGAGACGGAGACCACCCGGCTGATCAAGGCCGAGTCGGTCAGCGGCACGACGGGAAAATTCCTTGATCTCATCGGCACGCTCGCCGCTACCTTCGCCAATCGGCTGGGTAAGAAGCTGCAGGCACCGCGGGACAGTGGCATCTCCGAGGCTGCATTCGCACACTACAGCATGGGTGTACGTCTGGAAGATGCCGGTGACATCGAGATGGCGCTGCGGGAGTTCGCCGAAGCCGTGAGCATAGCACCAGGGTTCGCCGTTGCGGCTGCGGCCCATGAACACGCACAGTCCCGCCTGCGAAGCGCTACGAGGGTGCGGATGGTGCGGGCAGAGGGCAGGCATGACGCCAGCGTCGGGATCGGCGCCGCTCGCGATACGGCGACCGCGGATGCCCTCCGAGATGCGGTCTGCCGTGCAGCGGAGCGGATGATGGGGCCGGACAGCCTCTTCTTCTACGGCGCCACCATCCAGGCCGACGTGCTGACGCGTGCCCGGGCCTATGTACGCGATTTCGCGGTGAGCAGTGAGAGCGACTCCTCGGGCGTACTGGTTGTTGAGATCACCGCACAGGTGGCCCAGGGAGTGCTGGAGGATGACCTGATTGCGTTGGGCGTGCTGCAGCCGGCGTGGGCCCATCCCCGGGTCATGGTCGCGGTGGAGGAGGATGCCGGCGGGGCCGAGTATGGGGTCCCGGGCGGGGGCCGGGAACCGACCTACACGGAAGTGCGGCTCCAGGGCATGCTTGTCGAGGCGGGATTTCGCGTCATCGACGTCGCCCAGTACCGGAGAACCCTCCAGGCTGAGACTGCGGACCTGCCGCGCGAGGTCCTCACGACCTATGCGCTGACCCAGGGAGGAGACCTGGTAGTGATGGGCAGAGTTGCCCTGTCTGGAGGGGGCGCAATCGGTTCCTACGGGATCGACAAGATGCGGTCGAGCACCGCTGAGGGGAGCTTCCAGATCGTGCGCGCCGACAACGGACAGGTGGTCGGCACCGTGCAAGGCCGGGGCGTTGGCGCAGACCTTCAGGCGCTCCAGTCGGGACTCGTGGCCATTCAGAAGATGTGTGATTCGGCGGGGCCAAGCCTGGCTCGGGAGCTGCTCCGTGTGGCCCGCGAGGAGGTCTACGGCCGGCGGATCGTGGGATTTGAAGTTAGGGGGATCAGAAGCCAGGCCGATCTTGCAGTCATCGAACGCGTGCTCCGCGATAAGGTTGACGGCGTGCAGAATGTTATCCAGCGATCCCGTGAACGGGAGCTTGCACGATTCGAGATCAGCTTTGAGGGCCATCCTTCGGCGCTGGCCCGCGACATAAACCGGGTGTCGTTTGGCAACCTCAGGGTGATCGTTGAGGAAAGCAGCCTTGGGATGATTCGCGCACGGATCGAGAACTAGAAGAAACGGCGAGGGGCGGCGTGGCGATGGGAGAACATGTACTCGTGCTTGTGAATCCGAGTACTCAGGTTGCATGACCGGTCGCTGAGCATCGCTCACCGACGGCAGGAGGCGCCATGAAGCCGACACCGCCCTCACGATTTCCCACTGCGGCACTGCTGTGCCGGGTGGCCCCTGCATCCTTGGCCGTCCTCGCCTTGGTGCTGGGCTGTGCCTCCAGCGGCATCGGCCGGGCGAGGTCATTGGTCAGGGATAACAGGCTCACTGAGGCCCTACTGCTGCTTGAAGAACTGGCCCGTGAAGACCCGAGCAACGGCGAAGCCCTGGATCTCCTGGGCCAGGCCTACTATCGATCGGGTCGGTTCGGGGAGGCCGAGGTGAGGCTGGCACACGCCCAGAGCCGTGGGTTCTGGTCTGCCGAGGGGGTGCTCTACCGGGGCCTCATGCGGGAGCGGTCAGGCGACATCGACGGAGCTGTTCGGGTGTATCAAAGCTATGCCGCCGTTCCCTCGCGCCAGGCCCAGCGCAAGATCCGGGGGCGTATCCAGCTCATTCTTCGACAACGGATTCAAGACGAGATGGCGCAATTGGTGAGAGAAGAGTCGTCCCGCGGCATCTCAGGAGACCGGATGACCGTCGGGGTGTTCCCTCTGCGCTACATAGGCGTGTCGTCGGAACTGAAGGTGCTGGGCCGGGGATTGGCCGAGTTCATCATAACTGATCTCTCCAAGGTGAAGACTCTGCAGGTTCTGGAGCGCTCCCGCATCGCAGCGCTGATGGAGGAGATCGGGCTTGGAGCCAGCGGTGTGGTCGATGATCGCTTCGCTCTGCGCATGGGCAGAATCACCGGTGCGGGCACCGTGCTCAACGGGATCTACCGCGACCACGCTGCCGGAGTAAAGATCGAAACCGCCCTGGCCGACGTGGCCAAGGGCCGGCTCGACAATCTGAGGCCGGCGGGGGGCACGCTCGATCAGGTCTTCGACCTTGAGAAGACCATCGTCTTCGAGGCAATCTCCCGTCTTGGCGTCGAACTCACCGAGATCGAGCGTGAAGACATCGCGCGCATGCCGACTCGAAGTCTCCTGGCCTTCATGTCGTTCTGTCGCGGTCTGGGGGCGGAGGATGTGGGCGACTGGCCTGCAGCCCACACACACTACCAAGCGGCGGCGAAGGCCGATCCGGGGTTCAAGGAAGCTGCCGACAAGGCTCAGCAACTGGCTGAGACTGACCGTGTGGCCGAGGGCGTGGACCACTTCGAGCGTGACTTCCTGGGGTGGCAGTTCGGGCCAGATGAGGGAGCAGGAGAAAGCCCAGGTGTGGTTGAGGGGGAGGCTGCGGGTAGCGGGGATGAAGAGGAGGCCTCAGAAGCGATGGTGGATCCGGCCGCGGAAACGCCGGAGGACCAGGTGTGGGAAGCCCCGGAGGACCGAGCCTCGGAGGCATCCGAAGACCTGGCCTCCGAGGCGCTGGAGGATCTGGCCGATGTGGCTACGGGCCCGATCGATCCCGGCGAAGGGTCACGGGAACCATCGGTGGGAGGCTCATCGGGGCCGCCAACCATCGTCATCGACATCGATTTTCCCTAGGAGGAACCCATGCGCGCATCACTCATCCTCGTGCTGATCGTCGCAATCGCGGGCAGTACCGAGGCGCGGCGGCAGGGACGGCTAGAGATCGGTCTCGCGCTACGACACTGGGAATCCTCCGACGCTTCAAGTCTGGACATATCGCAAACGGCCGCACCGCTGCGGCTTGACCTGCCGCTGGGAGACCGATTCGGCCTAAGCTTGCGGGCCAACCCGGGCCGATCGACGCTTGACGTCGCAGAGGAAGACTTGTCTGCCCTGGGCAATGTGGTGGTCAAGACATCGTGGTATGCCCTGGATCAGCGCCTGTTGGTGCGCGGCGGGGTCAGCGTACCGACGGCCAGCACCCGGTTGAAGGAGGATGAGCTTCCCATCGCGGCGTTGGTGGCCAGCGACGAATTGGGCTTCACCATGGACAGCCCCGTTGACGGGCTCTGCGCTACAGTGGGCGTTGCCGTGGCCCGGCAGTGGGGAGGGACAACCCTGGCCGCTGGCGCGGGGTATTCGGTTCGGGCGCCCTTCCAGCCGTACGATGACGCCGAGGAGGAGCTGAATCCCGGTGAGGAACTGGTGCTTACCGCAGCGTTGTACCGTCGCATTTCGGTGGGGGCCACGCCCGCCTTGCTCAAGGCCGACGCGGCCGTGGTGCTCTACGGCAGCGACTTCTGGGAGGATGAGAAGGTGCGCGCCTTGGGGCCTCGTACGGACGTCCGTTCCGTGCTGGCGTTGTATCCGGGCTCATTCGACCCGGTGGAGGTGAGCGTCTGGGTACGCCTCCGGGCCAGGGGCATGGTGAGCGACGGCGACAAACTGGTGGCCGAAGACGAAAACTCCTTCGGCCCCGAGGGTGCCCTTCGGGTGCGCGTCGGGCATAGCGTGGCCCCGTGGCTGAAGGCGGAGACATCCGGGTTTGTTCGATTCAAGGGCGACAACGGATATGGGTTTGGAGGCGGCCACGTGTTCGGCCTATCCGTCGGGCCAAAGATCAGGCTGGGCAGGGGGACCAGCCTCGCCTTCTCCGCGGGAGTTCTCGGCGGCTCAGCGTGGACCGGCACCGGCGACACGAGCCTCACCGGCTATGAGGTTCGCTCGACGCTGGTGCGGGCGTGGTAGGGGGGCATGTCGTGACACACACTACGCTGTGGATGAACCGGTGTGCGGTCCTCCTGCTCATGAGCCTCATGGGCTGCTCGAGCCAGCACGATCCCGCCGCTCCGGGCATTGCCCGCCTCATACTGCAGCTCGAATGGACCGATGCGCCAGGCTATTGCATGGCAAGCCCGGCATTGGTGGACAGTGCCTTTGTCATGGTGTTTCAAGGGCCAGACCTCGTCGTCCGCCGCGCCATGGAAATCCTGGAGGGAGGCGCCCGAGGCAGGTTGGAGCTGGAAGTACCGGTCGGCCAACTGAGGGTTCGGGTCGAAGCATTCCGAGGTGGCCTGCTCTCGAGTTGGGGGGAGACGACGGTGACTGTGGTTCTGGGGGCGACCCAGACCGCCAGGGTGACTATGAGCCGCGCGGGTGCCATGCTGGACATGGTCGCCGTGGCCGGCGGCGCCTTTAACATGGGCTCTCCAAATGTCGGTGAATCCATCGAACGGCCCGTGCATCCGGTAACCCTGAGCCCCTTCTCCATCGCGCGCTTCGAAGTGCGTCAGCAGTACTACCTCGCCGTCATGGGGGATAATCCCGCGGTCTTCCAGGGGGCGAATAGGCCGGTGGAAGGCCTGAACTGGTTCCAGGCGGCCGCATTCTGTAATGCGCTGAGCCGTCGCGAGGGCTATGATGCCTTCTATGATGATGCAGACCTCGCGGCCCAGCGCCAAACCGTGGGGATGAACTGGGATGCGACCGGGTATCGGCTGCCCACTGAGGCGGAGTGGGAGTATGCGTGCCGGGCGGGAACGAGCACCGAGTACAGTTGGGGCGACGCCATAGACGGCCGATACTGCTGGTTCGAGGGGAATTCGGGCAATCAGACCCATGACGTCGGAACCCGCCAGCCGAACGCATGGGGCCTGCATGACATGAACGGCAACGTAAGCGAATGGTGCAATGACTGGTTCGATCCCGACTACTATGCCGCTTCTCCCTCGGCAGGCCCCCGCGGCCCCTCGACGGGCACCTTCCGTGTGATACGCGGAGGGGCTTACAGTTTCCCCGATTTCGCCTGTCGTTCTCCGGCGAGATCGCAACTTGAGCCGGTGCAGCCCGCATCCATCTGCGGCTTCCGGCCCGTTCGTCCCGGGTTCGGTGAGCCGGCCGTGCCCGACATCCAAGTCTCTCCCCGGGAGATTACCTTTCCGTTTCTGCCTGGCCAGAATACCACCCTGACTATCACGGTGCGCAACGCCGGCGCGCTTATCCTGCAAGTCGACACCGTGGCGGACGATCTCCCCTGGCTGTCAGTGAGCCCCGCATCATTCGCCCTGGCGCCGGGTGAGACCCAGGAGCTGACCGCCACGGCCAACACCAGCGCCGACCTCACCGTCTCCTCAGGTACCGTTGTCATCCTGAGCAATGATCCCGACGAACCAACGGTCGTCGTACGCGCCGTGGTGGCGACCGTCGGCATCTCAGGAGCCGTGACCGATGCGCAAACCGGGTCCGCCTTGGCGGACGCGCGAGTTGATCTCACCGGTCCCGTGACCCGGTCAACCTCGAGCGGCGCTGACGGGCGGTATGAATTCCCCGCGCTTTCAGACGGAACCTACAGGCTCACGGCAACACGTTCGGGCTATATCACCGAGAGTAGGGACGTCGTCGTGGCTGGGCAGCCTATGGTGGCCAACTTTTCATTGAGCCGGGAGCTGGCCGCGGGTCAGTACCGCATCGTGCTGACGTGGGGTACAAGTCCCAACGATCTCGATAGCCATCTCTGGGTGGGTGACCAGTATCACATCTACTACTCCTCGCGCGGCAGCCAAGCGTCTGAGCCGTTCGTCCAACTCGATGTCGACGACACATCCGGAGAAGGTCCTGAGACGATCACCATCTATCAGCTCATCGCTGGTTGCCGGTATGGTGTGTACAACTTCTCGGGTACGCCGGATATCAAGACCTCAGAAGCGAGGGTCATCGTGTACTCGGGCAACCAGGTGACGGCGAGCTTCAGCGTGCCGCAGTCGGGCACGGGGAGGTGGTGGTACGTGTTCGATCTTTCTCAGAGCGGAGCGATCACCCCGCGCGACTATCTCACGGACAGCTCGCCGGGGCCGTGATGGAAACAGATCCGCGTTCCCTCAGGGCTGGTCACTGATGGCTCAGGCCGTGCGCAGATGTGGCCGTATACCTGGACCCGAGAAACGCGGAAGAGGAGACATGCGCATGCGTGGAATAGTCGCCCTTTGGTGCATCACCTTCATGGCGGGCTTTGCCCGGGCCGGCGATCTCGAGCGACGCCTGGCCGTGCTGTACTTCAAGGCGAACCTGGTGAAGCCGGAAGAGGCCGACATCATCTCGGACCGGTTGCGCAGTGAGTTCGTGAACCAGCGGGACTTCGTGGTAGTCGACCGCAAGAACATGGAGGCCATCCTCAAAGAGCAGCAGGTGCAGCTCATCGACTGCACGGAAACCGAGTGCGCCATCCAGATGGGCGAGATTCTCAATGTCAGATGGATCGTGCTGGGCTCACTGTCAAAGGTTGACGGCGAGTACTTCATGACCGCTGAGCTGGTGGATGTCCAGACCGCGCATGTGCGGTGTTCCGTGAATCGGATGGGCCAGAAGCTGAAGGACCTGTTCAAGGATATGCCCCAGGTCGCCCACGAGCTGGGTTGCACGCCGGATGAAGCGGGGCAGGCCCTGCCGCCTATCGAACCTGACCGGCCGTACATCGCGCCCCTGCCGGTTCCCGCTTCCACGGGAAAGCCGCCCCGGGTCCGCCTCCTTGAGGCCCCCAAAGCCGTGATGAATCGCCGTGATGCCGCCCGCGTAGCCTTCCGCTTTTTGGGGGAAGATGAACGGTGCATCGATGGCTATCGCTATCAGATGAATGATGGTGATCCCGTGGAAACGAAGCGCGGTCAGGTCGAGTTCAGTGACATCCCCACGGGAAGCCATGTGTTTCAGGTGCAGGCCAAGGATTGTGACGGCAACTACTCGCCCCCCCAGAGGATGGAGTTCCGTGTCATCGACGAGCCTCCCTCCGTGCGCATCGTGTCGCCCTCCAGCGGCCAGAAGGTGCGCGGGACAAAGCTCACGGTCGTTCTGGAGGGCTCCGATGACGGGGCAGTAGCCCGGTACCGGTGTGCGGTGAAGGATCCGAAGGAGGCCGTTGAGCAGACGACCGGCGCCTTCTCCTTCGATGTTGCCGACGGCAGGCAGCGGATCTACGCCCAGGTTGTGGATGACGGAGGCTCGGAGTCGGCATGGATTGAGCAGGAGATCGAGTTCGTCTTCGATGACGGAACGACTCTCATTCCCGCGGAAGCTCCGGAAGGGTTCGTCGCCATCCCTTCGGGAACCTTCACCATGGGATCCCCTCCCGGGGAACTGGGGCGCGACGGAGAAGAGACGCCCCACCAGGTCACGCTCACGATGCCGCTCTTCATGCAGGCGACAGAAGTGACCGTTGCCCAGTGGGAGACTGTGATGGGAAGAGCGCCCTCGCGGTTCCGTAATCCGCAGCGCCCGGTTGACCAGGTGACCTGGTTCGACACGATCGTCTACTGCAACCGCCGCTCCCAGCAGGAGGGGCTGAAGCCCTGTTACTACGCCGATGAACACCTAACCAAGGTCTTCGAGGGTATTCCTCCGGTCGAATCGGGGGCGGTGTACTGGGATCGTGCTACGCCTGGCTACCGCCTGCCCACGGAAGCTGAATGGGAGTATGCCTGCCGGGCCAAAACGGCCACTGCGTACCCGTGGGGGAACGCTCTTCCCGATCGGAGCCATTGCTGGTACTCTGACAATGCGGGCAGCAGTAGCCGTGACGTGGCGCAGACTTCCGCCAATACCTGGGGTCTGTTCGACATGGCGGGCAATGTGGCGGAATGGTGCTGGGATTGGTATGGCCCGTATGCCACACGCGCCGGGCAAGACCCTGCCGGTCCCTCTCAGGGGGTGATGCGGGTCCAGCGAGGAGGGAGCTGGAAGACGAAAGCCACGTTCTGCAGATCAGCCGCGCGCCTGAGTGCTTCGCCCAACCAGCGGAGCTCATCCTTGGGATTCCGGGTAGTGCGGATGGCTCGGTGACGTGTGACCGGGCCACCTCTCGTGAAGTAAGAACCCTGTGGCAATGGCACCCAACGCCCTCGGAGCATCGACTGAACCTCAGGCTCTCACTGAGGACCCTTGCGATACGCCGGCTTCTTCCAGGGCTTCGGGGCGCGGGCTCCCCGTGGAGGGCATGAAGGTTCGTGCGGACGGTAGCTGCTTCTTGCCTGCATCCATGGTGAAGCGTCATGATGCGAACAAGGGGATTGCCATGCGCAACCGCCGCGTGATCCAATGGGTTTTTGGGGCCGTGCTCGATGTTTCGGTATGCGGCGTGCTGATCCTGGCTGCGGCGGCCTGCGGCCCAAGCCATGCCTGCACGATCGGCGTGGCCGCGGGCCGCGCGACTTCGGATGGACGGCCCCTGGTGTGGAAAGTCCGTGACCAAGGCGCCTATCCTGATAATCACGTGGTCTGGAACGACAACCCCGTGAATCGGTACCGCTTCATCGCCGTGGCAAACGCCGGCGACACATTAGCCTGGATGGGTGTCAACGAAGCCGGATTTGCCATTGTGAACGCCAACTCCCTAGACCTGACCGGCAGGTCTGATCTCACCAACGGCTCCCTCATGCACGAAGCCCTGGGGCGCTGCGCGACCGTCGAGGATTTCTCGCTTTTTCTTGAGAGCACGAGCGCATCCGGCATGCGGGATGTCCACGCCTCCTACGGGGTCATTGACGCCGCTGGCGCTGCCGTCATGTTCGAGGTGGAGGATTCTCTCCACTGGGAGTATGACGCCGATGACCCGCTGCAGAATCCTGCCGGATTCATAGTGCGCACGAACTTCTCCATGGCCGGTGGGGGTACGAACGGAATGGCGCGGTACCTTAGGTCCGTCGCTTTGATCTCGGAGTTCTGCGTGGGCGACAGCCTAGACTACCGCTCGCTCCTCAGGTACCATGCTCGGGATTTCTCTGATGATGCCAGCCAGCCCATTCCGATTCCCTATC
This sequence comes from Candidatus Fermentibacterota bacterium, assembly GCA_016928395.1. Classification (GTDB taxonomy): domain Bacteria; phylum JAFGKV01; class JAFGKV01; order JAFGKV01; family JAFGKV01; genus JAFGKV01. The sequence continues at coordinate 17,526 of JAFGKV010000072.1, read as the reverse complement.
CCGGGCAGTGGAACCCAGATGTGCCGTATGGCTACATCTGGACCTACTTAAGCATCTGCCGTGCGGGGACGGTTTCCGGCGTAGTGATCCGGGGCATCGAGCCATGCCATGAGCCCTGGCAGACCACGCTGTGGGCCATGCTTGGCCAACCGGCGTCCACAATGGCTGTGCCCGTCTGGCCCGTAGGGCCACCTCCCAGAGCTTTGTCTGGCTCGCCGTCTGCGCCCCTGTGCGATGCGGCGAACCTCATACGTGACCTTCTGTTTGACTGCCCCTACGATGACTACCTCGATTCCTACAAGCTGCGTGAGGAGACCGGCCAGGGCCTGTGGCCGATTACCTTTGCCGTGGAAGACTCGCTGTTCGCGGTTGCCGATCAACTCGACGCTGCGTGGAGTCGCCGCGGTGCCGCGGTGCCCGACCCATCGGATGTTTCGGCCCGGCTGTCCGCCCAGGCGCTGGCGGGACTCCGGGCGGGGTATGAGGCCCTGGTGACCGCCCAGCCGGTGGAAAAGTTGTGCGTGACGCGCTCTGACAGCGGGCTGGTGATCACCTGGGCGCCCGTGAGCAGAAGCGTGGCGGGCACCCCCCTCCAAGTTGACAGGTACGAAGTCATCTGTGCCCGGGCGCCTTGGCCGGGCCATAGCCCGGAGCTGCCCATTGTCACGACTCAATCCTGGTGTGTCCCTCCGAGGCAGTTCCTCGATGGCTTCTTCTGCCGGGTCACCGCTCACTCATCCTCGGTATCGTCCTCCGGTAGGTGGTTCTGGGTGGCCCCGCTGGCCCATTAGCAGCCACTCTGCTCGCCCGGCGCCCATTCTGACCCTGGAATGCGTGCGGGACCGCAGGGGATCGCCCGATCGTTTGACGGGGTGAATCACTCCAAGTCCTGCCTTGACAGCGTGCCGCCTTCTGTCCTCTTCCTGCATGATCTTTGGCATGGGGTGCTTCGCGTGCGCGCACGCACACGGAGAAGCGGTCGCTCCCTTTGTGTCGTATCGTGAGCATCCAGTGGCACCCTCCTGACCCGTGTGCAGGGGTAAGTACGGCAATGATTTAATCGGAGTCTGAGAAAACTCTGAGGTGGAATGTGCATCATTAGGGCGTGACACGGGAGAAGCCATTCACATCACCGAAGGAGGAATCCCATGCATCGCACCTTGAGACTTCCCTTCTCCGCGGCTCTGGCGGCACTGGGCATCATGATGGCGACCGTGGCTGGCGCCGAGATACCCAAGGTCATCAGCTACCAGGGCCGCATCACCGACGCATCGGGAACTCCCGTTCCCGACAACAACTACACCATGCAGTTCCGCATCTACAATGTGGCCACGGGCGGTACGAGCCTGTGGGACAGCGGCACCCGCTCCATCGCCGTCTCGGGCGGCATCTTCAATGTACTCCTGGGTGAGAGCCCCCAGCCGGCGCTGAATCTCGCCTTTGATGCCGATTACTGGCTTCTGGTGACCTTCGCCGGCGCTGATCAGACCCCCAGGCAGCGGCTCGTTTCCACTGGCTACGCCTATATGGCCAGCGGGCTAGTACCGGGCACCGAGGTAGTGGGCTCGGTTGCTTCGTCCATCTCAGGCGCCATCAAGGCCGTAAACACCTCCGGCTCTGGGACGCGCTTCGGCGGGTACTTCATGAGCCAGTCGACCTCCGGCAAGGGCGTCTATGGCGAGGGGCCTCACACCGGGGTCTACGGCAAGGCCACGGGCACGACGGGCGCCCTGTACGGAGGGTCGTTCATCTCCTATTCGCCCCAGGGGTATGGCGTCTATGGGGCTGTCGAAGCGACGACGGGGCTGTGCTACGGCGGCTACTTCGCCAGCCTGTCAAACTCGGGCCGCGGCGTACACGGCGAAGCGCCCCATACCGGTGTCTACGGCAGATCGACGGCCACTTCGGGCGAGCACTACGGAGGATCCTTCGTCTCGTACTCCTCTCAGGGGTGTGGGATCTACTCCGAGAACCTTGCCGGCGGATGGGCCGGCTACTTCATGGGCGACGTCAATATAGACGGGAACCTGACTGTCTCGGGGTCATCCTTCCCCGCTCCGGCCTATGACAGCGGGTGGCAGGCCGGCACGGTCGGAGGCGATGTGACCCTCACCCACAGTGTTGGCGGCAACATCACTGACTACGTGGTCGATATCCAGCACGACGTGAGTGGGCTGGGCGTGACGAACCGTTTCGCGGGCGCCGACGTGAGCGGCTGGGGCTTCTTCTGGCACAGTCTGACCTCGACAACGCTCCAGGTGAAGAAAGGCAGCAACATGTATCCGGGCGAGAAGTTCCGCGTCCGCATATGGCGATACTAAGATGCGAACCGTGCCTTCGTATTCGCCGATGATCGGCTTCCGAAGGTTCTCTGACGAGGAAGTCTCGCACTCGGCAGTCGCCACGGTACGAGCAATATGGGGCACTGCCCCAACCAGACATGACCATCGAACTCATGGAGAAAGGAGTCTGCGATGATTCACCGAACTCCCTCATGGCGCGTGTTCCTTGCGCTTGGTCTCGCGATACTGGCGACCGCCGCGTCCGCCGAGATCCCCACTCTCATCAGCTATCAGGGCAAGGTCACCGATGCATCGGGAACTCCCGTTCCCGACAACACCTACAACATGCGGTTCCGCATCTACAATGTGGCTACGGGCGGTACGAGCCTGTGGGACAGCGGCACCCGCTCCATCGCCCTCTCGGGCGGCATCTTCAATGTACTCTTGGGCGAGAGCCCCCAGCCAGCTCTGAACCTCGCCTTTGATGCCGACTACTGGCTTCTGGTGACCTTTGCCGGTGCTGATCAGACACCCAGGCAGCGGCTCGTTTCCACCGGCTACGCCTACATGGCCAGCGGGCTAGTGCCGGGCACCGAGGTAATCGGCGCCGTCAACGGCGGCGCGACCATCAAGGCACAAAACCAGGGGACCACCGGCTGGGTCTACGGCGGCATCTTCGATGCGGCAGGAACCTCCAGCACCATGGCCGGGGTGCTGGGCCGGAACTTGCACACCACGGGGACCGACAACTACGGCGGGTTCTTCCTCTCCTGGTCGCCCAATGGCTCAGGAGTCAAGGGCCAGGCGGTGGCTTCGACGGGATCATGCAACGGCGTGATGGGCCAGACCGATTCGCCCTCGGGACGGGGTGTGTACGGGATCGCCGCCGCCACCACCGGGACCTGCTATGGCGGCCAGTTTGAGACGGCCTCGACCTCGGGAACCGGCGTCAGGGCATACGCCACCGCCACCTCTGGCGTCACGTTCGGCATGTATGGCCGGAGCTATTCGAGCGACGACGGATCCATCGGCGTCTACGGAAGATCGTCCTACAACAACAACTACGGGGGCACCTACGGGGTTTACGGCAGAAGCGACGGCGATGCCGGATCCGCCGGCGATCCCCGGCCTGTCGGCGTCTACGGCCTGGCGGGCAATGCTTCATCGAACTTCGGGACGGGTGGCTACTTCCAGAGCAATGCCAACAGCGGCACCGGTGTTGAAGGCCAAGGCGCGACCGTGGGCGTCAGGGCCGTAGCGACCGCCGCCACAGGCACGAACTATGGGCTCAGCGCGACCTCGTCGTCCGCGTCCGGCTGGGCTGGCTGGTTCGCGGGCAATGTCAATGTCACCGGCTCCCTCAGCAAGGGCAGCGGCTCGTTCCTCATCGATCATCCGCTGGATCCAAAGAACAAACTCCTGCGGCACAACTTCGTCGAATCGCCCGAGAATCTCCTCATCTACAGGGGCACGGTGAAACTCGGCTCCAATGGCGAAGCGGTGGTCACGATGCCTGAGTACTTCACGGCTTTGGCGAAGGAAGACGAGGCATCGGTGCATCTGACGCCCGAGGGCATGCCTTTCCTCGCGGGGTACCGGTGGCGCGCCGATGGCTCGGCCTTTACCGTCTACGGCGATCCTGACAGGATCGTGGCGTGGATGGCCATGGCAGACCGGGATGATCCGGTCATCCGAACCCTCGCCCGCCCGGTCGAAGAGTCCAAGGGGTCGGAGAGCAGCATCTGTGACCGAGGCGAGCTGCTCTACCCGGTTGCCTATGGCTTCCCCGAGACCGAAGGCAGAGATCACCGCATCTTCACCCCGTCGAAGGTACTCGCCGTGGACGAACCCGCCGAGCCCAACGCCATTTCAAAGCAAACGGCGCTGGATCGCCAGGGCCCAGGTCTCGCCGGTGATCCCCGGGAGGTGAGTGATGAGCGATAGGAGCGCGCGAACACCCGGCCCGGGAGTGCTCGCGCTGCTGGCGGTGTTCTTCGCGGGTACACTCCTGTTGTACCCGTCACCGGCAGCGGCCCAGTATGTCGTGTCGCCGTCGGTAATTGCCGGCGGCGGTGCGCGCATGACCGGAGGGGCGTACGTCGTCACCGGTACTACGGGGCAGAGTTCGCCGGTTGGCGTCTCCGCAGGCGGCGCCTACCAGACTCACCATGGGTTCTGGCATGCCGCCAGCGGAGGTGGAGGGGCCCTTCTGCCCATGGTTCTGAACATAGTGCAGCTCAACCCCACCGCGGCGCGTCTCTCTTGGGCCACGGTCACGGGTGCGACCTTCTACGATCTGTACAGGAGCACCGGGGCATTCTTCAATCCGTCGGGAGTCCCATGGCAGACGGTTGCCGTACCAACGACCCAATACGATTTCTCGGCCGGTGTCGGCAATGAGGCAACCAACTACTTTTTCCGCGGCATAGCGCGGAACGCGACCCAGACATCTCCGGCATCCAACACGGCCGGGGAATTCGACTTCGGCGCCGACATCCCGCTGATGGGACGCGCAGGTGAATCAGATGCGTCGTCCGGAGCCGAACGGTAGGAGTCCGAGTTCTCGTACGGGGCGGGGTCCCGGTCCCCGCCCCGCCAGAGGATCAGCAAGGCCCCTCATGGGAACAGGCCGCTGCTGTTGGAGCGGCGTGAGCTGCGCCATCCGGGGGAGCTCAAACATCCAGCGGTGCGCGGGCAACCGACTGCAGTCGCGGTGTGATCGGGGTTAGGGATACTCCGTGGCCGGAATCGGCCGTGTGCGGCACTGAGGGCCCATCCAATTATGGGGATGCTCGAATCCACAAAGCCTGGGAGGCTTCCTGATGCCAGTGCTATCTGCAATTGTCTGGGTCATGATCACCTTCGGTTCGCTCTCCGGAGAGCTTCTCCATCCGTCAGACTTCGAGTACCTGGGTGCGTTTCGCCTGCCCGATGAGGGCGACTATGGTTGGAACTGGTCGGGCTTCGCCGCAACCTACTATCCCGGCGGCGACCTGGACGGCCCTGCCGACGGCTTCCCCGGGTCCCTCTTCGCCTTGGGCCACAACCAACTCCAATTGGTCTCCGAGATTAGCATCCCGGTGCCGGTGATATCTCCGTTGAAGAACCTGGACGATTTGAACGCCGCCACGACGTTGCAGCCGTTCTCCGACATCACCGGCGGCATGTTCGGATACCTGGAAATCCCGCAGGCGGGGCTTGCTTACCTACCGGCCCAAGGAGCGCAGGCATCGGGCAAGCTGCATTTCTGCTGGAGCCAACACTTCCAGGAGTTCGTGCCGACCCACGGCTGGAGCGAACTCGACCTTTCCAGCCCGCAGCCGGCGGGGCCGTGGCGGCTTGACGGCTACACCCCTTATGCCGCCGCTGACTACCTGTTCGACATACCTGCAGAGTGGGCCTCGGCGAACACGCCGGGGCAACGCCTGGCCACGGGCCGATTCCGGGAGGGCTTCTGGTCGGGACTTGGCCCCGCCCTGTTTGCCTATGGCCCATGGAACGAAGGGAATCCGCCTCCGTCTGGGGCGACCTTGACGCAGGTGACCCCGCTGTTGCTCTACGGCATCCAGCAGCCGGGCATCCCGGAGATCGCAGTGGATGACTCCATGAAGATGCGCACCTTCAACCCCGATGACGAGTGGAGTGGGGGCGCATGGGTCACGGCGGGGGAGAAGTCCGCGGTCGCGTTTGTGGGGACCAAGGGTATGGGGTCATGGTGGTACGGGTTTCTGGATGGTACCGTGTGGCCTGATGAACCCCCGTATCCTCCGGTGCCGCGCTGGCCCTATGATGGCCGAGGCTACTGGTCGGACAGCGTGAAAACTCAGATCCTCCTCTTCGATCCTGAGGAGTTGGGGGCTGTGGCGCGGGGGGAACAGCCGACCTGGGCGCCGCAACCGTACGACTCACTGGATATCGATGCCGTGATGTTCGATGCCGAGCGTGATCCCTACCGGGAGAAGTATTCGCTGGTTGGGGCGGCATGCTTCGACCGGCAGCGGGGCATCCTGTATGTACTCGAGCACCGGGCCGACGGTGACCAGTGTCTCGTCCATGCGTGGCGGATCAACTCACCGTTGAGCTCGATGACGCTGTCTATCGAGCTGCTGACACCGGCTCTGGCACGGCTCTCCTGGTCGGCGGTGCTCGGAGCAACCCACTACGACCTCTACCGGTCCGGCAGTGCCCAGTTCGACATCGCGGGCGTGCCCTGGCAGACCGTCGCCGCGCCTGACACCTCGCTGCAGTTCTCAGATGGAATCGGCGACCCTGCCATCTCGTTCTTCTTCCGCGCCAGGGCCAGGAGCGGCGCGGAGGAATCAGTGTCATCGAACACCGTGGGTGAGCATGAGTTCTCCCTGAACGAAAGACTCGACCGTGGCCGAGTGGCCCATGACTAATACGATATCGACGGCAAACGTGAAGTGTCTCATGCGCCAGACACTCCGGTCTTCGCGAGAACCCCTGCCGGCCGACCGCGGTCACGCTGGCGGCATGAATTCCTGGGGACGCGGCGATCTCCCCTGTGACCGGGATTGCTTCGGCCTCGGCCGGACTCGCAATGACAATCGCACACCTGCGGCATCCTTTGCTCTATGACGAATGTCAAGATGGGATGAGACGCCCGTGGGGAGCGATTCGTCGATTCGCAGATCGACACAAGAGAAGCGGCTGATCCCACGACAGAGTCCTGCACCGCGACTTCCAGGGACTGACATGCTGCGCGCACTGAGCGACCTGTTCGCCGCCGCAATGACCGCTTTGGTGGTTTCGACCGTGGCGTTCAGTCTCACGGCCATGTTCCGGCCCCAGTGGTTGACTGCGCTCGGACCGGTGATCTGCCCATCGGGCGCTGATCTCGAACTCCGCAATGCGTCCCCGGTGCCCGGAGAGCTGGTGCTCGAAGCATGGTGCATCCACGGAGACACCGAACGTGAGGTGACGTGGCGGTTCGTGTCCACGGCGATGGGCGTGGTGTTCACCCCGGTGATACTGACAGTATTCGCGGCACTATCGCTGAGAAGAAGGCTGAGGAGACGCCCCGGCTCATCGCCGGTCGCATGGAGACTCCGACTTCGGAAGGATCTCCCTTGGTCATGAGCAGCGGCGAGCACTGTGGGGTCTGCACGCGTGCGCGTTGACTCCTTCCTCCGAGGCCTGTTCGAGGTGTCCCTGCTGGCGGGCGTGGCGGGCGGTCGGGACGAAGCCCGCCCCTCCAGAAGACAGGCGAAACAGCCCACATGCCAAGGATGGAGGGACGGCCTCCGCGTCGTCCGGAGGAGTTCTGCAAGAGCCTCATGAGAATAGTGCCTCTTGGCAGACTATGAGAGAGGTCTAAGAAAAGTCTGACGGGAGAATGCATGATTTGGGGGAGGGCTGGAACGCTCCGGGCTGTCGGCTGTGGCTGCAGGTCGGCGGCCTTCAGGCAGCTGGCGGTATCGCAATCGGAGCCGAGAGCTGGAAAGATGGAATACTGGAATAGTGGAATGGAGGGAGAGGGTAAGTCCAGTCATCCACCCATCCATTCATCCAGTCGTCCATCCCCCCGTGGCCGGGTGGGGTTGCCTTCTTCCGCGTCCGAGGCGACAATGGCTCCACGCTGGGGCCGGTGTCCAACGACGCCGGGGTCATGCCGTTCTCGACAGAAGGAAGGGTCGGAAGGCCCTGAGGCACGACAGAGGGTCGGCCGTGGCTCCACGGGAGATGCCGGCGCAATGGGATGACTCCGCAAACACGTTGAGCGGAGTCTGAGAAAAATCTGAGCGAGCGACGTATCTTTGAGGGCATGCACCTGAATGTTCGGGCGTGAATGCGTAAACCGTACCGGGAAGGAGCGAACGATGCGCGTGGTATCGACAATCATGGGTCTTGCGATAGCTTCAGCTGCCGTTCTGGCGGATCCTCCGCCTGGCGACACAAGTCGAGGCTTCTCGACGCCACCGCGAAGTGTCTCGCAAGAGATCGGCAAAGGAGCGATGAGCCCGCAAGGCGCCTTGACGTACGCCGGCCGATGGGCCGAAGGGCCGTGCTATGCGATGTCCACCGCGGGAGACATCGCCTACGTTGGCAACGGTGGTTATCTGGACGCGGTGGACGTGTCTGATGGTGCCAATCCGGCCCTTCTTGGCCGCGTATTGACTCCCTCGGTGGTCAACGCCATCGATCAGCATGACGGTTATGTGTTTCTCGCCGCCTATGAGGGCGGCTTCTTGGTTGTTGACGCGAGCAATCCCGTGGCTCCGGTGGTCGTGAGCCAGATCGACGCTGCGGCCTATGCACTCAGCATCTTGACGCGCGGCGACCACGTGTTCATCGGCTCATCATGGTCGCTCTACGTCCTGGATGTGACGGATCCCGTGAACCCGGCGATCATAGGCTCCTGCAGCGCTCCGGGACACATCGACGACATGGCGGCGCTTGGCGACTGCCTGTTCCTGGCGGGCGAGAATTCGCTGATTGTGCTCGACATCAGCAACCCGAGCGCGCCGCAGATCGTGCGGGAGATCGAAACGGGGGGCTATCCCCTCGGGGTCACCGTCGAAGGTTCGATCCTCTACGTCGCGGATGGCACCGGGGGTCTCCTGGTCTTCGATGCGAGCGATCCCTCGGATCCCCAGCAGATCGGCGCGATCGGCACTCAGAGCTGGGCGAACGACGTCGTGGTGGTTGGAGACCACGCGTTCGTGGCGGACGGATGGGTCGGACTCACGACCGTCGACGTTTCAGACCCGACCGCTCCGATCCTGGTGGGCTCTATCGCCACTCAGGGAGTCGCCTGCGATCTCACGGTGGACGGCAGCCGCCTGTTCGTATCCTGCGAGGAGGGTGGCGGGCTCATCGTGGACGTCACGGAACCCGCGAGCCCCACGATTCTCGGGCGACATGAGACCGGCGGCACGGCGATCGGGGTGGCGGTGCAGGGGGACTACGCATACGTGGCTGACGGGCCGGGCGGTGTGTGGGTCATCGATCGAACCGATCCCTGGGCGCCCGAGCGTGTGAGTAAGGTGTCGACCGGAGGCCGGGCCTACGATGTGTTCGCCGCGGGTGATCTCCTCTACGTCGCTGATGAGAACCTGGACTTCGTGATCATCGATGTCTCCAACCCTGTCCTCCCCAGGGTGCTGTCTCAATTGGATCTTCCCGGCGGCGGAGGCTATCAGGTCGTAATGAGGGACGAGATGGCCTTCCTGGCATGTGGAAGCGGAGACCTGCGCATCATCGACGTTTCGGATCCCTCCGCCCCGGCCCAAGTGGGTGTCTGCGAAGTCGACGGCACTGCCTGGGGCGTCTCGCTCAGGGGCGACTTCGCGTATCTGGCAGCGCAGGAAGCGGGGTTGATGGTGGTGGATGTCAGTGATCCGGCATCGCCTGACTGCGTCGGCATTGCCGACACCCCCGGCATTGCCTTCGGTGTGGCGGTTGCGGAAGGGCTCGTGTTCGTGGCCGACTGGATGGATGGTATCCGCGTCATTGACGTGTCGGATCCCGAGCGGCCATGGGAGGTTGCTTCCTTGGAGGGCATCTCCGCATGCTACGGAGTAGCTTTGGTGGGTGATAGACTGTTCGTCGGCTCAGGTGGAGGGCCTCTCGTCATCGACGTGTCTGACCCGCTCGACCCCTGGTTGGATTCATCGGCTTCCGGTACCGATTTCGGCTACCGGGTAACGCTTGACGGTTCGATGCTCTACATGGCTGACGGCTCAGGCGGGCTTTCCATCTACGAGTATGATGCGACCGTGGTCGATGAGTCCGGCAATGCCAAACCATGCCACCTGATGGTGAAGCACTGCAGCCCCAATCCTGCGACGCAAAGGGCCGAGCTATCGCTCACTCTCGGCGTGTCCGGACTCGTGACACTGCATGCGTATGACGTGGCGGGACGGCTGGTGGACCAATTCGATAGCGGCTCACACGGTGCCGGCGAGCACACCCTGCGATGGAACGTCGGGCATCTGCCGCCGGGAGCGTATCATTACCGCGTCGCGGTCGGCACCGCCGAGACCGACGGCACACTCATCATCGTGCGATAGCGAGGCTTTCCATGCAGAATCGAACAACCCTCCGCTCGTGCTCCCGCGCCTTTTCAGCATTGCTGCTCATGACACTCATTGGGTTCCCATGGGCGACGGCCCATGGGCAAGCCCGGCAGTTCCCCGATACGCGCCACGGCATCCACATCTTCTACGATCAGCCGCCCTATAGCCTGACGGCGGAACAGCGGGACTTCCTGGCGAACCACTACGTCGGATGCCAGAAGATCCCCCTGGATCTGGTCAACGCGATCCGGGCCTACAACGACGACTTCATGGTCCTCAACTACCGCCTGGCCTTCGGCACCTACGAAAACCTGGCCGCGTACCTGGTGGGCAATGACTGGGTCAATGATTGGGATGTGGTGGATCCGCATACCGACTGGTTCATCACCGACGCCGCATCGCCCAATCCCGGCGGAAGAATCATGCAGCAGGACTGGGGCTGGTACCTGATGGACATTTCGGGGGAGGCCAACGGCAACACCACCGCAGGATGGAAGGAGTACTGGGCCTCAAGCGTGGTTGATCAGCTTCGCTCCACCAACTGCGACGGTGTGTTCGCTGATTCGCACTGCTTCCCCTGGAATCTGGACTACACCCCCTCGTGGTTGCTGCCGCCCGATGATGTGGTGTGGATTCATCACATGGAGGTCTTCGGGAATCACGCCTTGACCCACCTGCACAACCAGCCGGAGCATTTCTACTACGTGCCCAATGTGGGGCCGTGGATCACCTCCCGTGACACGACCGACTACGGAGCCTTTGTCGACGGGGTCATGGTCGAGATGTTCGGATCTCCCGGGCCGTGGGATCTCTATGACATCGAGGACTGGAAGCTCCAGATGAACCGTCTGCTCGACCTGGAGCGCCGGGACAAGGTCGTGATCTGCCAGGCCATCGTCGAGGATGAATGGGCGGGTCTCGAACGGATGTACAGCCTGGCCAACTATCTGCTGATCAAGGGCGAGCGAACCTACTACAACCTGGTGTTCGGTGAGAGCTTCTGGGGGCGGCTCATCTTCTTTCCCGAGTGCACCGTCGAGCTGGGCGCCTACCAAAGCGGGATACCGCTGGACATCGACGATCTCTGGGTGCCGTCTTTGGGCGTGTATGAGCGCCAGTACGAGAATGGCCGGGTGCTGTTGAACCCGACATGGAATCCCGTCATTGTGCCCTTGGACTGCGAGTACCACGCCATCGACGTGGCTGATCTGGTCGACGATCCTCAGATCGACATCGGCGAAGACGGCGTCTTCAATGACTCGCTGGCCTTCGTGACCGTCTCCGGATCCGTCACCGTTGAGGCCAAGGGCGGGATGATCCTCCTCCAGACCCTGGAGTTCGATTGTCGGGACTTCCAGTTGGGGGAGGCCTCACCGGACCTGCGTGCGTATCCGGTGCCATCCCGCGGCCCCACCACCATCTCCTGCTTGCTTCCTGCGGCACACGAGGATGCGCGGGTAGGAATCTATGATCTGGGGGGCCGGAGGCTGTGCGCCCTTCCGCTGCCTCAAAGCAGTGGCCGGCACGAGGCCGTGTGGGACGGGAGAGACGAGCAAGGATGCCCGGTCTCAGCGGGAGTCTATCTGTGCAGCCTGGAATCCTCCCAGGGGCTCATGCCTTCCGCATCCGACGCCAGCGTGCTGATCCTGTCGCAGTAGGAGCGGGCGACCAGAGCCGAGCGTTAGCCCGTTCTCCGCCCGCGCGACGGGCCGCGCCACATCGCCACTCTCGCGCGAGACGCGCGCGTCCGTAGAGGGCTAGTCCAACATATGACATGCCCTATATGAAAGGCCAGTCACTGCTGTCATCGCGCACCTTGCTCCGTGAGACCAAGGCCGGCTACCTCCACTGGGTCGACCGCTGGGGACGCGCCCGAGCCATCGTCTCTTGGGAGGCCCTCTCTCCCCCTTCCCGCCCATTTCTGCGCGGAATCTGAGAAAAATCTGAGCGGGGCGAATATTCTTTAGTGTAGTGGCCCCCGCTCTGTTCAAGCGAAACCCGATTGTGTTCGAGGGCTGCGCGTGGGGCCTGGTGATGGCGCTCATGTGCCACGTCGCATCCATCCACACGGAGGAGACCCATGCAGGCCTCGCGTTCGTATCTCGCAGTGCTCATCACCCTGATCCTCGTCGGTGCGGCCCACGCCGTTGAGCAGAAGCTGGATCCCAGCGATGGCGCCGCGAATGACCGGTTCGGCTGGTCAGTGGCGACCAACGGCGACTACGCCATCATCGGCGCGCCCCAAGATCAGGTGAACGGCAATAACAACCAGGGCTCGGCCTACATCTACTACCGCGGCAGCGGCACGTGGACTCAGCAGGCCAAACTCACCGCCTCCGATGGCGAGCCTGGTGTCCTTTTCGGCCATTCCGTGGCCATCTGCGGTGACTACGCTATTGTCGGCGCGCCGCAGGAGTGGAGCACGGGGACGGGAGCAGGAGCAGCGTACATATTCAAGCGGAGCGGTACCACCTGGAGTCAACAGGCCAAGCTCATTCCCACGGATTCCTGGAAGGCGTATGACGAGTTCGGCACCTCGGTCTCCATCTCGTCTGTCGCGGGTGTGGACTACGCGCTCATCGGTGCGCCGTATGACGATGAGCATGGTGAGGATTCTGGGTCGGCCTACGTCTTTCGACGGACCACGGGTACCACCTGGGTCCAGGAAGCCGAGCTCTCCAATGCCTACCCCGCCGAGGGCGACCACTTCGGCTATTCGGTTGCCATCTCAGGGTTGGGCAGCGTGGCCATCGTGGGAGCGCCCGGCGATCGCATCGGAAGCAATGAGGATCAGGGATCGGCCCGGGTGTTCTTGCTGAGCGGATCGAGCTGGAATCCATCGGGAGCGCTCCAGGCCTCTGATGGCACCTCCAGCGACGAGTTCGGGCGTGCGGTGGCGGTATCGGCCATCGGTTCCCACGTCATCGTCGGTGCGCCCCGTGACGATGATGGCGGCGGCAGTTCCGGCACCGCGTTTGTCTACTACTACTCCGCCGGGAGCTGGAGCCAGCAGGCGAAGCTCACTGCCCCCGATGCCGCTGCATGGGACCTGTTCGGCTGGTCAGTCAGCATGGATGGGCTGGGAACCCACGTCATCGTTGGTGCCCACGGGGAAGACGCCAATGGTGACGGCTCGGGAGCCATCTACTCCTTCTCCCGTGATGGTTCGACGTGGTCATCTCACGCGAAACGAACACCGAATGACGGCGCTGCCGGGGATTGCTTCGGCATGTCCGTCAGCATCGCGACGCGGATCCTTGCAGGAGCGCCGCAAGACAATCCCAACGGGACGTACTCCGGCTCGGCCTACGCCTACGAGTGGGACGATCTGCCCGGCTTGCCGGCCATGGAACTTCATCTAGAGCTGCTCAGCCCCTCGTCCGCCCGCCTCTGGTGGAATTCGATTCCCGGCGCGACCGCCTACCATCTCCACCGAAACACCGTGCCCTATTTCCACGCCGGTGCCGCCACTCCCTGGATGGTGGTTCTCGCGCCAGCCACCCAGTACACGTTCGGCACCGGCATCGGAGATCCCAGCGTCAACTACTACTACCGGGGCGTCGCCGGCGCTGCCGGTCAGGTCTCCCCGGAATCCAACATCGTTGGCGAAACCGATTTCGGCGGCAACATTCCCTGAGGAGCGACGGTCCCACACACATGGAGGTTGCCATGCCCCGCACAAGAAAGACCACCCTGAACTCGCTGGCTGCCCTTGGCCTGCTGGCCCTTCTGCAACAGGCTGCAGCCCAGACACCCACCGAGCTGGTTGCGTTCCATCGATCCGGCCAGACATTCCTGACCTGGCGGGAGCTTCCCGGCGCGGGGAACGAATACTACCGGGTCTACCGGCATACGTCTCCCATCACCTCGTCCAACCTCGCGTCCGCCACCCAGGTGGCGCAGATCCCTGACTCCTCGGCGATGTATCTGACGGAACGGTGGATGAGCGACTACGGCCTCACTCCGATGCAGCAGAATTTCATTCTCACCGATCTGGGCCCGGAGCTGGAGAACACTCAGGGACTGTTCGTGTTCACCGTTCATCAGGGTGAGGCCGGGTCGGCGTTCTATGCGGTGACCAGCGTCGATCAGGGATCAGAGGATGCCACCATTACACCGGGGCAGAACTCTCTGACCACGGGCATTCAGGAGTCTGTCGCCGATCCCCTGCCCGTCATGGTGTGGCAGTCAACGAACGGCCGCGCCATGGTATTCACCCAGTTCATGGACTTCCGGAACTGGAACCCCACCATGGACGGCTATGCCTACAACTACTTCCTCAGCCTGCCGGATGGGTATGATTCCGGAACAGCCTATCCGCTCTATCTCCACATCGAAGGCTACGGCACGCGATACGTCGATGCGTTCACAGATCATGCGAATGGCACTGGCTACGAATGGCCCGCCATTCAAGTCTGGGGCGACGATCCCCACCAGTCCTGGTACTATGGCTACGCCAAAGATCACTCATGGGGCGATGACTGGCCGCAATACGTCTGGGGAGAGCTCTCCTCGCAGCCCGAATCGGGACACATCAGCAACTTCACGGAACAGCGCCTGCTCAGGGCGATCCCCGACGTGATGCGTGACCCGCGCTTCAACGTGGACGAGAACCGCATCTATGCCTATGGTCACTCCATGGGAGGCAGCGGGGCTTTGGCCTTGGGCATGCGCTACCCCAATGTGTTCGCCGCGGTCTACTGCAGCGAACCCATGACAGACTTCGTAACCAGCGCGTTGTGGTTCCCGGATGTGGCGCCCAAATGGGGGATCCCGTTTTACGCCCTCCCAATCGTCAACGAGGGATCCTATGCCGCCCATCTGGCGCACTACGACGGCACCAATGTCTGGGAGTGGATGAACCATAAGGGTAACATGGTGGACCGGTGGCGGGACGATATGGCCTACATCGTGACCTACCACGGCACGCTCGACGACGTTATCAACTGGGAAACCCAGGGAGAACCGTGGTGCAACATCATGGAGGGTCGGACCCACGGGTGGGCCGGCGCCGCCCTCCCCATCGACCACACCTGGTGGGGCTTCCTCGATACCCCCAACTTCACTTTTGGCAGCTTTTCCTTCCGCAAAGACCGCAGTTTCCCGGCCTTTTCCAACTCCTCTCTCAACCTGGTCGTACCCGACAGCCTCGCCTACTACAACTTCGGCTTGGAGTGGTCGTGCCCCTGGAACGATTTCGCGGGCGACGTCGTCGACACGCCGGACCGCTGGGAGGTTACGCTCCGCGTGTACGATCCCGGGTTGCCGGGACTCGAGACCGTGCCGGATCGCGCCACCGTTGATGTGACGACGCGACGGGTCCAACAGTTCCTGCCACCGCCTGGCACGCAGTGCTACTGGCGCAACCTCCAGCTCCCTGGCAACGAGATCATCCAGAGCGGGCAGACGACCCCCAGTGATACGGGGATCGTGACGGTCACGGGCTTCACGGTGAACAAGGCGGGGAATCGTCTCGTGATGAGCACCTCGACGCCGACAGGTGAGCACACTGACGGCGTGCCGGCCGTACCGACGCTATCTCGTCCCATACCGAATCCGTTTGTCTCTACGACTCTACTTCACTACTCGGTGCCACGGGCAACCGCGATTGAGGTGGGAGTCTACACGTTGGCTGGAGAGAAGATGCGCGTTGTGGAGCAGAGTGTTGTCAGCTCAGGCGCCCATGTCGCGACATGGAACGGCACTGATGCCACGGGTGTCCCCGTTCCGGCCGGCGTGTATGCGCTTCGCCTGCAGACCGCCGACGGTGCGACTGCGACGACCCGTGTGATTCGAATGCGCTAGGCCGTGGAGAAGAACCCGTGCGCAACAAACCCAATCGTAGAAGGAGGTCCCCGCAATGACTACGACGAGAATCACGCTGATCGCCTTTGTGACCCTGGCAGCCCTTGGCTTCAGCGTTGAGGCGGCCCATGTCCACTTCATCCACCAATCGACCGGCGACAATTGGCTGCGTGACTACGACGAGTGGGATCCCGACTGGGGCGGAGGGAACCTCAGAGCCGATCTGGTGAGCGACGGCCATACGGTCACTGACAACTGGCACGATGATGACAATGCGCCCTACTGCGAGTGGGACCCTGAGTGGCTGGGATTGTGCGCCCTCTTCATCAATGACGGTGCCCGCCTGCCAGATGACGCGAAGGCGGCGGACATCATCATCATCAAGTCATGCTTCTACCCCACGGAATACCTGACCAGCGATGCCGTGCTCCAGGGATGGAAGGATCATTCCATCGCTGACATCGTGGGTTACTTCAACAGCCACCCCGAGCAGAAGCTCGTCTATTGTTCGTCGGTGCCGCATCACCGGGAGGGCGAGAATTGCCCACCGCCAGCAGTCCGCGCTCGCGGAAGAGCTTGGGGTGCATGGCTCGAGGATACGGACACGGGGCTGACCTCCTATGCGACAGGGGGAAATGTCATTGGATTCAATGCCTTCGCCCTTACTGCCAGGCCGGCCGGGCAAGCAGACGAGAACACCCTCCGCGCGGAGTATGAGATCTCGGAACCCGACAATCACATGAACCGGGCGGGTAACGTCGCATGCGCCGCGCGTGTCAGGGAGTTGGTCAATAGGTTTGGGCCGGGTGACGCCCTGCCTGCCGGGAAGCCGAACGCTCTGGGAATCACCGTATCACCGAATCCCTGCCGGCACACGGTGCGCCTCGCCGGTATCGCAGGTGATGTCGACGGAGCCTCGGTGGATGTCTACGATCTCACGGGCCGGAGAATACACGAGTTGCTGCCTGCGTTGGGCGAAGTCGTCTGGGATCTGCGTGGCAAGGATGGCAGCCGCGTGGACCCGGGCATCTACCTGATGGTATCGACAGTCCGCACGACGCGCCAGGCCACGACATTGGTCGTTCTTCGGTAGACTCCCGCCGGGTGGCTCTATCCCTATCGTGGCGAACGCATGGGCGGTCATGATAGCCTGTGAGCACGTATCGGAGCCTCTATGCCCACCCCGAGTAGCGGCTCGAGCCGGAATGGAGGCGTGCAATGAGGGTGCCCCTGGCGAAGGAATGCAGGCCATTCTTGCCGGCGCCTCGACGGAATCTGTGCGTGAGTACCGGGATTCCGATGGCAGGAAGCCATTAGGAGTAATGGTGGAAGTGCGCGTCAGCGGGTTACGGACAAAGGAGCCGTGAGTTCGGTGCGCAGGTTCTTGAAGGAAGCCGAGG
>JAFGKV010000071.1 GCA_016928395.1 Candidatus Fermentibacterota bacterium | reverse complement strand
CTGGCTCCCCACGCTGAAGGCGGATACTTCGCGGAAACGTATCGCGCCGAATTGACCATTCCGCATCAGGTGCTTCCCGGGCACTATGCCGGCGCTCGCAGGGCATGCACTGCCATCTACTTCCTGTTGGACGGCGAAGACTTCTCTGCCTTTCACCGGCTGCAATCCGACGAGATTTGGCACTTCTATTCCGGTGAAGGCCTCGACCTGTATGTGATGGATGATGAGAGAGGTCTCGGCATTCACCATTTGGGAAATTCCCTGGACCCCGGGCGGGTTCCCCAAGCAACCGTACCCGCCGGATCCTGGCTTGCCGCACGGCCAAGCGATCCGGACTCGTACGCGCTGGTGGGCTGCACCGTGGCCCCAGGTTTCGAGTTCGCTGATTTTGAGCTGGGCGACCGGGCCGCGCTAGTCGCCCGGTATCCTGCCCATCGAGAGTTGATCGCGTCCTTCACCCGAGTGCGCCCCCTGCAGTAACGGATTCCTGCGTGACATCATCACTCGAGGTCTCGCACGGCCCGCTCACCCTACCAGTGTTTCTTCCCGACGCGACCCACGGTGTCGTCCGTGGATTGGATGTCGGTGATCTTCGGCGCTGCAGGATCGGGGCAATCCAGACAAATGTATTCCACCTCATGCAGCGCCCCGGGTCCACCACTGTTCGTGCCTTGGGCGGAGTCCACGAAATGCTGGGATGGAACGGCCCGGTGATTACCGACTCCGGCGGCTTCCAGGCCTACTCGCTCTTGCGGGAGAACCCGCGCTATGGCAGTGTCAGTGACCGGGGTCTCGTGGTGCATCCGGAAGGATCCCGCCGGAAACTGCTGCTCACACCCGAGAAGTGCATCCAACTTCAGATGGCCTATGGAACTGATATCGCCATCTGCCTGGATGACTGCACGCATCCCGATGATTCGGCCAGCCTTCAGGAGCAGTCGGTCCGGCGTACTATAGCGTGGGCACAGCGCTGCAAGGCTGAGTTCCAGAAAATAGTGGAGTGCAGGCCGCGGGTGGTCGAACCCCGGCCGCTGCTTTTTGCCGTAATCCAGGGAGGCGGCTCGCTGCGCCGGCGGCAGGAGTGCGCCGAGGCACTGCTGGGCCTGGGATTCGATGGGTTCGGCTTCGGGGGATGGCCTCTGGGCACCGACGGGCGGCTGCTCGATGATCTCCTCGCGCGCGTCCGAGAGAGTGTGCCGCCGGGCATACCCCTCCACGCCCTAGGCATCGGCCATCCGGAGCATATCGCCACCTGCGTCCGCATGGGCTATGGTCTGCTGGATAGCGTCCTGCCGACTCGCGATGCCCGCCACGGCAGGCTGTACACATGGCGGGTCGAGCGTGACGCCCCTCTAAATGGAGACTGGTTCTCCTATCTCTACGTGCAGGATGCCACCCATATCAAGGCCCGTGGCCCTGTGTCCTCGGGCTGCGCCTGCCCGTGTTGTTCCTTCTACTCTCTAGGCTACCTGCATCACCTCTACGCCATTGGTGACACTCTGTATCAACGATTGGCCACCATGCACAACCTCCACTACATCAGTGATCTCATGGAGCGGCTCCGGGGAGAATCGGCCATGTGGCCCCCCGTCACCTCCGATCCTGTGCGACCATGAGCCACGGTGAGACAGACATCGATGTCCTGGTGGGAGATGTCCGCGCTGCCAGGAAATACCGGTCGGTCATGCCCGAGATCATCCGCACCATTGGAATCCGCGAACTCGCCCGTCGTGAGACTGCCGCCGAGGCCAAGAAGGCCACCACGCGCACCCTGCACCAGATCGCCGGAGCGTATCTGCCGGGCGGGCTGCAGACCGAGCGATGGTTGAAGACCCTGCGGTCTGCGGCACCAGGAGAGTTCAGAGCCGCCTGCCGGGAAGTCATGTCCCTGCACGCATCAACCCAGGAACGGTTGCCGGTCCTGGGTGAATTCTACTCCATTCTTCTCGGCGACCTCCCGCCCATACGATCGGTACTTGACATCGGTTGCGGCCTCAACCCGCTGGCCATCCCCTGGATGCCGCTGGCAGAAGACTGCGTCTACGCCGCATGCGATATCTATGAAGACCTGGCGGTCATGCTGTGCGACTTCTTCGGGATCGTTGGCATTCGCGGCCACGCCCAGACCCAAGACGCCGTTCGCAACGCGCCCAGTGACGAGACAGATGTCGCCTTGCTGCTCAAGCTTCTGCCTTGCCTCGAGCACATTGAATGCGGCGCAGGCGGCCGGCTTCTGGATGCTCTCCATGCCCGCTGCATTCTGATTTCCTTCCCCGTGCACAGCTTGGGCGGCCGCCGGGACAAGGGAATGGGGGAAAACTACGAACGACGCTTCCTCCGACTGACGCGGGATAGGAATTGGTCTATCGAGCGCTTCAGCTTCCCGACCGAGTTGGTGTTCCGCGTCCAGATCGATCGACAGCCCGCAGCACGCCTCGCAGCCACAGCCCCCTTTGCAGCCCCTGTAGAAGCGTCTTCAGGCGCGATGGCTCACGCGGGTCGGAGGGCTTCGCCGGCACCGACCCACGGGCGCTCACAGAGAACGAACGTCAACTCGCAGAGCGGGTGACGCGGGTCCCGGCGGTGTGCGGCCACTCCGCGCGCCAAGGAGCATGCCGCAGAGACGCTCCCAGACGATCTTGCCTCCGATTCCGTTGCGCCGAATCCCCGCTCTCCCTACTTTGCGGTTCTGATCGGTGTGAGCGGGTGTCGTCCGCCCCGGGTGCCTCCCGCGTGTCACCTGCCATCGTGAGTATACCGCACGCGGGCTGGGCGATGGCAGGCTTCAGGCGTTCTCCCCCTGAAAGGAGAGTGAGCTGTGGCTGCTTCAATGACGACGGTCTCCGCAGTGATCTTCGGCGTCGCTGGCATCATTGTGTTTCTTCTTGCAGTCAACCCAGGATCAACACTTCGCCGCGCATCAACAGGACACAGGCGATTTGCGGGGCTCGTCATCCTGCTCATGTTCGTGGCGCAGGCGGAACACGCCCTCGTTGGATGGCCTGTCTTCGCGGCGGTGTTCGAGACGGTCGGGATCGTGCTGGCCTTCATCGCGGCGCTCTTTCTGTTCTTGGCGAAGAATGCCCCTTCCCCACACTAGCGGGGCCAAGACACTCCGACAGACCGCGCCGCGCCGAAGTTCGCTGGTGTTCGGCATGTTCCGTCGGTGAGTTCTCACCGGCATGCACGACGTCAGCCTGGAGCGCTGACGAGCTCCTGCGGAGTGTCAACCTGCTTGAGTGGGAACGTGGCCCCGCCGGTTCGACAGGTAGACGCCCGCAGTCACCAGCAGTAGACCGCCTACGAGTGACGACGTCGGCTTCTCACCGAGCAGGAGAATGCCCAAGAACACAGAACTGGCCGGCACGAAGTTGATGAACACACCGGCCCTAGTCGGCCCCAGCGCCTTTACGCCCTGATAGAACCACACGAAACCCAGAACGGTGCCGAACACTGCCAAGTACGCGGTGCCGAGCCATACCTCCACGGGGTAGTGCCCGACATGCGTGGCCAGCCCCTCTCGAAAGGCCATGACCGCCAGTCCCGCGGTGCCCACCACCGCGGACCACGTGACCATGGCCAGCGGAGTAAGCCGATCCATGGTCTTCCTGCCGATCATGGTGAACGCGACCCAGCTTCCCACGCAGCCGAGAACACACAGGTCCCCGGCGGCGACCCCTCCGCCGAGAAGCGTGAGAAAATCACCCCGCGAGATCACGGTCATCGCGCCTGACAAGGAGAGAACAACCCCGAGTACCCGAGACCCCGTCATACGCTCTCGGAGGAAGATGGCGGAGCACAGCGCGATGAGCGCGGGATTCAGGGCTACGATGATCGAGGCCCGGCCGGCGCTCACGGTCTGCAATCCCTTGAAGAAGAAGACATTGTAGAGCACCGTACCAAAGAGCCCGAGGAGAATGAGCCTCGGCAGCTCGCCCAGAGGCACCCGCAGTGATTCCCGCTCTCTGACCGCGAGAACGAGCACCAGGATCACCGACGCCACTGCAAACCGCAGAAATGCCCCGGAGAACGGCCCGACATCGTCCGCAGCGACTCTGCCGGCAATGAAGGTGCCGCCCCAGAACAACGCCGTGAGCACCAGCTTGGCATAGATCCATCGGAACGACCTTGCGTCAGTAGTCGCATCCATTGGTATGCCGTGTGTCAGGCGTCAGTAAGGCCTCTGGATGCGACTGCACCCAGGTCCTCCGAGGTGGAGAGTACGGCGCATCGGACGTGCGCGGTGCCACAGCTTCTCTGTAGGAGCGGCTTCAGCCGCGACACGCAACCCCCGTCGGGCCTGAAGGCCCTCCTACTCTGTTCATGCACCCCCCGTCG
>JAFGKV010000070.1 GCA_016928395.1 Candidatus Fermentibacterota bacterium | reverse complement strand
CGGCTGCCGGCATCCCGGCGATCCACGCCAACCACACCGAAGCCTACAAGACGGCCCTGGCGCAGATCAAGGATCCCGCCAAGCGCCAGCTTTACACCATCAGCGGTCACATCGCCGACTGCGTGTCGGAGTTGTCCGACTGCCACCACGGCATGCTCCGCCGGATCGAGCGCTGGATCCACGGCATCGGCACGCTTCAGTGGGAGATGCCCACGCGCCGGCCCCACGCCGAGGGCACGCGGCTGGGGCAGCTCTTCTTTGGTTATGCGCTGGGCCTCGACCGTTGGTTGCGCGAGATACCCATGCAGTTCGTGCTCCTCGACCTGGGGCACGCAGACCTCGGCTTCGACCCCAAAAACGAGGTGCTCCGCGTCTACGCCTACCTCGGCGACGACCACGGTCCCGTCAAGACGTGGCTGGCGGCATCGCTCTGGTACAAGTGCGTGCTCGAGCCGCCGGCCAGCCTCACCCGGTGGGGTTGGCGCCACAAAGACCTTCTCGCGCGCGCCGGTGCCGCGGGCATCAGCGTGCGAACGTGGATGGATGAACGCCTAGCAGTCAGTTAGCTTGGTTTGTAGTAACCGCTTCAGCGGTTCTGCAAGCCCTGATAAAGCGCCGGAACGACTGAGCCGTCCATGCTGTGGGACCGTCACTACGAACCCCAAACATCAGCTTAACTGAGCATCAACAGCTGGCCCGTGTAGGCCGGTCCCGTCAGCACGCCCCAAGCCACGCCCCCACCTCTCCGCGAAATCCGCCCATACCTGCCACCCGTGATTCAGATCATTCCCCTCACATCCCGGAGATTCTCCCAAGAATTGCCCACCCTGCAGACTAGAATCTGCCGCATCTTCCCTTACAATGGAAGTAGATAGCCTAACAAGCCACCCCGGACCCATCCACAGATCAACCCACAGACCACGCAGATGACACAGATGCCATATCCCCATCCGCCAATTCCGCCATTCGCTCATTCGCTGATTCTGCCATTCGCCCATTCGCCCCCCCTACCCACATGGCCAGGTTTTTACCAAACAAACCCATTTCTCCCCCCTATCCCCTATCCCCTTTCCCTTGTCCCTTTTCCCTTTCCCCTATCCCCTCAGGAGGTCTCCCCGCAATGCCAACCACCATCATCCGCTGTGAAAAGAGCCGCGATCACCCCTATGTCATGATCGACAGACGCGTCGCCGAGGATCCCACGCTCTCCTGGAAGGCCAAGGGCCTGATGAGCTACCTGCTCAGTCGCCCCGACGACTGGCAGATCCGCGTCGCCGACCTGGTCAAGCGCAGCCCCGACGGCGAGACCGCCGTCCGCTCTGGGCTCCGCGAGCTGGAGCAGCGCGGTTATCTCGTCGCCGAGCAGTTGCACGACCCCGCAACGGGCCGCTTCACCGGCATCCGGCTCACGGTCTACGAACAGCCCCTGCCGCCGGACGAGGGAAATGATCCCGGCAGACCCGGACCTACCGGCACGCCAGATAGAGTGACAGGGCCATCGCATCGCGGCGATGCAGGTCGGCCTGTCCAGGCCGACCTGCCGGCAGCCGGTCCGCCGGCCCAGGTCTGCCGGCCCGCCGACCGCGCGCAGGCCCCCCTCGATGAACCGGCCCGTCCCTGCGCACATGCGGCCCTCCCACCTACGGCCCTCCCTACTGTGGAGCCCCCACGTGTGGGGCCCCCGCACGGGGAAATCCCGAATCCGGCCAATCACGCCCTACTAAATACTGATCTAACTAAGACTGAGAGGACTAAGAAAGACGATGTAGATGATGTCCCCCCCTTACCCCCCCGTGCGCCGCCGGGCAACAGCCAGGACGGCCCCACCGGCGACCCCGTCCTGGCCCAGGTCGTTGCCCTCTACGAGCAGGAAATCGGCGGCACCCTCACAGCGATGATTCACGACGAGCTCACGGACCTTGTGGCCCACGAGTGTCAGGACCTGGAACGCTGGCGGGCGGCGTTCCGGGCCTCCATTGGCGCCCGCAACCGCTGGCACTACACCCGTGCCGTCATCCTGCACCCCGAACGCAGACCCCCGAAGGAGGCATCCCCCTATGACAGACAGCAACGACGGTCCAACCCCTATCCGACAGCTGGTCGACAGCGTGGACAGCCCTACGGCTACACCCTCCCCAGCCCCGAGGAGATCGAGCGCGTCAACCGCGAGGCCGCAGCCGAACTCGCCAAGCTCGAAGATGAGCCGCTCCGCTGCGATGAGCCGCTCGGAGCTGGTGACGCGCCCGCGGGGCCCTGACGTGGACTACGCGATGGGAGACCCCGGGTGCGAATTCTGCGGGGGCCTGGGACGCGTGAAGCTTATCGTTCCCGTGGACGACCCACGCTTCGGGAAGATGCTCAACTGTCCGCGCTGCGGCCATGTCGGAAGGCATGAGCGCCGCATAGCGTTCTTCGAGAAGCATCGCGCGCGCTTCTTGAGCTGCACGGTGACGCGACCCGAGCAGACCTTCGCGACCTTCAACACCCGCGACGTCAGCCCGGCGATCCGGAAGGCGTACCGGGCCGCCCAGGCCTTTGCCAAGGAGCCTCGCGGCTGGCTGGTGCTTCACGGGCCGCCCGGCACCGGCAAGAGCCATCTCGCTAGCGCCATCGACCACGCGTGTGGACCTGACGCGCATCCCGAGCGGCCCTCTCTCTGCCTGGTCATGCCCGATCTCCTGCGACTGCTCCGCTCGGGCTTCGACAGCGGCGACCATGACGAGCTGCTGGATTTCTGCCTCAACGTTGAGCTGCTGATCATCGACGACATGGGCACCGAGTCGGCCACACCCTGGGCCCAGCAGACCATTTTTCAGATCACCAACTACCGGTACAACCGCGCGCTGCCATCGGTCTTCATCTTCAACGGCGAGGTGGACGACTTCGATCCGCGGATCGCCTCGCGCCTGAAGGACCGCGCCCTGAGCACCATTGTCTCGGTCTACGGCGACGACTACCGCGCGCGGCGGCGAGCGTGAACGGGAGCCGGGAACCATCCTCCAACGCGTCGCTGGTGTCGTTGCGGGCCACGTCACCTCCTGCTCTACCGGCGATCCCTTCGCGGAGATTCGCAGTTCCTTCCCCCCATTCGTGCGATCCGTGAGATTCGTAGTTGCCCCCGCCCCATGATCTGCGATAATGCCCAAGTCGTGTTGCGCTGCCGCCATATCGTG
>JAFGKV010000069.1 GCA_016928395.1 Candidatus Fermentibacterota bacterium | reverse complement strand
TTTGTCACCGAACAAGGTGTCGCGCAGAAGTACGGTCGCAATCGCCAACAGCACACTGAGCGAAGCATAGAGGCGTTGAGGGCATATTTGGCCAGGCACCGCCCGCTGCACGCAGAACTACGGGGCACGTTCGTCGCGGTATAGGACATTCGCGTGATCGCGTACTCGCTTTGCGGAGCTACGTTGTTCCAAGAGGTGACCAGTGTCAGTACTGCATTATGGGATTTGGATGGCGGGGTCGAGCCGCATGAGTGTTACGGTCTAGGCACGGCCAGGGAATCAGAGCTTACCACTCCTCGATTCGCGCACCAGAGGTTCTCATGGGCTTGTCGCGGAAAGGCATTCCTCGCACTCGAAGTGCTTGACCGTGCATGAGGTAGCGGCTTCCTTGAAGCCTACTCAGTTCCGAGAGAGACCTTCACCAGGGGCCGTGATGGATACGATCGGATCGCACAACCTTCAGTCTTGCCTGCCGCGACGATCCCCGGCACCCGCCCATGGATCGGTCGGCTCATGTCACGAATCCGGCACGCAGGCCGATACTGTCCACTACTCTCGTATTAGAATAGTGCCATCCGCTCCTGTTTTCGGCCCGGTTTCGATCCATTCTGTCTGCCCGGAGACGCCTTGTGGCTCAGTGCCCTGCCCGAGAGTCCCGACTGGATCCGCGCGCTCAATCTGAAGACGGCCATCACAGGTCAAGCCTTGGCCCAGCGCTAGCGGATACTGGGGTCCTACACCTGGGGCTCGCTGGCTTGCCAGGCCCCTTCGAGAGGAGTAAGGCATCCGCACGACCATGATCTACACGCATGTGCTGAAACAGGGAGGGCGCGGTGTGCGAAGTCCTGCCGATGACCTGTGAGGAACCCACGACGCGTGCGAACCATCGAGTGGTGATAGGGTACAATTCCCGCAGCCTATCACATCTGCCGATTGCAGCAGGTGACTAGTTGGTCGGACGCGTGGGATCACCGTTTCGGCCTGAGTGAAGGTGTCACTCATGACCAAAGGAGTGCCTTGATGAACAAGGTCACATCTCACCATCACGGCCACGTAACCGAGCCGCGCGCCGACGATGGACTGCATGGGGAAGCCGGGAAGGATTCCGAGGACCACAAAGGCCACGATCAACACGGGGGCCACAGCCCGAAGATGTTTCGGGACAAGTTCTGGCTTTCGTTCGCCCTCACCCTTCCAGTGGTCTTCTGGTCGGCACACATCGAGGAACTGCTGGGCTACCGGGCACCCGAGTCCTCGGGGTCGTCCTGGATCCCTCCGGTTCTCGCGACTGTCATCTTCCTCTACGGCGGCCTGGTCTTCCTGCAGGGAGCGTGGCGGGAACTGAGGGCTCGGCTGCCAGGGATGATGACCCTGATCTCCCTGGCCATTTCGTGGCCTTCATCTTCTCCTGGGTGGTGCAGTTCGGGTTCATTGAAGCGGGCGCGCTCTGGTGGGAACTGGCCACCCTGGTGACCGTCATGCTGCTTGGTCACTGGATCGAGATGCGCTCGATCTTGCAGGCCCAAGGCGCGCTTCAGGAGTTGGCGAAGCTCCTCCCGGACACGGCAACTCGCATCACGGGGGAGATCGAGGAGACCGTACCCGTCAGCACGCTGCACGAGGGCGACGTGGTGCTGGTCCGCCCAGGCGAACGTGTCCCGGCGGATGGGCTCGTCCGCAAGGGGGAGAGCGCCCTCAACGAGGCGATGCTCACGGGGGAGTCGAGGCCGGTGAAGAAAAAGGAGGGCGACGAGGTCATCGCCGCGACCATCAACGGCGAGGGCTCACTTCGCGTGGAGATCACGGGCACCGGGGACAAGACCAGGCTGTCCGGCATCATGCGGCTGGTGGCCGACGCCCAGAAGTCCAAGTCGAGGGCGCAACACCTGGCCGACCGTGCGGCGCAGATCCTGACAGGAGCTGCCATTCTGTCCGGTATGCTCACCCTCATCGTCTGGCAGTTGCTGGGCGCGAACATCGATTTCTCCATCGTTCGGGTCGTGACCGGGCTGGTCATCGCCTGTCCGCACGCACTCGGGCTGGCGGTGCCATTGGTTGTCGCCATCTCGACGACGCTGGGCGCCAAGAACGGTCTGCTTGTGCGAGACAGGCGTGGACTGGAAGAGGCTCGGAACTTGAACACCCGGAAGCTCGCCGTGCCTGCCGCGGATGGATTCCGTGCGCTCACTGGAAAGGGTGTTGCCGCTTCGGTCGGCGGGGCGGAGTATCACATCGGCGGGCCGGCGCTGCTGAAGGAAGAGAACGCGCAGATATCGGACGCGCTTCAGACGGCAGCCGAGGAGGCCGCCGCCCGGGGGCAGGCCGCCATCTATTTGCTTCGGGACGGCAAGGCGATGGCGGTCTTCGCGGTGGCCGACGCCATCCGGGAAGAAAGTCGTGAGGCGATCCGCGCCCTCCACGAAGGCGGTATCGAGGTCGCGATGCTCTCAGGAGACGCACAGGCGGTGGCGGATGCCGTGGCTACTGAGTTGGGCATCGACACCGTGTTCGCCCAGGTTCTCCCGGAGGATAAGGCCTCGAAGGTGCGCGAGCTGCAATCACACGGGAAGAAGGTGGCGATGGTGGGCGATGGGGTAAACGATGCCCCCGCCTTGGCCACCGCCGATATCGGGATTGCGATCGGCGCGGGCGCGGTCCTGATGTCGGCGAGCACGGTAGTCGTGGCGATCAACGCCCAACTACTCAAGCGGGTGGAACTGTGACGGTTTCCGCATGCTGTCAACAACAACACGGCCGAGAAGGCGATCCGGCCGTTGGCGCTGGGCAGGAAGAACTGGCTGTTTGCGGGGAGCCCGCGAGGTGGGCGGGTCACCGCACTGTACCCGAGTCTGGTAGAATCCTGTCGCCGCGTGGACCGTGAGCCGTGGCGTTACCTGCGTGACCTCTTCAGCTGCATCATGCGTCACCCGGTCAGTAGGCTCCGGGAGTTGCTC
>JAFGKV010000068.1 GCA_016928395.1 Candidatus Fermentibacterota bacterium | reverse complement strand
GTTCGCGGCTGAAGCCGCTCCTACAGTTGGGAATGCGGTGCACGGACGATGTTGGAGCGCTGTGAAGCGCGAAGGGGTGGGTTGGGTTCGCGGCTTACGCCGCTCCTACAATTGGGAATGAGCTGTACGGACGATGTTGGAGCGCTGTGAAGCGCGAACATGGGCGAAGCGCTTTGAAGTTGCGCACCCTCGCCGCAGCACCTATCCTGGCGCCTCCCGCGACACCGGGCTTGATCTCAGCTTCATCTGCTCCAAATATGGTGTGCTCCCACGCGCTTCGCCGACCGCTCTCGTTGCCTATGGGCCGTCCGATTCCGGGAGCGACCTCTCCGCGCCGACGAGCCCAGTGGGGCGGCCGCCGCGCCGGAACCGATGTGGCGCTCGCATGAACATGATGACTCGCCTTCCTCCGGGTGAGACCGGAGCCGACGGGATATTCGGAAGGATCAGCACAGTATGACGACAGACAGTGCGCTGGCGAATGTACGAACCACCTGCAGGATCTGTGGTTCGCCTGATTTGTGCCCGGTGATCGACTTGGGAAGTCAACATATCGCCAGCATCTTCGTGCGAGACGATGTTCCCCCCGCATTGCTTCAGCCATATCCCCTGGAACTGGTCCGGTGTTCCGGCCGGGGCGGGTGCGGGCTCGTGCAGTTGCGCCACACCATTGCCCAGGATGTTCTCTACTCTGACTATGGCTACCGTTCCGGAACCAATGAGATCATGCGCGCGAATCTGTGCGAGATTGTCGAGAGGGTCGAGGCAATGGTTTTGCTGCGCCCCGGAGATCTCGTCGTCGACATCGGGTGCAACGACGGCACGTTGCTTGACTCCTATGCGACACCGGGAGTCGTAAAGGTCGGGTTTGACCCCGCGCCCAATGTCGCCCGCCTCGCGGAGGAGAAGGGCGTCCAGGTCATCGGGACCTACTTCTCATTCGAGCCGTTTGATGAGCGTTATCCCGGGTGCAAAGCGAGGGTTATTACCAGTGTCGCCATGCTCTACGATCTGGAGAATCCCAATCGATTCGTCGATGATGTGGCGAAGATGCTGGCCGATGACGGCCTCTGGGTCATTGAACTGTCGTATCTGCCGTTCATGCTTCATGATGGGCTCTATGACACGATCTGCCATGAGCATCTGGAGTACTATGGTCTCCGGCAGATCGAGTGGATGCTGGAGCGTAAGGGTTTTCGCGTGCACGGCATTGAGTTCAACGACATCAATGGCGGCAGTTTCCGGCTCTTTGTGCGCCGTCGCTCCTTCGGCGATGTGCTCGCCGAGGAGGCTGCGGGTCTGGAAGACATCAGAGTAAAGGAGCGACTCTGCGGTCTCGACACCGATGCACCCTACGAGGCGTTCTGCGCCGCAGTCCAGCGGACGAGGCAGGACTTGCGGGCGAGCCTTGAGACGCTGAAGTCCGATCAGAAGACTGTGTACGTGTATGGTGCTTCCACCAAGGGCAATACGATTCTTCAATACTGCGGGATAGACGCTGGCCTCATCGACAAGGCGGCAGACCGCAATCCGGAGAAGTGGGGGCGGCACACCCTGGGTACCAATATCCCCATCGTTTCGGAGGAGCAGGCCCGAGCAGAGAAGCCGGATTTCTTCCTCGTGCTTCCCTGGCACTTCTTCGACTGCTTCGTAGAGAGAGAGGCTGACTTCCTTCGGCGAGGCGGGAAGTTCATCCTCCCGCTTCCCGAGCTGCGCATTGTGGGCATGGAAGATGTGCAGAGAGCCGGGGGATGGCGGCGCCATGACCTTACCCGATGGCTTGACGAGGCGAAGAGCGCTCAAGGACGATCCCAGTGAGTGGATCGAGTCAAGAGGTGGAATCATCTGCCGCTGATCGTGCCAGGGGTAGCGGTTCCGAGGCTCAACCGATTGGTACTCCTGTGAGTTCTGGGGGCAGCGCGCGTGCGGGCCCTTCCCGGGAGATCCTCTGCCCCGTGTGCAGCTCTGACGGATGCACTCTCCTCTACCCCGATACCTTGGGCCCTGACGTGCCTCGTCTTGACTATGATTTCGGCGCGGACCACGGCCGTACCTATCGGATCATGAAGTGTGGCCGCTGCACCCATCGCTTCGCGATACCGACCCGAAGAGACTTGTGGAAGGAATACGAAGGTGTGGAGGATCCGGCGTACATGGCCCGGACCGAGGAGCGGGCGGCCACCTTCAGGAAGCTCGTGAAGCGCATCCACCGCTTCTGCCCAGGAGGAAGGCTGTTGGACGTGGGGTGTGCCACGGGGGATTTCCTCGACAGCGCGCAGGCTTTTTTCGACGTTGAGGGAGTAGAGTTGTCCAAGTGGTCGTCCCAGATCGCCACTGAGAGAGGTTTCCGGGTGCACCGGTCCCGACTGCCCGCGGTGTCCAAAGACTCCGCGTATGACGTCATCACCTTGTGGGGCGTCATCGGTTTGTTCGAGCATCCGCACGAGGAGGCCGCGGCCATGGCGCGCTTGGTCAAGCCCGGCGGTCTGGTCTGTGTCTGGACCGGTGACATGGCATCTCTGCCAGCGCGGATTCTAGGGCGGAAGTACTGGTATGTCATGGGGCAGTATCTCCAACTCTACACTGCTACGTCATTGTGCCGCATGTTCGAGATGCACGGTTTCGAGAGGGCATGGATGGGAACCTACCCGTTCACCTCCAGCCTGAGGCTCTTGACCAACTCGCTGGGACGATACCCGGTTGTTGGCGGCGTGACTAAGGCTTTGGTGCATCGCACATTTCTCTCCAGAGTGTTCATTACTCTCCTGCTGCCCGGCGAGATGTTTGCCATCTTTCGGAAGAAGGGGTGAGTTCCGTGATGGAAGAGCATGCAACTACACCCTACGGCGCGGTCGCGGTCGATGGCTGACCCTCGATTCATCCCTTGGGCAAAGCCCGATTTCTGGGGCAAGGAACAGGAGTACGTGGTGGAGGCCTTGACATCCACATGGATATCCGGTGGGCCTTTCGTTGACCGGTTCGAGCGAGACTTCGCTGCGTTCTGCGGAGGCGGTCACGTCCTGGCATGCTCCAACGGCACCAGCGCGCTCCACATGGCATACTTAGCCTTGGGCATCGGGGCGGGTGATGAAGTCGTCGTGCCCGGATTCGCGTTTCTGGCAGTGGCGAACATAGCCCTTCAGCTCGGCGCGGAACCTGTGTTTGCCGAGGTGGATCCCGGTACCTGGTGCCTGTGCGCGGGGGCAGTGGAAGCACATATCTCGCCGCGAACCAAGGCGATCGTACCTGTGCACACTTATGGGAATGTATGCGACATGGATGGCATCCTGGAGCTGGCCGGCCGGCGTGGGATACCGGTGGTTGAAGACACTGCCGAAGCGTTCGCCTCGCGCTACGGAGGCCGTGTGGCCGGGACCATGGGCACTATCGGCACCTTCAGTTTCCAGGCAACCAAGACCATCACCACCGGTGAAGGAGGCATGGTCGTCACCGCCGACGAGCGACTGCGAGACGTAATGGCCCTCTATCGAAGCCACGGCATGCTGCGCAAGGTGTTCTACTGGCACGAGCTGGCCGGCCACAACTTCCGCCTCACCAACATGCAGGCTGCCTTGGGGGTGGCGCAACTGGAGCGAATTGACACCATCCTTGCGGAGAGGCGGCGGGTCCGCGAGCTCTACGAATCATACCTTGACGCCATCGATGGCGTCACCCGGCAGCAGGTCACCGCGAAGGCGGAGCCCGTGGTGTGGACGATGGCCCTCAAACTCGACCCGCGCGCCTATCCTCAGGGCCGCGACAGTGTGATGGCACAGATGCGCGATGCTGGCATCGAGACTCGACCAGGCTTCCGTGCGCCACGCCAGATGCCGCACATCTACCGTTGTCCGCCACTCCCTATCAGCGAGGACATCAGCCGTCAGGTCATCTGCCTACCGACTTATCCGACCTTACAGAACGATGAGATCCAGTGCATCTGCGCCACTTTGGCGGGGCTGAGGAAATAGGAATGGGCCCCCGCTGCGAGCAGTTTCCAGGGTTCAGGGTTGAGTTGTCAGGGTTGAGGGTTCAGGGTTCAGTGCGGCCTCTGAGGACGCCGGGCTCCCTCAGAATTCTCAGGGTTGAGAGTACAGCCGGCAGTTGGCTCTCG